>NZ_JBEAFH010000033.1:0-248519 GCF_040061575.1 Klebsiella sp. CB_Kp196
TAGCCCGGGTAAGGCGTCAGCCGCGACCCGGGGATTATCCCGGAGGCGGCGCTTAACGCGCCTTGTCCGGGCTACCAGACTGCACGGACCCGTAGACCGGTCAGCGCAGCGCCACCGGGAGATTTCCTATAAGGAGGCTTTGATGAATGAAACCATAACATTACGCCCCGAAAGCAGGGCATCGACAAAAGATGTCATTATCGATTACATGCTGGCATCAGTAGATGAAGTTGAACAACTGCAGCCCGCGCTTAACCTGTTAGCGCAACCATCAGTTGCCCGCGGAGGCTATGATTTTTTTGTCCATTGCTATGAGGCGGGTACGCAAAATAAAGCAGCTGAAACAGAACCGGCGCTACCTGATGCGGTATTTCGGGACTCCACGCCGTGGATGCAAAGAAGTGGGCTGCTGTGTGCCGCAGCGGGTCGCCTGAACGCCCTGGGCCAGCCGCTGACGCACAATCGTCTATGCGATCTGGCCGGTCAGTATTGCGCCAGCGTGGCGGATGCTGATGCCGAAACCCGCAGCGGTTTTTATACCGTACGCAGCATATCGCTGCCGGTTTACCGGCGGCTGCTGCGGGATAAGCATCCTTCTGGCATCTGTCTGCAGCAGGCGCTGCTGCACCTGCTGGCCTGGAAGAGCGATTCCCCCTGGGCCCGGCAGCAGGCTCAACGGTTGCTCTGGCAGGGCGGCGTTCTGGGGGATAAAGGCGAGTTTGCGCTCATGACGCTGGATGACGAGCTGCGGGAGCGCCAGTTTGCGTGGCCTGACCTGCGGTCGCTGCTGGCCATAACCGGGTTTCTGGCGACATTCCCGGCCGGGCCGCTATTTGCTGATTGAAAGGTGCTCCCCCGGCGGGGGAGCCTGTTAATTGGTTGCCGGATATTCCTGTACGGCGATATGCAGCGTGATTTTTTTATCGTCGCGCATAATCACCACCGGAATTTCCGAACCCGGACGAATCTCTGCGACCTGATCCATGGTTTCGAGGGCGGAAACGGCGGGCTTGTCGTTAACGGAAATAATCACGTCGTTGGCGCGGATACCCGCCTGGGCGGCCGGGCCTTCCGGCGCAACATCATTCACCACAATCCCCTGCAGCTGATCGATACCGCCGCCGCCCTGCGCATGCATCGGCGCAATTTCGCGGCCGCTGATCCCTATATAGCCGCGAATCACGCGGCCATCGCGGATCAGCTTATCCATAATCTTGGTTGCCAGCTGGAAGGGGATCGCAAAGCCGATGCCCTCCGGCGTTTCGCCGTCGTTGCTTTTATCAAATGACAGGGTGTTGATACCCATAAGCTCGCCCAGCGAGTTCACCAGCGCGCCGCCTGAGTTACCGTGGTTGATCGACGCGTCGGTCTGCAGGAAGTTCTGGCGCCCGGTGGGGTTCAGGCCGATACGGCCGGTGGCGCTGATAATGCCCTGGGTAATGGTTTGCCCGAGGTTGTACGGGTTGCCAATCGCCAGCACGACGTCACCGATATGCGGCACGCGTTTCGGATTAATCGGAATGACCGGCAGGCCGCCGCTGGCGTTGATTTTTAATACCGCCAGATCGGTGAGGGTATCGGAGCCGACCAGCAGTGCTTCAAAGACCCGTCCATCCTGCAGAGCAACAATAATCTGGTCGGCATCGTTGATAACGTGCTTATTGGTCAGGATATAGCCGCGCTGATCCATGATCACGCCGGAACCGAGCGTTAGCTGGTTATGGCTGGTGCTGTTGAGGGCGCGGTTATAGACGTTCACGACCGCTGGGGCGGCGCGGCGAACGGCGGAATTATAGCTGGCGGGGGATTCATCCGCGCTATCGTACTGCGTGGTCGGCGAAAGCTGCCACTGGCGCAGCGAAGGCATAACGGCCAGCAGCAGGCCGCCGACAATCAAACCGATAAGTATCGAACGTAAAAACTTTCCAGGCATGATGCAGATATCGTTGATGGATAGACAGGCGCAGCATAACACGTCTTGTCCGGACATCGCACTGCACGCGATGCCCGGAAGGCGAGTTAACGCAGCAGCAGATAGATGCTTTCGCTGCCGCGAATGACGTTCAGCGCAATCACCGTCGGTTTGCTTTCGAGCACTTTGCGCAGTTCGGCAATGGAGCGCACGCGCTCGCGGTTGAGGCCAATAATGATATCGTCTTTATGCAGGCCCGCCTGCGCGGCCGGGCTGCCTTTATCGACATTATCAATGACGATGCCTTTGGTTCCGTCTTTCATCTGACCGTCGCTTAACGATGCGCCCTGCAGGGCCGGTGCGATAAGCTCGGCGCTGGCGGAAGAAGAGGTGCTCTTGTCCAGAGTGACTTCCACTTCAACGGGTTTTCCTTCGCGCAGGAGTCCTAGCTTCACTTTGGTGCCCGGCTCGGTCGTGGCGATGCGTGAACGCAGTTCGGCGAAGCTGTTGAGCGGTTTACCGTTGAGGCTGACGATAACGTCACCAGATTTAATTCCCGCTTTGGCCGATCCGGAGTTTGGCAGCACCTCGCTGACGAACGCGCCGCGCTGGACGTCAAGGTTCATCGCTTTGGCGATATCCGCGCTCATTTCCATACCTTTAATACCCAGCAGGCCGCGTTTGATTTCACCAAACTGAATAAGCTGCTGGGAGAGGATTTTCGCCATATTGCTGGGGATCGCGAAGCCAATGCCGACGCTGCCGCCGCCCGGGGCCAGAATAGCGGTATTGATACCAATCAGCTCGCCGTTGAGGTTCAGCAGCGCGCCGCCGGAGTTGCCGCGGTTGATTGAGGCATCAGTCTGGATAAAGTTCTCCAGCCCCTCAAGGTTCAGGCCGCTGCGGCCAAGGGCTGAAATAATCCCTGAAGTGGCGGTCTGGCCCAGGCCAAACGGGTTACCGACGGCGACGGCGAAGTCGCCCACCCGCAGTTTATCGGAGTCGGCGATCGCGATTTGCGTCAGGTTGCTGGGTTTTTGCAGCTGCAGCAGGGCGATATCGCTCTGCTCGTCGCTGCCGACCAGTTTGGCATCGAACTCACGCCCGTCGTTGAGCTGGACGCTGATTTTCTGGGCCTGATTAATGACGTGATTATTGGTCAGCACGTAGCCTTTTGCAGCGTCAATAATGACCCCTGAGCCCAGGCCTTCAAAAGGCTGCGCCTGCTCTTGCGGCGCGTTGTCGCCAAAGTACTTCTTCAGCTCTTCCGGCATATTTTGCGCGGGTGACGCGGTACCCTCAACCTGTACGCTCACCACCGCCGGCAACACTTTCTCCAGCATCGGCGCGAGGCTTGGCAACGCGCCCTGGCCGGGAACCTGTGTCGGTAAAGACGCTGCTGCCGGAGGTAAGGCGGACAACGACAACCCAATGCTTAACGCTAACGCACTCAACAGCAAAGTCGGTTTATTCATTAGTTGCTGGCTCTCGTAACCTAAGGTGTATGGGAAACGTCCCGAATGGCCCGATGTTATTGAATTTTCGACCCGGTAACAACGTGGGCAATCGTTAAATTGTAGCTGGGATGGAAGGTGGAAACGGGCGCAGAGGGTGCGCCCGGAAAATATTTTTACTGTCGTTGCCGGTTTAGTCGCGCTTTACGCCGCCGCGCAGCAGACCGGATGCGCCTTCAGAGTAGTCGCGCGGCATCTGGACCGGGGCCTGATCGTTGCCCGCTTCGGACTCTTCCAGACGATTACGGAACGGGTTGGCGTCCGCCATGCTGTCCGGCAGCAGGTTGTTGGAGCTTTTCGCCATATGCTGATACAGCTGGCGGTAATCATGCGCCATGTTATCCAGCAGCTCTGCGCTCCGGGCAAAATGGCTCACCAGCTCTTCGCGGTACTCTTCCAGCTCTGCTTTATTCTTTTCCAGTTCGAACTGCAGCGCCTGCTGTTGGCGTAATTTGCGATTGCCAAAACGCATCGCGACGGCGCCGATAATGATGCCGACAACTAGCCCAATTAGCGCGTATTCCCAGGTCATGAACATCTCCCGTTGTTTTGTGGTTCCGTAGGGTGGCTGTGAGGCTCTCCGCCTGCGCCCGATAGTGCCACTATAACCGCTAATTCCACAGAAGTGGAATCCTGGCGTATCATCACGTAGTGTAGAGCGGCCTTTTTTTCGTCAATCGTGAGCTACGGCATTACGGTTTTCAAGGAATAACAATTAGATCATGCAAAGCCTGTCCCCAACATCGCGTTACCTTTCCTCTCTCAAGGAGGGGAGCCATCAACCTGACGACGTCCAGCGAGAAGCGGTCAGCCGCCTCGATACGATTTATCAAGAACTGCAGAATAAACCTTCGGTCGCGCCGCAAACCGGCGGCGGTCTGCGGGCCAAATTCGGCAAACTGCTGGGCAAGCGCGAACCCGTTGCCGAAACGGCTGCCGTTCGCGGCCTCTACATGTGGGGCGGCGTCGGCAGAGGAAAAACCTGGTTGATGGATCTGTTCTATCAAAGTCTGCCGGGAGAACGTAAACAACGTCTGCACTTTCATCGCTTTATGCTGCGGGTTCATGAAGAGTTAACGACGCTGCAGGGGCACAGCGATCCGCTGGAAATCGTCGCGGATCGCTTTAAAGCTGAAACCGATGTGCTCTGCTTCGATGAGTTTTTCGTTTCTGATATTACCGATGCAATGCTGCTGGGCGGCCTGATGAAAGCGCTGTTTGCCCGCGGCATAACCCTAGTGGCGACGTCGAATATTCCGCCTGACGAGCTGTACCGCAACGGCCTTCAGCGCGCTCGTTTCCTGCCCGCCATCGACGCCATTAAACAGCATTGCGATGTGATGAACGTCGACGCCGGTATTGATTACCGCCTGCGCACGCTAACCCAGGCGCATTTGTGGCTGTCGCCGCTGAACGCTGAGACGCAGCAGCAGATGGATAAACTGTGGCTGGCGCTAGCGGGGGCGAAGCGCGAGCAGATGCCAACGCTGGAGATCAACCATCGCCCGCTGCCGACGCTGGGCGTTGAGAACCAGACGCTGGCGGCTTCCTTCGCCACGCTGTGCGTGGATGCGCGTAGCCAGCACGACTATATTGCGCTCTCGCGTCTGTTTCATACCGTGATGCTCTTTGATGTGCCGGTGATGACCGGGCTGATGGAGAGCGAGGCGCGGCGCTTTATCGCCCTGGTCGATGAGTTCTATGAGCGCCACGTCAAGCTGGTGGTCAGCGCGGCGGTACCGCTGTATGAGATCTATCAGGGCGAGAGATTAAAATTCGAGTTCCAGCGCTGTTTATCGCGCCTGCAGGAGATGCAGAGCGAGGAGTATCTGAAGCGGGAACACCTGGCGGGGTAAAACCGGGGACAAATCACATAAAGGGGTCGATCTTTGACCCCGACTTCTCTATAATCTTGCGACCCCACGTTACGAGAAGGTTTTTTTCCCAAAACTTTCTATGTGCCGGCATAGGCTATTCGAAGGGGTAGGTTTGCTGGACAATGTCGTGTGAACCTCAACTGACTAAACGTTTGGGTGTTCACCAACGTGTAACTTATTTATTTGGGTAAGCTTTTAATGAAAACTTTTACAGCTAAACCAGAAACCGTAAAACGCGACTGGTATGTTGTTGACGCGACCGGTAAAACTCTGGGCCGTCTGGCTTCCGAACTGGCTCTGCGCCTGCGCGGCAAGCATAAAGCGGAATACACTCCGCACGTTGATACCGGTGATTACATCATCGTTCTGAACGCAGAAAAAGTTGCTGTAACCGGCAACAAGCGCGAAGACAAAATGTACTACCACCACACCGGCCACATCGGTGGTATCAAAGAAGCGACCTTTGAAGAGATGATTGCCCGCCGTCCTGAGCGTGTGATTGAAATCGCGGTTAAAGGCATGCTGCCAAAAGGCCCGCTGGGTCGTGCTATGTACCGTAAGCTGAAAGTTTACGCGGGTAACGAGCACAACCACGCGGCACAGCAACCGCAAGTTCTTGACATCTAATCGGGATTATAGGCAATGGCTGAAAATCAATACTACGGCACCGGTCGCCGCAAAAGTTCCGCAGCTCGCGTTTTCATCAAACCGGGCAACGGTAAAATCGTTATCAACCAGCGTTCTCTGGAACAGTACTTCGGTCGTGAAACTGCCCGCATGGTAGTTCGTCAGCCGCTGGAACTGGTCGACATGGTTGAGAAATTAGATCTGTACATCACCGTTAAAGGTGGTGGTATCTCTGGTCAGGCTGGTGCGATCCGTCACGGTATCACCCGCGCTCTGATGGAGTACGATGAGTCCCTGCGTGGCGAACTGCGTAAAGCTGGCTTCGTTACTCGTGATGCTCGTCAGGTTGAACGTAAGAAAGTCGGCCTGCGTAAAGCACGTCGTCGTCCGCAGTTCTCCAAACGTTAATTGTTTTCTGCTCACGCAGAACAATTTGCGAAAAAACCCGCTTCGGCGGGTTTTTTTATGGATAAATTTGCCATTTTCCCTCTACAAACGCCCCATTATTACCACTTTTTCAGCATTTCCAGAATCCCCTCACCACAACGTCTTCAAAATCTGGTAAACTATCATCCAATTTTCTGCCCAAATGCAGGTGATTGTTCATTTTTTGTTTGGATGACGAACGAAATGAAGTCACGCAAATGGGGTTTTTACATCTGGCTGGCCATGCGTGGTCGGCAGCAGTACAAAAATTCTGAATATACCTGGAGGTTTTCATGGCTGTCGCTGCCAACAAACGTTCGGTAATGACGCTGTTTTCTGGTCCTACTGACATCTATAGCCATCAGGTCCGCATCGTGCTGGCCGAAAAAGGTGTTAGTTTTGAGATAGAGCACGTGGAGAAGGACAACCCGCCTCAGGATCTGATTGACCTCAACCCGAATCAAAGCGTACCGACGCTTGTGGATCGTGAGCTCACTCTGTGGGAATCTCGCATCATTATGGAATACCTGGATGAGCGTTTCCCGCATCCGCCGCTAATGCCGGTTTATCCGGTGGCGCGTGGGGAAAGCCGTCTGTACATGCACCGTATCGAAAAGGACTGGTATTCGTTGATGAATACCATTCAGACCGGTACCGCTGCGCAGGCTGATACTGCGCGTAAGCAGCTGCGTGAAGAACTGCAGGCGATTGCGCCAGTATTCACCCAGAAGCCCTACTTCCTGAGCGATGAGTTCAGCCTGGTAGACTGCTATCTGGCACCGCTGCTGTGGCGTCTGCCGGTTCTCGGCGTAGAGCTGGTCGGTGCTGGCGCGAAAGAGCTTAAAGGCTATATGACTCGCGTGTTTGAGCGTGACTCTTTCCTCGCTTCTTTAACTGAAGCCGAACGTGAAATGCGTCTCGGTCGGGGCTAAATGATGGATGTATCACAGCTGACGCCGCGTCGCCCGTACCTGTTACGAGCGTTCTATGAGTGGCTGCTGGATAACCAGCTGACTCCGCATCTGGTCGTTGACGTCACTCTGCCGGGCGTAATGGTCCCGATGGAGTACGCTCGCGATGGGCAAATTGTTCTCAATATTGCCCCACGTGCTGTCGGTAACCTCGAGTTGGCCAACGACGAAGTGCGTTTTAACGCGCGCTTTGGCGGCGTGCCGCGCAATGTCTCCGTGCCGATGGCGGCCGTGCTGGCGGTTTACGCGCGCGAGAATGGTGCGGGAACCATGTTCGAACCAGAAGCGGCTTATGATGAAGATGTCACTAGCCTGAACGATGACGAAGAGCTGCCTGACAGCGAAACGGTCATGTCGGTGATCGATGGCGATAAGCCGGATAATCACGACGACGATCCCGACGATACGCCGCCTCCTCGCGGCGGCCGTCCGGCGCTGCGCGTCGTTAAATAATGTTTATCAGGCCCTTCGGGGCCTGTTTTACTTTCTGCCATTCACCGTGATTGCCGTAAAGCATCCCTCTTTAATTCTCTATTTCATACTCTCCGATGCGGGGACGTGGCGTTGATTTCAAACTCCGCTAATAAACCTCATATTTCTACTACACTCCGTGTAGGGCTCCTGGGTTGATTGTATTCCCTTTCCACCCCCTTTTAACTGTATATCCGCTATCTGGTACGTCTTTAGTTAAGCTATTAAGCTGGGTTGCCGATGAGCGAAATAGCTTGATGAGTCTGTAATAAATCAGGGTGCGGTTGAAATTATAATATAGCGCGGGAAATTTATGTGAATTTATTGAATTCATATAACTAATATGCGAGCGTTTGATATTAACTTATTTTCCTTATAAATGACTGTTCGGAATAATGGTGTTTTATTGCCGCTATGATGATAAAATATATCAATATTATTTTTATCGTTTATGGCGGTTTTATAATTAAAGTCAATGAATATCCATGTTAAGGCGCAAAATCGTTGGGTTTTTTGCTACGATTCATTATTGTTTTTTTTGTTTTCGTGAGTTGCAAAAAAGTAATCATAAGAATTAACTATTGATTAAGTTCTTCTACATTTAAAGTTAATTTTTCTAAGTGTATTTTATTGTACCCTTTAACGTATTATCCGTTTCGTATTTAAGACGCGCTCTTTCTTTTAAAATGCGTTTATTAGATATGTAAATATATTATACGTTAAGGATTGACTTATGAAAAAAACACTTCTGGCTGCCATTCTGGCAATGAGCGCGACTTCGGCTATTGCTGCTAATCCCACTGCTGTATTAAAAGTAAAGGGTACTTTAACAAACGCAGCATGCACACCCACTCTGGATAATGGCGGCGTGGTAGACTATGGCACGATTAATCTCGGTGAATTATCTTCCACAGCTGTTAATCAGCTGGGGCAGAAAAATATCAACCTGACCATTAACTGTACTGCCGCAACCAAATTATCCTGGAATTTGATTGATGAGCGTAGCAGTTCTAATGCTAAATTAACCGTTGAAAATGCTACTGCTCTTGGTAACTCCCTGGATGATGAGCGCGTGACTTACGGCGTGGGCAAGGCGGGTAACGTCAATATTGGTTCCTATGGCATGTTCGTAAAAGTGGATAGCGTAACCGCTGACGGCGAAGGTGTGACCACTATTAGCGCTGATTATTATGATACAGGTGTTAAGTGGGCCAAGGGCTCCGGCGGTATCACCGCAGGCTCTTTCCGCGACTTTTCTGTTGCGGCCTTCGGTTCTGAAACACCGATTGCATTCAAAACCGCGACTTTCCCACTGGTAACGTCTCTGGCTATTCAAAACACCAGCACGCTGGCTATTACTGATGACACTGCGCTGGATGGCGAGCTGACTATCAGCCTGCGTTATCTGTAATTATTGATACCATAGGCTATTAATAAAATGGGAGCGACTATTTTGGGCTGCTCCCATTTTTATTGTCGTGGTTAACACGGGGTGTGAATTATCCAAGGGGTTTGTTTTGCGTTTTTTTAATTATTCATCTGCCAGAATTATTATTTGTTCTATTTTCTCTTTTGTCTCACTCTCTGTTTTTTCTGAAGGAATGGTGCCGGAAACAAGTTTATTAGTCATTGATGAGGCGACTCACAGTGGCACAATGAACGTGAAAAATACGGATGCGCACCCCGCATTATTGTATACAACGGTTGTTGATTTGCCTGATGAAAGTAAGGATTTAAAGCTGATACCTACGCAACCCGTGGTTCGCGTAGAACCCGGGCAAACGCAACAAATCCGTTTTATTCTGCAGAATAATAAACCATTGGACGTCGAGCATTTTAAACGCGTGACGTTTGAAGGCATTCCGCCAAAAAGTGAAAATAAAAGAATTAAAATCGGCTTCAATATTCGTCAGGATTTACCCGTGCTGATTCGCCCCGCGGGCCTTCCCGTTGTGACTGATGCGTGGAAGTATCTGCAGTGGTCAGGCTCAGGAAATACTGCAAAAGTCGTCAATCCTGATAAATATGTCGTTCGTCTGGCTCCCGAGATAGTTTTTCTTCCCTCTGGTACGAAGGGGCATATTAGTAAAAGTTACATCTTGCCAGGAGAAACGTTAAATATCACCGTTTCAAAAAATATTAATGGTGATAATAAAGTTCAATTCTATCCTGCTAGCCGCTATGGTATTGAAGTGCCTAGTTTTATTTCGGACCTGAATGCAAAATAAGAAGCGTCTATGTTTAAAAAACGCCGTCTTACTTCTCGCTCCTGTGCGTCATTGTGTGGAATCTTGCCGCTGGCTGCGCTCTGTTCCGTTGATGTACAAGCCAAAGAGATAACGTTTGATACCGAGATGATTCAGTCACGCGGATTGAATGTCAATCTCAACCGTTATTTTGCGCGAGCTCCGCGCTTTCTCCCCGGTACGCATTCCGTGCAGGTGAAGATTAACGGTAAGGATAAAGGAACCGTCGCGGCGCGTTTTGGCGAGGATGGTACGCTGTGCGTTGATCGTGATTTTATTGAGTTTTCCGGATTAATGCCGGTCCCCCTGAAAAAGAATGAAGAGTGCCATGACATCGTCAATGACTACGCGCAGGCGGTAGTGAAAGCCCTGCCAGGCCAGGAAATGGTCGAACTGTATCTCCCGCCGGAGGCGCTGAACGGGATGAATGGTGATATCAAAAACTTTCAGCACGGCGGAATAGCTGGATTGCTCAACTATGACCTGTTCAGTACCCGCAGCGAATATGGCGGCAGCGATACCAATCTCTATTCTCAGGCCAGTCTGGAAGGGGGCATAAACATCAGCGACTGGTCGTTGCGTAGCCGCTATATCCTTACCGACGATAATGGCGATAAGAATGCTGAAAGTGTTTACACCTTTGCCGAGCACGTTTTTGACGCGTTGAAGATGACTGCGCAGGTCGGGGAGATCAATGCCAGCTCATATGTCCTGAGCGGAGCCCCGATCGTTGGCGTACAGCTGATGCCTACCCGTGCTTTGCAGGGCAGCGGAAGCGGCGTCAGCGTTGCAGGAATGGCGCATAATGCTCAGGCCCGCGTGGAGGTACGTCAGAGCGGACGACTTATCTACAGCACGCTGGTTCCGGCCGGACCGTTCACGCTCGATGATGTACCGATAGCGAGCAGTAATGTGGAACTGGAGGTGACGGTTATTGAATCCGATGGTTCAAGCAATCGCTTTATTGTTCCAGCCGCATCCGTCATGGCGCGGAAGCTTTCCCGGCCGCAGGGCCTGGCCGCCTCTTTTGGTCAGATACGCGATATTAAAGGGGATTATGAAAATCCCTGGGTGCTTAACCTCTCTGACGGTTGGCGTATATTGCCTCGGCTGAATCTGCTGGCTTCTGGTGCGGCAACGAAAAATTACCTTGGCGGCGGCGTCCATACTGAATATCTGTTGACCGATAACTGGAGTGCCTCCACCAGCGTGGCCGCAAGCCAGGAAAAATTCGGCGAGAAAAACAGCGGTGTGAAAACTGAGCTACAGAGTTCACTTAAGCTGGCAGAATCTTTAAGTGCGTCAGCGAGCGCGGCACATTTTACCCCCGGCTATCGTGAACTGACGGACGCGCTGAACGATGATTTTCAACCCTATAGCAATACGTATTCCACCAGTTTGGCCTGGTTTACGCCGCCTGGGGGGACATTTAGCGCTGGTTTTAACTACAACCAAAGCAGAGGGGCGGGTAATGATTCCCGCTACCTGTTGCTTTCATGGGGCAGGAGCTTCGATCGAGCCACCGTTTCTGTTAACTGGCAGAGAGCGATGGGGAACAAAGACGGGCGCCAGGATGATGATCTGCTCTACGTTAACCTGAGCATTCCGTTTGGCGGTTCGCAGCGCGTCAGTAGCTATATGCGTAAACAAGGCAACCGTAACAGCTACGGCGTACAGAACTCTGGCGCACTGTCACAGGATTCTTACTACTATATCTCCGTCGATCGGGACAGGGGAGAGAGTGAGAATAGCGTTAACGGCAACCTGAGCACTAACTTACATTACACTCGATTAGGCATTGGCGGCGGGCGCGTGGGTTCCCGCCACCGTAATTATAATGCCACGCTCTCAGGTGGGGTTGCGGCGCATAAAAGCGGCGTCACCTTCACGCCTTATACCATTCGGAATACGTTTGCCATTGCAAAACTGAGTGAATCGAAAGCTGGCGTTGAAATCAGTACTCCGCAGGGGACGGTCTGGACCGATTATTGGGGGCAGGCTGTTATCCCTGGGCTGAATGAGTGGCGTAATTCGCGCATTGAAATTGACGCGAACAAGCTGCCTGCGAGTATGACGCTGGCAAATGGAACAAAGTATGTGGCAGCTGCGCATGCTTCGGTGAGCGAAGTCGGTTTTAAAGTCCTGAATAACCGTCGGGTGATGATCCGCGTTAAGCGTGCGGATAACAGGGCGCTGGATAAGGGATTATCCATCGTTGATGAGAAAGGCAATTATATTGTCACCAGCGTGGATGACGGGCATGTTTTCCTTAATGAGGCTGAGCAGGTTTCGGCACTGTATGTCATGGACGACGATAATAACCGACTGTGCAAGATTGATTACATCTTAAGCGACAAGAGGGATGAAGACGCATTTTACGAAGAGGTGGACGGCGTATGTCGATGAATCAGTGGATAGGGATGCTGTTATCTGCGGGAATGCTGCTGTCAGGCACCGTTCGTGCCGAAGAGTGCCAGATTACGCTCTCCCGGACAAAAATTGATTATAACCAGATACGCCGTGATGACATTGTTTCTACTACCCAGAATTGGCACAAACTGTCTGAGTGGGAAGTGAATGTGAATGTTTCCTGTTCTGAAATGCATCAGATGGCGGTGCTGGTTCAGGGTGCTGCTGGCGAGAAAGGTCGCTTTTTGTTTGGCGCTCGCGGTGGTGTTGGGCTTAAGGTTGAAAATATTACCGTTGATGGCAAGTCCTACAGCGCTGGAAAAACAGCGGACCAGCTGAACTTTACGCCGGAGAGCGGGACAACATCTCCTCTGTATGTGCGTAACAATGAGGCGGTGATCGCCGTAGAAAATAATGTCGTGCCGCAAGGGAAGCAGATGAGTTTTCGCGTGATGCTGTTCCCCGTGCTCAACGAGAGTATGTTCAGTGGAAATACCGATAACACAACAATTGAAGCGGATATCGCCTGGCGACTGCTCATCAAATAGCACTTAGCTAAACGCCGGACGATTTTCTCATCCGGCGTTTTGTTTTTTACACTTCCAGGTAGTTCAGGATGCCGTCAGCCGCCTTACGGCCTTCGGCAATCGCGGTGACCACCAGGTCAGAGCCGCGAACGATATCGCCACCGGCGAAGATTTTCGGGTTGCTGGTCTGGAAGGCGTTGTCGCTACCTTCCGGCGCAATCACGCGGCCCTGAGAATCGAGCTCGACGCTGTGCTTCGCCAGCCATTCCATGCTGTGTGGGCGGAAACCAAACGCCATCACCACGGCATCGGCGGGCACCACATGCTCAGAACCGGCCACGATTTCCGCGCGGCGGCGGCCTTTCGCATCCGGCTGGCCCATCTCCGTACGCGCCATCTTCACGCCGCAGACTTTACCGTTGGCATTCACTTCAATGCCCAGCGGTTGAACGTTGAACTGGAATTCCACGCCTTCTTCACGCGCGTTTTTCACTTCGCGCTTCGATCCCGGCATGTTCTCCTCATCACGGCGATAGGCGCAGATGACGTGGGTGGCGTTCTGGCGGATCGAGGTACGCACGCAGTCCATTGCGGTGTCGCCACCGCCGAGAACCACGACGCGCTTGCCTTCCATGCTAACGTACGGTTCATCCGCCGTTTCACCAAAGCCCATGATCTGCTTGGTATTGGCGATGAGGAACGGCAGCGCATCAAAGACCCCGCTGGCGTCTTCGTTTTCCAGCCCGCCGCGCATAGACTGATAGGTTCCGACGCCGAGGAACACCGCATCGTAATCTTTCAGCAGATCGTCGAGCTGTACATCGCGGCCCACTTCGATATTCAGTTTGAACTCGATGCCCATACCGGTAAAGATCTCGCGACGACGGGTCATCACCTCTTTCTCCAGCTTAAAGGCCGGAATACCAAAGGTCAGCAGGCCGCCGATCTCCGGATGGCGATCGAAGACCACCGCCTTCACGCCGTTACGGGTCAATACGTCGGCGCACGCCAGGCCCGCCGGGCCCGCGCCGATGATGGCGACGGTTTTACCGGTTTGTTTTACGCCGCTAAGGTCAGGACGCCAGCCCATTTCGAACGCTTTATCGTTGATATAGCGCTCAATATTACCGATGGTTACCGCGCCGAACTCATCGTTCAGCGTGCAGGAACCTTCGCACAGGCGGTCCTGCGGGCAAACGCGCCCGCACACTTCCGGTAGGGTATTAGTCTGATGCGACAGCTCCGCCGCTTCAAAAATACGCCCTTCGTTGGCCAGCTTCAGCCAGTTCGGGATGTAGTTATGAACCGGGCACTTCCATTCGCAGTACGGGTTGCCGCAGGACAGACAGCGGTCTGCCTGCGCTTTAGCCTGGCCTTCTGAAAACGGCTCGTAAATTTCCACAAATTCAATTTTACGGATCTTCAGCGCTTTCTTTGGCGGATCAACTCGCTGTAAGTCGATAAATTGATAGACATTCTGACTCATCTTAACCCCTTACTGCGCCTGCACCCGCAGCTCAGCTGCGGAACGACTACGGTGACCCAACAGTGCTTTAACATCGCTGGACTTCGGTTTAACCAGCGCAAACTTCGCTGAGAAGGCCGGCCAGTTGGCCAGAATCTCTTCACCGCGCTGCGAACCGGTAAGCTGCACGTGCTCGGTAATTAAACCGCGCAGGTGCTCTTCATGGATGGCCAGAGAGTCAACGTCCAGCACTTCTACCAGCTCAGGGTTCACGCGTTTGCGGAAGTCGCCGTCTTCATCCAGAACGTAACCAAAGCCGCCGGTCATGCCTGCGCCAAAGTTGACGCCGGTTTTGCCCAGCACGCAGACGATACCGCCGGTCATGTATTCACAGCCATTGTCGCCAATGCCTTCGACGACGGTGATCGCACCGGAGTTACGTACCGCGAAACGCTCGCCTGCACGACCCGCAGCATACAGACGACCGCCGGTCGCACCGTACAGACAGGTGTTGCCGATGATGCTGGCCTCATGGCTACGGAAGGCCGAGCCTACCGGAGGACGAATGGCGAGCAGGCCGCCGGCCATCCCTTTACCCACATAGTCGTTCGCGTCGCCGGTCAGATGCAGCTCAACGCCGCCGGCATTCCACACGCCGAAGCTCTGACCCGCGGTACCGCTAAAGTGGGCGATAATCGGATCGGCTGCCAGGCCTTGGTCACCGTGTGTCTGGGCGATATAGCCGGACAGCGATGCGCCAACGGAGCGGTCGGTGTTGCGGATATCGAACCAGAAAGTTTTGCTCTGCTTGCTGTCAACGTACGGTTTTGCCTGCTGCAACAGCTGAGCATTGAGTACGCCATTGTCGAACGGCGGATTGTTCTCTGTGCAGTACAGCGCTTTGCCGGGATGCGGCTCCGCGGTTTCCAGCAGCTTGCTCAGATCCAGCTTCTGCTGTTTGGCGGTAAAACCGTCCAGCTCTTTCAGCAGGTCGGTACGGCCAATCAGATCCACCAGACGCTTCACGCCCAGCTGCGCCATCAGCTCGCGCGTTTCGCGGGCGATGAATTCAAAGTAGTTGGTGACCTTAAACGGCAGACCGTGATAGTGGTTCTTACGCAGTTTGTCATCCTGAGTCGCTACGCCGGTTGCGCAGTTGTTCAGGTGGCAAATACGCAGATATTTACAGCCCAGCGCGACCATCGGGCCGGTACCGAAGCCGAAGCTCTCAGCCCCGAGGATGGCCGCTTTGATGATATCAAGGCCGGTTTTCAGACCGCCGTCCACCTGCAGACGAATTTTGTGGCGCAGCCCGTTGGCAACCAGCGCCTGCTGGGTTTCCACCAGTCCCAGTTCCCACGGACAACCCGCATACTTCACGGAAGAGAGCGGGCTGGCGCCGGTGCCGCCGTCGTAGCCGGCAATGGTGATCAAATCCGCATAGGCTTTGGCTACGCCGGTGGCGATAGTCCCGACGCCCGGTTCAGAAACCAGCTTCACGGAGATCATCGCTTTCGGATTTACCTGCTTCAGGTCGAAAATCAGCTGAGCCAGATCCTCGATAGAGTAAATATCGTGGTGCGGCGGCGGGGAGATCAGCGTTACGCCGGGTACGGAATAGCGCAGCTTGGCGATATAGGGGGTGACTTTATCACCCGGCAGCTGGCCACCTTCGCCGGGCTTCGCGCCCTGAGCGACTTTAATCTGAATAACGTCAGCATTAACCAGGTAAGCCGGGGTCACGCCGAAGCGGCCGGAGGCGACCTGCTTGATGCGCGAGACTTTATTGGTGCCGTAGCGCGCCGGATCTTCGCCGCCTTCGCCGGAGTTGGAGTTACCGCCGATGCTGTTCATTGCTTCCGCCAGCGCTTCGTGCGCTTCCGGGCTCAGCGCGCCTATAGACATCGCCGCGGTATCGAAGCGTTTGAACAGTTCGCTGGCCGGCTCAACGTCGTCCAGGTTCACCGTGGTTCCGTCCGGCGTTACGCACAGCAGATCGCGCAGCGTTGCCGCCGGGCGCTCGTTAACCAGCTTCGCGTACTGCTGGTAATCGCTGTATTCGCCGCTTTGTACCGCTTGTTGCAGCGTGCGCACCACGTCAGGGTTATAGGCGTGATATTCGCCGCCGTGGACGTATTTCAGCAGGCCGCCCTGATCCAGCGGTTTACGCGCCAGCCAGGCACGTTTCGACAGGTTCAGCAGATCCTGCTGGAAATCCTCGAAGCCCGCGCCGCCGATACGGCTGACGACGCCCTGGAAGCACAGGTCGGACACTTCGCGATGCAGACCGACCGCCTCAAATAGCTTCGAGCAGCGATATGAGGCAATGGTCGAAATCCCCATCTTCGACATGATCTTATACAGACCTTTGTTGATGCCGTTACGATAGTTCAGCATCACCGCGCGGTACGCTTTGTCGATGGCTTTGTTATCCACCAGCTTCGCCAGGGTTTCATAGGCGAGATACGGGTAGATAGCCGTCGCGCCGAAGCCGAGCAGCACGGCAAAGTGGTGCGGATCGCGGGCGCTGGCGGTTTCGACAATAATGTTGGCATCGCAGCGCAGGCTTTTATCGACCAGTCGGGTCTGGATCGCGCCTACCGCCATCGGAGCCGGTACCGGCAGACGGTTTTTGGCGATGTTGCGGTCAGAGAGCACCAGCAGAACGGTACCGCTGCGCACCATTTGTTCGGCTTTATCGCACAGCGCCTTCACGGTTTCAGCCAGCGTGGTTTCGGTGGCATCAAAAGTGATATCCAGGACGTCGGCGCGATAGTGCTCCTCTTCCATGGTGGTCAGCTGTTTAAAATCGGAGTACAGCAGAATCGGCGACTTGAAACTCAGGCGGTGCGCCTGGCCTTCCGCTTCGCAGAAGACGTTCATTTCACGGCCGATGCTGGTGGCCAGCGACATGACGTGCGCTTCGCGCAGCGGGTCGATCGGCGGGTTGGTCACCTGCGCGAACTGCTGGCGGAAGTAATCGTAAATGATACGCGGCTGGCTGGAGAGCACGGCAAATGGGGTATCGTCGCCCATTGAGCCGACCGCTTCCTGGCCGTTTTCACCCAGTACGCGCAGGACGGAGTCCAGCTCTTCGGCGCTGTAGTTGAACTGTTTCTGGTAGCTGGCGAGGGTATCATCATCCAGCTGGCGGCTACCGACTTCTTCATCCGGCAGCTCTTCGAACGGCACCAGACGACGGACGTTTTTCGCCATCCACTCTTTATACGGGTGACGGCTTTTCAGATCGTTGTCGGTTTCCGCGGAGTGCAGAATACGCCCCTCGCGGGTATCGATAACCATCAGCTCGCCCGGGCCGACGCGGCCTTTTTCAACCACTTCATCCGGCTGGTAATCCCAGATACCGACTTCGGAGGCGCAGGTGATGAGCTTGTCTTTCGTGATCACATAGCGCGCCGGACGCAGGCCGTTACGGTCGAGGTTACAGGCGGCGAAACGACCATCGGACATCACGATGCCCGCCGGGCCGTCCCACGGTTCCATATGCATGGAGTTAAAGTCAAAGAACGAACGCAGCTCAGGATCCATATCCGGGTTGTTCTGCCAGGCTGGCGGAACCAGCAGGCGCATAGCGCGGATAATGTCCATCCCGCCCGCCAGCAGCAGCTCCAGCATGTTATCCATCGAACTGGAGTCAGAGCCGGTTTCATTGACGAACGGCGCGGCGTCGTGGAGATCCGGGATCAGCGGCGTCTGGAACTTATAGGTACGGGCGCGGGCCCACTGGCGGTTACCGGTGATGGTGTTGATCTCGCCGTTGTGCGCCAGATAGCGGAACGGCTGCGCCAGCGGCCAGCGCGGCACGGTGTTGGTGGAAAAGCGCTGGTGGAACAGGCAGATTGCCGACTCCAGGCGCAGGTCCGCGAGGTCCAGGTAGAAGCGCGGCAGATCCGCCGGCATACACAGACCTTTATAAATGTTGACCAGGTTCGACAGGCTGCAAACGTAGAAATCTTTATCTTCCTGCAGACGCTTTTCGATACGGCGACGCGCGATGAATAAACGGCGTTCCATATCGCGCGGACGCCAGCCAGCCGGGGCGTTCACAAAGATTTGTTCAATACGAGGCAGCGAGGAGAGGGCGATTTCACCGAGAACGCCTTCATTGGTCGGCACATCGCGCCAGCCGACGATAGACAGCGTTTCGCGTTGAAGTTCTTCTTCGACGATGCGGCGCGCCGCTTTGGCCAGTTCAGGATCCTTATTAAGGAACAGCATCCCAACGGCATAATTTTTGGCTAAACGCCAGCCGCGCTCTTCCGCAACAATTCGGAAGAAACGATCGGGTTTTTGTAGCAGCAAGCCACAACCGTCGCCGGTTTTTCCATCGGCAAGAATCGCGCCGCGGTGCTGCATTCGGGCCAGTGCGTGTATAGCGGTTCGCACTACCTTGTGGCTAGGTTCGCCTTCTATGTGGGCGATCAGGCCGAAACCACAGTTATCCCTCTCAAGGGATTTATCGTACAACATATCAGTGAACCTCCCCAGGCTCTACGGGACACCCTCCGATACCGATTGCGCACGGGCACAGAAAGAGCATGGCGACGGGGTTTACACCTCGCATTCGCCCTCTTTAAATCCTTTTCGCATCGGTACACAAGTTTGAGGACTTGCTGTTAAGAGGGAATCTCAATTACTGCATAAATATGATGAGCAGAGCACTCATCCAGAAAGCTTCCAGCGGATTCCCAACTTATCGGGAATCCACACATACGTCAAATGGCAATCTTATTTATACAAAAATGTGCTATACAACACCTAATTTAATGATTTTTAAGAAAATAATGGCATTTTAAATGCCAGGGAAACGTACCGGTCGTCATAATTGAGTGTGATCTGTCTCACTATATCGACGGCGAGACATTATCCTTCTGTGCTGAATTGTTTTTTCATTGCAGTTTTTTAAACTGGTTTTTGTTTGATTTGCGGTGACTGATACTGTTTTATGCCCTGGTAAAGATAATGGCAAATCAGCGGCTATATATAAGGAAAACTCATTACCATACGGATGAATTAAATTGCAGTTATCTTGAGTGTTTATGCAATGAGATAGGCAGCCGCGTTGACGATTGATCCAGGTCATCGCCGTCGGTAGCTAAAAATGGCAGGCTTGGCCCCTTTCTTAAGGCCGGTCTATCAGATTATGCAGTTACAAAAATTAGTCAATATGTTTGGTGGGGATCTTATGCGCCGCTATGGTGAAAAGGTTCATAAACTGACGCTGCATGGTGGATTTAGCTGCCCAAATCGCGATGGCACTATTGGTCGCGGCGGCTGTACGTTCTGTAATGTGGCCTCTTTTGCCGATGAAGAGCAGCAGCACCGCTCGATTGCGGAACAGCTGGCCCATCAGGCGCAGCGGGTGAATCGTGCAAAGCGCTATCTGGCCTATTTCCAGGCTTATACCAGCACTTTTGCCGAGGTGCAGGTGCTGCGCGCTATGTATCAGCAGGCGGTCAGCCAGGCGAATATTGTCGGGCTATGCGTAGGGACTCGCCCGGACTGCGTCCCCGGCGCGGTACTGGATCTGCTGACTGAATATCGGGAGCAGGGGTATGAAGTCTGGCTCGAGCTGGGTTTACAGACCGCGCATGATAAAACGCTGCACCGAATCAATCGCGGCCACGATTTTGCCTGCTATCAGCGAACCACCCGTCTGGCACGCGAGCGCGGCCTCAAAGTGTGTAGCCACCTTATCGTGGGCCTGCCGGGCGAAGGGCAGCGCGAATGTCTGGAGACCTTAGCGCAGGTGGTAGAGACCGGCGTAGACGGCATTAAGCTGCATCCACTTCATATTGTGAAGGGCAGTATCATGGCCAGGGCGTGGCAGGCCGGCAGGTTAAACGGTATTGCGCTGGAAGCGTATACGGTCACTGCAGGAGAGATGATTCGCCATACTCCGCCAGACGTGATTTATCACCGTATCTCCGCCAGCGCCCGACGCCCGACGTTGCTGGCGCCGCTGTGGTGTGAGAACCGTTGGACCGGGATGGTTGAGCTGGATAAATATCTCAATGAATACGGCGTGCAGGGGTCAGCCATCGGGCGTTGCTGGATCTCTCCGGCTGCTGCCGAATAACGTCTTTTCCGGCTGACGGCTCTCCACCGTCAGGCGCGTAACTACAATCCTTCCCGCATTTTTGGCACAACTTACAGCGTCTTGCTCAGAATTGAGTATTATTGTGCGAAGTTGTCGCGAAGGAATCCCTTATGAAGCAAATCCGTATGCTGGCGCAGTATTATGTTGACCTGATGATGAAGCTGGGTCTGGTGCGCTTTTCAATGCTGCTGGCCTTTGCGCTGGTGGTGCTGGCGATCGTTGTGCAGATGGCCGTGACGATGGTGCTGCACGGCCAGGTGGAAAGTATTGATGTGATCCGCTCCATCTTCTTTGGCTTGCTGATTACCCCGTGGGCGGTCTATTTCCTGTCGGTGGTGGTTGAGCAGCTGGAAGAGTCCCGGCAGCGCCTCTCGAGGCTGGTGGAGAAACTGGAGGAGATGCGCGAACGCGATCTCAAGCTGAATGTGCAGCTTAAGGACAACATCGCCCAGCTTAATCAGGAAATCGGCGAACGTGAAAAGGCGGAAGCGGAACGTGAAACGACGCTTGAGCAGCTGAAAATTGAGATGAAAGAGCGTGAAGAGGCGCAAATTCAGCTGGAACAGCAATCCTCCTTCTTGCGCTCCTTCCTGGATGCCTCTCCGGACCTGGTTTTCTATCGTAATGAAGATAAAGAGTTTTCTGGCTGTAACCGAGCCATGGAACTGTTGACCGGTAAAAGTGAAAAGCAGCTTATTCATCTTAAGCCGCAGGATGTTTACAGCGAAGAGGTGGCGGAGAAGGTGCTGGAGACGGATGAGAAAGTCTTCCGCCATAACGTATCGCTCACCTACGAGCAGTGGCTGGATTATCCGGACGGGCGCAAGGCCTGCTTTGAAATCCGCAAAGTGCCTTATTATGACCGCGTCGGTAAGCGGCGCGGCCTGATGGGGTTTGGCCGCGATATTACGGAGCGTAAGCGCTATCAGGACGCGCTGGAGCGGGCCAGCCGTGATAAGACCACCTTTATCTCAACGATCAGCCACGAGCTGCGTACGCCGCTTAACGGCATCGTAGGCCTTAGCCGAATCCTTCTGGATACCGATCTTACCGATGAACAGGAAAGATATCTGAAAACCATCCACGTCTCAGCGGTAACGCTGGGTAATATCTTCAATGATATTATTGAGATGGATAAGATGGAGCGGCGTAAAATTCAGCTGGATAACCAGCCGGTGGACTTTACCGGCTTCCTGGCCGACCTGGAAAACCTCTCCGGCCTGCAGGCGCAGCAGAAAGGCCTGCATTTTGTGCTGGACCCCACGCTTCCGCTGCCGCATAAAGTGATCACCGACGGAACGCGTTTGCGCCAAATCTTGTGGAATCTTATTAGTAATGCCGTGAAATTTACTCCGCAAGGCGGGAATGTGAACGTCCGCGTGCGCTATGACGAAGGAGACATCCTGCACTTTGAAGTAGAAGATTCAGGGATTGGTATCCCTGAAGCGGAACAGGATAAAATTTTCGCTATGTATTACCAGGTGAAAGATAGCCAGGGCGGCAAGCCAGCGACGGGTACCGGCATCGGCCTCGCCGTATCGCGGCGCCTGGCGCGGAATATGGGCGGTGATATTTGCGTTACCAGCCTCCCGGGTAAAGGCGCGACTTTTACGCTTACCGTACACGCTCCGGCCGTGGCTGAAGAGGTCGAGGACACGCTGGCGGAAGATGAAATGCCATTACCTGCGCTGAACGTGCTGCTAGTGGAAGATATTGAGCTCAACGTTATCGTGGCGCGCTCGGTACTGGAGAAGCTGGGCAACAGCGTGGATGTGGCGATGACCGGCAAGGCTGCGCTGGAGATGTTTGTACCCGGCGAGTACGATCTGGTTCTGCTTGATATTCAGCTGCCGGATATGACTGGACTCGATATTTCTCGTCAGCTGAAACAACGCTTTGCCGCCGATGAGCTCCCGCCGCTGGTGGCGCTTACCGCTAACGTGCTGAAGAACAAGAAAGAGTATCTGGATGCGGGAATGGATGATGTTCTTAGTAAGCCATTATCGGTTCCGGCATTAACCGCGATTATCAAAAAATTCTGGGATGCGCCGGAAGAAGAGGAGAATGCAATGCCATCTGTAGATAGCAGTAAATCGGCTTCTGTACTGGATATTCCGATGCTTGAGCAGTATATCGAACTGGTAGGGCCGAAGCTGATTAATGACGGTCTGGCCGTTTTTGAAAGAATGATGCCGGGCTACCTGGCGGTCCTGGAATCCAATTTAACCGCTCGCGACCAGAAAGGCATTGTCGATGAGGGTCATAAGATTAAAGGGGCTGCGGGCTCAATCGGTTTGCGCCATATCCAGCAGTTAGGGCAGCAGATTCAAACGCCGGATTTACCTGCGTGGTCGGATAACGTGGGTGAATGGGTTGAAGAGATGAAATCAGAGTGGCAAAACGATGTCGCGGTGCTGAAAGCGTGGGTCGCGGCGGCAGATAAAAAATGACCCCGGATAAACCGGGGTGCGCGAATACTGCGCCAACACCAGGGAACTGGTCGTTACGCCAGAATCATTTGAGTGATTTTTTTACACGGCGCAACCTGAGGATTTGGCTTACTCGCTCATTAAGATAGCAAACCTTAAATAGTTTGTTACATGAAACAGTAAAATATGTGAAGCATAGCGAGTAATTCAAAATTTTTGACTGCTTTCATAAACTTGTACTAAGGGGCTGATGTGATGAAGAAAATTGGTGTGGTGCTGAGCGGCTGCGGCGTTTATGACGGAAGTGAAATTCATGAAGCCGTCATTACCCTGCTGGCAATAGCCCGCAGCGGCGCTCACGCCATCTGCTATGCGCCAGATAAAGTGCAAACCGATGTTATCAATCACCTGACCGGCGAAGCGCAGGCGGAAAGCCGTAATGTGCTCGTGGAAGCGGCGCGTATCGCACGCGGAGAGATTCAGCCTTTGGCCAATGCCCGAGCGGATGCGCTGGATGCGCTGATCGTCCCCGGCGGTTTTGGTGCAGCAAAGAACCTCAGCAGCTTTGCTTCACAGGGGAGCGAATGTGAAGTCGATCGCGATCTCAAGGCGCTGGCGCTGGCGATGCATCAGGCGGGTAAACCGTTGGGCTTTATCTGTATCGCTCCGGCACTGTTGCCGAAAATATTTGCTATACCGCTACGCGTGACCATTGGTACCGATCTTGATACTGCCGACGCGGTTGAGGAGATGGGGGCTGAACACGTGCCTTGCCCGGTCGACGATATTGTGGTGGATGAAGACAACAAAGTGGTGACGACCCCCGCGTATATGCTGGCGCAGAACATCGCCGAAGCGGCGAGCGGCATTGAAAAACTGGTCTCTCGCGTATTGGTTCTGACGGCATGACATTTCGCTTTTCGCCGTTGCGGTTGATTAAGCGCTTTGTGCTGAGGCTGCTG
This sequence comes from Klebsiella sp. CB_Kp196, assembly GCF_040061575.1. Lineage (NCBI taxonomy): Bacteria > Pseudomonadati > Pseudomonadota > Gammaproteobacteria > Enterobacterales > Enterobacteriaceae > Klebsiella > Klebsiella sp. CB_Kp196. The sequence goes on from NZ_JBEAFH010000033.1 coordinate 23,958, forward strand.
TTGGCTTGTGCGGTGCTATGGGGCGGCGGGATTGCCCTGTTTAGCTTCGTACCTGTTCCTTTTTCGGCGGTGATGCTGGAGCGGCAGGTCGGCGCCTGGCTTTCAGGGGATTTTCATTACCTCGCCCATTCCGACTGGGTGGACATGGATGAAATTTCGCCGTGGATGGGGCTGGCGGTTATTGCCGCAGAAGATCAGAAATTCCCGGAACACTGGGGATTTGACGTCACGGCCATTGAGAAGGCGCTGGCGCATAATGAACGCAATGAGAACCGCATTCGCGGCGCCTCAACCCTGTCGCAACAGACGGCAAAAAACCTGTTTCTGTGGGACGGCCGCAGCTGGCTGAGAAAAGGGCTGGAGGCGGGACTGACCGTCGGCATTGAGACGGTATGGAGTAAAAAGCGGATCCTCACGGTCTATCTCAATATTGCTGAATTTGGTGAGGGGACGTTTGGCGTTGAAGCCGCGTCGCAGCGCTATTTTCACAAACCGGCTAGTAAACTGACGGCTTCCGAAGCCGCGCTGCTCGCTGCGGTGCTGCCTAACCCAATACGCTTCCGCGCCGATGCGCCATCGGGTTATGTTCGCAGCCGTCAGGCGTGGATCCTGCGCCAGATGAGGCAGTTAGGTGGGGAAGGGTTTATGCAGGCGAATAAGCTGCATTGATGATTTCACAACCGGTAACCCGGAAGGCACGCTGCCGCCGGGGGAATGAAAGCTAATCCTCATCAAACCCGGCGTTGAACAGCGCGATAACCGCTGCCAGCGCCTCCACTTCCTGTGGGCCGTTGGCTTCAATCTCGATCTGACGCCCTTTAGCTGAATCGAGCATCAGCAGCGCAATCACGCTATTTGCTTCCGCTTCGGTACCTTCATCATTACGCAGCAGCACCTCGGCATCATAGTTCTGCATTAATTCAAACAGCTTCATCGCCGGGCGAGCGTGCATGCCCAGCTTATTGGTGATTTCAACGGTTTGCTTAACGGTCATGATTTGCGTTTTTCCAGCGTCCGATGACGAGACTGCACGTTCTTACCGCGCGAGCGGAAGTAGTCAGCCAGCTGTTCGGCGATGTAAACCGAACGGTGTTTACCACCGGTACAACCAATGGCCACCGTCAAATAGCTGCGGTTATTGGTCTCCAGCATAGGTAACCATAGCTCAAGATAGCTGCGGGTCTGGTAGATAAAATTGTGAACTTCCGTGTGCCGGTCGAGGAAGGCGGCGACGGGCTTATCGAGGCCGGTCATGGGACGAAGCTTCGGATCCCAGTGCGGGTTCGGCAGAAAGCGCACGTCAAAAACGTAGTCGGCATCGATAGGTATACCGTGCTTAAAGCCAAAGGATTCAAACACCATCGTCAGTTCGCGCTCGCGTTTGCCTAATAAACGCGTGCGCAGCATTTCTGCCAGCTCATGCACCGACATTTCTGAGGTATCGACGATCAGGTCGGCGCGGGAACGCAGAGGCTCCAGCAGGTCGCTCTCTTCATCGATGGCGCTTTCCAGCGACAGGTTTTTACTGGACAGAGGATGTAAACGACGCGTGTCGCTGTAGCGGCGAATCAGGGTGTTACGATCGGCATCCAGGAACAGCAGCTGAGGTGAAAATTCTGCGGGCAGATTTTTCATCGCCTGCTCGAAGATTTCCGGCGACTCGGGCATGTTACGCACGTCAATGCTGACGGCTGCCGAGATGTTTCTGTCGGCGAGCGAGCGCGCCAGCTCGGGCAACAGCACAACCGGCAGGTTATCGACGCAGTAAAAACCCATATCTTCCAGCGCTCGCAGGGCGACGGATTTCCCCGACCCTGAACGGCCGCTGACGATCATCAGTACCATGTACCGTTTCTCCTCAGTACGAAAAAGAGTAAGGTGCGACTTCCGTTACGCCTCATTATTACTTCCCGCTTCAGTAATGATTTCATACAGCTCTTCATCACTTTGCGCAGCGCGCAGGCGGCGGCAAATAGTTTTATCTGCCAGACGTTTCGCCACCAGCGAGAGCGTATGCAGATGCGTTTTAGTTTGATCGGCCGGGACAAGAAGGGCAAACAGCAGATCGACGGGTTGATTGTCGATAGCATCGAAGGCAATTGGGGTTTCCAACTGAACAAAAACGCCCACGGCCCGCAGCGTATCCTCTTCGAGTTTACCGTGTGGGATCGCAATACCGTTGCCAATCCCGGTACTGCCCATTTTCTCACGGGTGAGGATCGCCTCGAAGACGATCTGGGGCGGTAAGCCTAACTGCTTTGCCGCCAGCTCGCTGATGATTTCCAGCGCGCGTTTTTTGCTCTGGCAGTGAACCTGGCTACGGGTACATTCCTGGTTAAGGACATTGCTCAGTTGTAGAGCCGAATCGTTATTTATCATAATTTCACCTGAGCTCTCCTGGCCAACCGCCTGCGGGCGGTTGGCGTAGGCTATTGCCCGGACAATTAGTGTTGTTTCAGTTTATCTTTATGTTTTGTTAGCTGTCTTGCCAGCTTATCGATAAGACCATCGATCGCAGCATACATATCCTGCCCTTCCGCACTGGCATGGATTTCACCACCGTTGACATGCAGATTGGCGTCCGCTATTTGCGTCACCTTCTCCACTTTTAACACAATATAGACCTGGTTGATCCTGTCGAAAAACTGCTCCAGTTTGCTGAACTTCGCGGTAACGAAATCGCGCATCGCGGGGGTTATTTCAACGTTGTGTCCTGTAATGTTGAGCTGCATAGTGTCTTCCTTATCGGTTGGGTCAAACCAGCTGCTTACGCTGATTTGACGGCGGAATGGATAAAGACTCTCGGTACTTAGCAACGGTTCGCCGCGCCACCATAATACCCTGATCGGATAGCAGGGTGGTGAGCTTACTGTCACTCAATGGTTTCGCGGGGTTTTCCGCGGCGATTAATTTCTTCACCAGCGCACGAATGGCCGTCGACGATGCTTCGCCGCCGCCTTCGGTGTTCACATGGCTGGAGAAGAAATACTTCAGCTCAAAAATACCGCGCGGACTGTGCAGGTATTTTTGCGTAGTAACGCGTGAAATGGTGGATTCATGCATTTCGACGGCCTGAGCGATGTCCGCCAGCACCATCGGTTTCATAAACTCTTCACCTTGTTCAAAAAAAGCCTGCTGCTGTTCGACAATGCAGCGGCTGACGCGCAGAAGGGTGTCGTTGCGGCTCTCCAGGCTCTTGATAAGCCAGCGCGCTTCCTGCAGGTTGCTGCGGATAAACTGGCCGTCAGCGTCATTGCGCGTACTGTTACCCATGGCGGCATAGTGCTGGTTGATCTTCAGGCGCGGAAGGCTATCTGAATTGAGCTCAACGATCCAACGATCGTTCACTTTACGCACCAGAACGTCAGGAATGACGTATTCTGGCTCGCCAGTCTGGATCGACTGGCCCGGGCGCGGATCCAGCGATTGGATCAGATTTACCGCTTCCTTTAGCACGTCTTCTTTGAGGCGGGTCACGCGCATCAGGCTACGGAAGTCGTGATTGGCAAGCAGATCAAGGTGATCGCTGATGATCAGGCGAGCTTCATCAATCCACGGCGTCTCTTTGGCAAACTGTGAAAGCTGAACCAGCAGGCAATCGCGTAAATCTTTTGCCGCCACGCCGACGGGATCGAAGCGCTGTATGCGCTTGAGAACCGCTTCTACTTCTTCAAGCCCGATTTCATCATCGCCAATACTTTCCACGATGTCTTCGACAGGAACGGTCAGGTAGCCAGTATCATCAACGGCATCGACGATAGAGGTCGCGATGGCGCGATCGGTATCGGTGAAGGGCGTCAGTTCAACCTGCCACATCAGATAATCCTGCAGGCTTTGCGTGGTCTCGCCCTGGTAGACGGGCAGTTCATCATCCTGATAATCAACGCCGTTGCCTGACGGCGTTCCGGCGGTGTAAATCTCATCCCAGCTGGCATCAAGCGGCAGCTCTTCGGGCATGTCTTTCTGCTCAAGGGCATCGACGGTATCCAGAGACTCACGATCTTCGGCCTCTTTGGTTTCTACCTCATCGTGAAGATCGGTTTGCTCCAGCAACGGGTTGCTGTCCAGCGCCTGCTGGAGTTCTTGCTGGAGTTCTAACGTGGACAGCTGCAGTAGACGAATCGCCTGCTGCAGTTGTGGCGTCATGGCAAGCTGTTGGCTTAGCCTTAATTGCAAACCTTGCTTCATATTCAGGGCCAATATCTCCGGCTAAAACGTCTGTAACCTCTACCCTATCAGAGTCTGAAGTCTTCCCCAAGATACACGCGCTTAACCTGCTCGTCTTCAAGGATTTGCTGTGGCGTACCGTGAGCTATCAGGTGGCCCTGGCTGACGATATAAGCACGCTCACACACGGCCAGCGTTTCCCGGACGTTATGGTCGGTTATCAGGACGCCAAGACCGCTGTCGCGCAGGTGTTCAATAATGCGTTTGATATCGATGACGGAGATGGGGTCCACGCCGGCGAAGGGTTCATCCAGCAGGATAAATTTCGGGTTAGCGGCCAGCGCGCGGGCGATCTCGACGCGGCGGCGTTCACCACCGGAGAGCGCCTGGCCGAGGCTATCGCGCAGATGCTCAATGTGAAACTCCTCCATCAGCTCTTTCGCCCGGTCTTCACGCTGCTCGTTGCTCAGGTCGTCGCGAATCTGCAGTACCGCCATCAGGTTATCGTAAACGCTCAGGCGGCGGAATATGGAGGCCTCCTGCGGCAAATAGCCGATTCCGCGACGCGCGCGCGCGTGCAGGGGCAGCAGGCTGATATCTTCATCATCGATGATAATGTTGCCGGCGTCGCGCGGTACGATACCAACGACCATATAGAACGTGGTGGTTTTACCCGCACCGTTCGGACCGAGCAGACCAACAATCTCGCCCGAATTCACGGTCAGGCTGACGTCTTCTACAACGCGGCGGCCTTTATAGGCTTTAGCAAGATTCTTTGCAGTTAATGTTGCCATAACGAATTACTTACCCTTCTTTGACTGATCGCTACCCTTGTCCTGCAGCTGCGAAGGAACCAGAACCGTGGTCACGCGCCCGCCTTTATTGCTGAAGGCCTGCATTTTTTGCTCTTTCACCAGGTAAGTGATTTTGTCGCCCTGGATATTGCTATCGATCTGTTCCAGATGCGCATTGCCGGTCAGGACGACAAAGTCGTTTTGCAGTTCATAATGCATTTTCGACGCGCGGCCTTTTACCGGCTTACCGTTGTCCTGCATCTGGTAGAAGGTGGCCGGGTTACCGTAGCCATCAATAACCTCTTTGCCTTTCTCTCCACCCGGACGGGTCACAACAACTTTGTCGGCGTTGATTTTGATCGTTCCCTGAGTGACGACAACATTCCCCGTAAAGGTGACGACGTTACCCTGCATATCCAGCGACTGCTGATCGGATTCAATGTGAATCGGCTGATCGGTATCACCTGTCTTTGCCTGTGCCGACAGGCTGGCGGCCAGTAAGGCGCTGGCGAGCGCAATCTTAAGGCTGAGTTTGTTTGTTCTGAATTTCATATGAGGTTCTAACCTTTTCAATCAGCTCGGCATTTTTACTGCGCAGGTTCCCGCGCATTTTCAGGCCGCTGGAATTAAATGTTGTTCCGTACAACGTCACCATGTCATCGGAGGTAACATCCTGCGTCACCAGGTTTATCTGGGCGTTATCCGTCGTAATTTTGCGCAGTTGAGAATCCGCCGTCAGCGCATTTACCTCAACGTGCCCGTAAAGATACAGCATGCGGTCATTCGTCAACTTAGCTTTATCCGCTTTGATAGACCAGGTTGGTACTTTATTGGTATCAAAGGTGGTCATCACCGGTTTTGTGAACCACGAGAGCTGCTGTTCGGAAAAATACTCCACGTGTTCCGCGATGAGCCGGTAGTTAAGCGCCCCTTCGGGGCTATACACGACGGTATCAGTATGCTCGCTGGTATACGTTGGATCGTCAGGATTGATCGCTTGCTGGGTGGTATCGTCCGTACTCGCCAGGTTCAGGCCGATCAGGATCAGCGCGACCAGCGACAGTAAAATGATAACCCAACGTCTGGTTTTACTCATATAGATTGCCCTTTGGCCTCATCCAGCTTGCCCTGCGCCAATAGTAGCAAATCGCACACTTCGCGTACCGCTCCGCGACCCCCGTTGATACGAGTAACGTAATCCGCGCGCGGGAGCAGCAGCGGATGCGCATCGGCTACCGCTATGCTTAAACCTACTTCAGCCATCACCGGCCAGTCGATCAGATCGTCGCCAATGTAGGCGACTTCATCCGCGCTAACGGCCAGTTTATTGAGTAGTTCACGAAACGCCAGCAGCTTATCCGACTGCCCCTGGTAGAGATGCTTAATGCCCAGCGTTTGGCAGCGATCTTCCACCAGTTTAGCGTTTCGCCCGGTAATTATCGCCACTTCAATATCTGAAGTCAGGGCGCAGCGGATACCGTAGCCGTCGCGCACGTTAAACGCCTTCAGCTCTTCGCCGTTGTTACCCATATAGATAAGACCGTCGGACAAAACGCCGTCTACATCAAGTATCAATAAACGGATCTTCGCCGCCCGGTCAAGAAAGTCCTGGCTTACCGGCCCGTAGCAGGTCGCTATCAGGGCATCAGCATTATTCATTATTTTTTCCTTACTTACACTACGCCCGCGCGCAGGAGATCGTGCATATGTATCACACCTACCAGACGGTCGCCATCAGCAACCAGCACGCAGGTGATATGACGGGACTGCATCAGGTTCAGCGCATCAACGGCCAGCGTGCCGGGACGGATGCGGATTCCGCCTCGCGTCATCACTTCGGCAATACTGGCGTTACGCATATCAATGCCGGTATCAAATACGCGGCGCAGATCGCCATCGGTGAAGATGCCGATGATATTCATTTCATCATCGCAAATGGCGGTCATGCCTAAATTTTTGCGCGTGATTTCCAGCAACGCATCGCGGAGCGTGGCCTCCAGGCCAACGTGCGGAATTTCATCGCCGGTGTGCATGATATCATTGACCCGCAGCAGTAGCTTACGGCCCAGAGCGCCGCCAGGGTGCGATAGCGCAAAATCTTCAGCGGTAAAACCGCGGGCTTCCAGCAGCGCTACGGCAAGGGCATCGCCCATGACCAGCGCGGCGGTGGTGCTTGACGTGGGGGCCAGCCCTAACGGGCAGGCCTCTTTGGGCACCTTCACGCACAGATGAATATCCGCCGCGCGCGCCATGCTGCTTTCCGGTCGGCTGGTGATACAAATCAGCGCCACCTGCTGGCGCTTAAGCACCGGAATCAGGGCGAGGATTTCATTTGACTCGCCCGAGTTGGATAGCGCGATCACCACGTCGCATGGAGTTACCATGCCTAAATCGCCGTGCGCGGCCTCACCGGGATGAACGAAGAAAGATGACGTTCCGGTACTGGCGAAAGTGGCTGCCATTTTTCGCCCGATATGGCCGGATTTCCCCATTCCCATCACCACAACTTTACCGGTACAGCGGAAAATGGTCTCACAGGCACGGGTAAAATCTTCATTAATGTATTGATCGAGCTGGGCCAGACCTTCACGTTCAATGTCCAGAACCTCGCGGCCTGCCCGTTGAAAGTCAAAATCCGCTGGCAAATCTATTTGCGACATAATGTTATCCCGAATCATTCAACGAAGAGCGGCGCTGTCCAGTACAGCATCGCTAACCAAAGCACAAAACCACCCAGCAGCAGGGCACCGGCAAGGCGACCGGGCTGCTGCTTACGGCGCCAGCACAGCGCGGCGAAGATCAGGCTGACCAGCAGCATGACGCCATAATCGCGGGTAAAGGCCTCGGCGGCAAAGGTGCCTGGCGCAATCAGCGCGGGGAGCCCGAGGACCAGTACAATATTAAGAATATTAGCGCCAATGATATTGCCGATAGCGATGTCATTTTCGCCTTTTCGCGCTCCGGCGATGGCCGTGGCCAGCTCGGGCAGGCTGGTGCCGATAGCGACGACCGTTAAGCCGACGGTCAGTTCGCTGATAGCAAAAAAGTTTGCCAGCACCGTGGCGTTATCGACCACCATCCGCGTAGCCATCGGCATCACAATCATCGCGACGCCCAACCAGAGCAGCGCGACGGGAAGCGAGCCTTCTCGCGGCAGCTCCGCCAGCTGTTCACGGGTCAGGCTGTCGTTACCCTGGCGTTCCGCAAGGCGGGCAATTTTAAGGGTAAACAGCAGCCACAGAATGGCCAGCGCCAGCAAAAAAAGGCCGTCTATCCGCGTAAGCTGGCCGTCGTACAGCACAAATCCTGCCAGTAAACTAACCAGCAACATTAACGGCAATTCGCGGCGCAGGATATCAGAATGCACGGTAAAAGGTTGAAACAGCGCGGTGAGGCCGAGGATCAGCAGGATATTGGTGATATTCGATCCGAGAGCGGTGCCGATCGCCAGATCGGTTTGCCCATGCAGGGAAGCGGCGGCGGAAACAATCACTTCCGGCAAACTGGTACCGATGCTGACTACCGTCATGCCAATAATCAGGGGAGGGATCCCCAGCATACGGCAGAGTATTGAAGCGGCGTAGACCAGACGATCGGCGCTGTAGACAACCAGCAATAAACCAATAATTAACAGAGCCGTCGCTAAGAGCATCTAAAGTCCTTTCTTCAGGTATAATCGTCGCCTCGCTGGCCGTCCGTAGGCAGCGTAACGAATTCTTAATTTTGACTTTATGTGTGCCAAAAGTAAAACAAATGCCAGCTTTCGCTAACCCGGGCGGGTAAGATTCTGTAAAAATGTTGGGTTTGTGGTGAAAGAAAGCGCCATGCTTAGCCCGACGGGTGTCTAGTAAGGATGATTTTATGAGCCAGAGTTCGGCGAATCTAGTCGAAGTGCGCGGTATTCGCTTCTCGAGGGGCGATCGCGTGATCTTCGATGATATCTCGCTATCGGTACCCCGCGGCAAGATCACCGCGATAATGGGGCCATCAGGGATCGGCAAAACCACCCTGTTACGTCTCATCGGCGGTCAGATCCCGCCCGATAAAGGCGAGATCCTGTTTGATGGTGAAAACGTACCGCAGATGTCGCGTTCGCGCCTGTATACCGTCCGCAAGCGCATGAGCATGCTGTTTCAGTCCGGCGCGCTGTTCACCGATCTGAATGTGTTCGATAACGTCGCTTATCCGCTGCGCGAGCATACGCGTTTGCCGGAAGCGCTGCTGCACACCACGGTGATGATGAAGCTGGAAGCCGTTGGGCTACGCGGAGCCGCGAAGCTGATGCCTTCTGAGCTTTCCGGCGGCATGGCGCGCCGTGCCGCCCTGGCGAGGGCGATTGCGCTCGAACCTGATTTAATCATGTTCGATGAGCCCTTTGTCGGGCAGGACCCCATTACGATGGGGGTGCTGGTGAAGCTGATTTCTGAACTCAATAGCACCCTGGGTGTCACCTGTATCGTGGTTTCGCATGATGTGCCGGAGGTGCTCAGCATCGCGGACTTTGCATATATCGTGGCGGACAAAAAGGTCGTAGCGCATGGGAGCGCGCAGTCGCTGCGTGAAAATGCCGATCCTCGGGTTCGTCAGTTCATTGATGGTATCGCCGACGGCCCGGTGCCGTTCCGCTATCCGGCGGGTGATTATCATCATGATTTATTGGGCAAAGGGAGTTAAGCGACTCATGTTGTTAAATGCGCTAGCCGCGCTTGGGCATCGCGGTATAAAAACTATCGCGACGTTCGGGCGTGCTGGATTAATGCTCTTCAACGCGGTTGTGGGCAAGCCTGAGTTTCGCAAGCATGCGCCGCTGCTGGTGCGTCAGCTGTACAACGTTGGCGTGCTATCGATGCTGATCATCATTGTATCGGGGCTGTTTATCGGTATGGTGCTGGGTCTGCAGGGCTATCTGGTGTTGACCACCTATAGCGCCGAAACCAGTCTGGGCATGCTGGTGGCGCTGTCGCTGCTGCGTGAGCTGGGACCGGTGGTCGCCGCGCTGCTGTTTGCCGGGCGTGCCGGCTCGGCGCTGACTGCTGAAATTGGCCTGATGCGCGCAACGGAGCAGCTCTCCAGTATGGAGATGATGGCGGTCGACCCGCTTCGCCGCGTGATCTCTCCGCGTTTCTGGGCGGGGGTGATTTCACTGCCGTTGTTAACGATTATTTTTGTGGCGGTCGGCGTTTGGGGCGGCTCGCTGGTCGGTGTCAGCTGGAAGGGCATCGATGGCGGATTCTTCTGGAGCGCGATGCAAAACGCCGTTGACTGGCGGATGGATCTGGTTAACTGCCTGATTAAGAGCCTGGTTTTCGCCATTACGGTAACATGGATCGCGTTATTTAACGGTTATGACGCTATCCCCACTTCCGCCGGGATTAGCCGGGCGACGACGCGTACCGTGGTGCATGCGTCGCTGGCGGTTCTGGGGCTGGATTTTGTGCTGACTGCGCTGATGTTTGGGAATTGAGTTCATGCAAACGAGAAAAAATGAAATCTGGGTAGGGGTGTTTTTACTGGTTGCGCTGCTGGCCGCGCTGTTTGTCTGCCTGAAGGCGGCAAACGTAACCTCTTTACGTACCGAACCGACTTATCGGCTCTATGCCACTTTTGACAATATCGGCGGTCTCAAAGCGCGCTCTCCGGTGCGGATTGGCGGCGTTGTCGTTGGACGCGTGGCGGATATTACGCTCGATCCTAAGACCTACCTGCCTCGCGTCGCGCTCGATATTGATGAGCGCTACAACCATATTCCGGATACCAGCTCGCTGGCGATCCGAACTTCCGGTCTGCTGGGCGAACAGTACCTGGCGATGAATATCGGGTTTGAAGATCCTGAGCTGGGAACCACTATCCTTAAAGATGGCGGTACCATTCAGGACACCAAATCCGCAATGGTGCTGGAAGATTTGATAGGCCAGTTCCTTTATAACAGTAAAGGTAGCGACAATAAGAATTCTGGCGATGAACAGGCTGCTGGAGAGAGTCATACTGACGCTACGCCGCCAGCCGGCACGACGCACTAATTTCAGGAGAGTTAAGATATGTTTAAACGCTTACTAATGGTCGCCATGCTGGTGATTGCCCCCTTGACTGCGGCCACCGCCGCGGATCAGTCCAATCCGTACAAGCTGATGGACGAAGCGGCGCAGAAAACCTTCGATCGCCTCAAGAACGAGCAGCCGAAGATTCAGGCCAACCCGAACTACCTGCGCGATATCGTCGATCAGGAACTGCTGCCCTATGTTCAGGTGAAATACGCCGGCGCGCTGGTGTTAGGTCGTTATTACAAAGAAGCGACCCCGGCGCAGCGTGAAGCCTATTTTGCCGCCTTCCGCGAATATCTGAAGCAGGCCTATGGCCAGGCGCTGGCGATGTATCACGGTCAGACCTATCAGATTGCCCCTGAGCAGCCTTTGGGCAGCGCGACCATTGTTCCTATCCGCGTCACCATCCTTGATCCGAATGGTCGTCCGCCGGTGCGCCTGGATTTCCAGTGGCGTAAAAATACCCAGACCGGTAACTGGCAGGCGTACGACATGATTGCGGAAGGGGTGAGCATGATCACCACTAAACAAAACGAGTGGAGCGATCTGCTGCGTACTAAAGGCGTTGATGGTCTGACGGCGCAGCTGAAGGCAAGCTCAGCGCAGCCGATTACGCTGGAACAGAAAAAATAATGACCGGGCAGCTGAGCTGGGCGCGCGATGGTGAGACGCTGGCGCTGCGCGGAGAGCTGGACCAGGATCTTTTGGTCCCGCTGTGGGAAGCGCGCGCGCAGGCGACGGATGGCGTGTCTGCCATCGACCTGAGCGCCGTGACCCGCGTGGACACCGCCGGGCTGGCGCTATTAGTGCATTTTATCGCACTGGTTCGTCGGCAGGGCGGGGAAGCGAAGTTGACCGGGAAGAGTGAAAATCTGCAAACCCTGGTCAGGTTGTATAACCTTCCTGCTGATATGATCCCATAACTTTTTCAGTGCCTTAGTGCTGAAGCTATTCTGAAAGCCCCATCAAACTTTTCGATGGGGCTTTTTGCTTGTTTAAGACGGCGCCACTTTCCTCTAAGATGTTGGGCTGTTTTCACTATCAGATAAATGTAGCCCATGGAAAATCATGAAATTCAGACCGTGCTGATGAACGCACTCTCCCTTCAGGAAGTCCACGTCTCTGGCGATGGCAGCCACTTTCAGGTTATTGCTGTGGGTGAGATGTTCGACGGCATGAGTCGGGTCAAGAAGCAACAGGCTATCTATGCCCCGCTGATGGAATATATTGCCGATAACCGCATCCATGCTCTGTCGATTAAAGCGTTTACTCCGCAGGAGTGGGCGCGAGACCGCAAACTTAATGGCTTATAAGCTGTGGGGATGTTCCCCGCAGCGTATGTGAATTCTTAACAGAGAACAGAATCAATGGATAAATTCCGTGTTCAGGGGCCAACTCGTCTTCAGGGCGAGGTCACCATTTCCGGCGCGAAAAACGCCGCCCTGCCAATCCTCTTTGCCGCGCTATTAGCCGAAGAGCCGATTGAGATCCAAAACGTACCGAAGCTGAAAGACATCGATACCACCATGAAACTGCTGAGCCAGCTGGGCGCGAACGTTAAGCGCAACGGCTCCGTATGGATCGATGCCGGCCCGGTCGACGTTTTCTGTGCTCCGTATGACCTCGTCAAAACCATGCGCGCGTCTATTTGGGCGCTGGGACCGCTGGTGGCGCGTTTTGGCCAGGGGCAGGTTTCTCTTCCCGGGGGCTGCGCCATCGGCGCGCGCCCCGTTGATTTACACATTACCGGCCTTGAGCAGCTGGGTGCGGAAATCAAGCTGGAAGAAGGTTATGTCAAGGCGTCGGTTAATGGACGTCTGAAAGGCGCGCATATTGTGATGGATAAGGTCAGCGTTGGCGCTACCGTGACCATCATGAGCGCTGCGACGCTGGCGGAAGGTACGACCGTTATCGAAAACGCCGCGCGCGAGCCGGAAATTGTCGATACCGCGAACTTTCTCAACACGCTGGGTGCGAAGATCAAAGGTCAGGGTACCGATCGCATCACCATCGAAGGCGTAGCGCGCCTCGGCGGCGGCGTCTACCGCGTTCTGCCGGATCGTATTGAAACCGGGACGTTCCTGGTGGCGGCGGCGATTTCTGGCGGTAAGATCCTGTGCCGCAATGCCCAGCCGGATACCCTTGATGCGGTTCTGGCTAAGCTACGCGACGCCGGTGCGGATATCGAAACGGGCGAAGACTGGATTAGCCTGGACATGCACGGCAATCGTCCGAAGGCCGTCAACGTGCGTACTGCCCCACATCCAGGCTTCCCGACCGACATGCAGGCTCAGTTCACCTTGCTGAATCTGGTTGCCGAGGGCACCGGCGTGATCACCGAGACGATCTTCGAAAACCGTTTCATGCATATCCCGGAACTGATCCGTATGGGCGCGCATGCGGAAATCGAGAGCAATACGGCGATTTGCCACGGCGTGAAGCAGCTTTCTGGCGCCCAGGTGATGGCGACGGATCTGCGTGCGTCAGCCAGCCTGGTACTGGCGGGCTGTATTGCGGAAGGTACGACGATTGTCGATCGTATTTACCACATTGACCGCGGCTACGAACGTATCGAAGACAAGCTTCAGGCGCTTGGTGCGAATATCGAACGCGTCAAAGGCGAATAAGCCGTAGCAGCAGCCCTCTGACGTTTGTCCGGGGGCTGTTGTCTGCAACCTCGCTTTACTTGTTGTTCTTCCTTGGGCGCATCATTTGCGTTCTGTCGATAAACTGATGGGTATGGGGATCGTGATAGCGCGATGGCCATATTACCCACGGATCGGTTTCCAGCGCGTTAGCAATAATCAGCTCGCCCTTGGGCCAGGGCCGGGTCAGCGCATTGGCGAGCGTTGAAGAACTTAAACCATTACGCCGCGATTCAGCTGCCAGCGACGTCCCTTTTTTGCGTAATCCGGCAATAATATCCGCCGGATGCCAGTCGATGAACTTATCCATAAATTCTCCTGGTAATAAACATGCCTGGCGTCCTTAATGGACGACAAAATGACTATACCGTGGGTTCCAGTAATGTTCTAACAAGTTCTTTTAATGGGTTTGATATTAGGAATATATCAAGGGATACGGCTGGTTCTTGGTTTTTTGACGCTTACTGGAACTTTCCCGCGGTTTGCGCGGGAAAGCAAGAGGAGGGGTTAGTGATCGCGTTGCACAGCGATGTGGGCAAGACCGATTAGCGCTTCACGCCACGGAGAATCGGGAAGGACCTGAAGCGCGGCAATCGCTTTATCAGCCTCTTCCTCCGCGCGTTTTTGGGTCCATTCCAGCGAGCCGCAGGTTGCCATCGTTTCCAGTACGGCGTCGAGAAGATGACGGCCATTACCCTGCTCAATCGCCCCACGGATCATGGCGGACTGCTCTGCGTTGCCGTGTTGCATAGCATGCAGCAGCGGAAGGGTGGGTTTGCCTTCATTCAGATCGTCACCGACGTTTTTACCCAGACGCTCACCGTCTGAACTGTAATCAAGCAGATCGTCGATCAGCTGGAAAGCGGTACCCAGATAGCGTCCGTAATCCTGTAACGCTTTCTCTTGTTCCGCGCTGCAGTCGGCCAGAATGCCGGAGCACTGGGCTGCGGCTTCAAACAAACGTGCGGTCTTGCTGTAAATGACCCGCATGTAGTTTTCTTCAGTGATATCCGGGTCGTTAACGTTCATCAGCTGCAGGACTTCCCCTTCGGCAATGACGTTAACGGCTTCCGACATCACTTCCAGCACTCTCAATGACCCAAGGCTGGTCATCATCTGAAAGGCGCGGGTGTAGATAAAATCACCGACCAGCACGCTAGCCGCATTGCCAAAAGCGGCGTTTGCGGTGGCTTTTCCCCGGCGCATATCAGACTCATCGACGACATCATCATGCAGCAGGGTGGCGGTATGGATAAATTCGATCAGCGCGGCAATGGCGACGTGAGCGTTTCCCTGATATCCAACGGCACGCGCGGCCAGTACGGCAATCATCGGGCGAATGCGTTTACCGCCTCCGCTAACAATGTAATAGCCTAACTGATTGATAAGCTGAACATCAGAGTCGAGTTGCTCAAGAATTGTCGCATTGACGCCCGCCATATCCTGCGCGGTTAACTCATTGATTTTTTCTAAATTCATCGCAAAAGCCGGGCCAAATGTCCTGTTACCGCGTATCCGAATGGGATCACAGAAGGATTAAGATAGAATTAAAAGAATCTATGATTGTACTGAAAAATTGCCGTAGTTAAACGCTGGAGTGAAAGTTGTGTTTTTTTTCTGCGTTGATCGCTGATCGCTCTTGTCAAAGGCTCGCGTTTTGCGTAATATTCGCGCCCTATTGTGAATATTTATAGCGCACTCTGAATCATACGAAGAGGTGCGCGGAAGCGGAGTTTTATATGTACGCGGTTTTCCAAAGTGGTGGTAAACAACACCGAGTAAGCGAAGGTCAAACCATTCGCCTGGAAAAGCTGGACATCGCAACTGGCGAAGCTGTTGAGTTCGCAGAAGTGCTGATGATCGCAAACGGTGAAGAAATTAAAATCGGCGTTCCTTTCGTTGAGGGCGGCGTAATCAAAGCTGAAGTTGTTGCACACGGTCGTGGCGAGAAAGTTAAAATCGTTAAGTTTCGTCGTCGTAAACACTACCGTAAGCAGCAGGGCCATCGTCAGTGGTTCACTGATGTGAAAATTACTGGCATCAGCGCCTAAGACCTGAGGAGAGATTTAAATGGCACATAAAAAGGCTGGCGGCTCAACTCGTAACGGTCGCGATTCAGAAGCTAAACGCCTGGGCGTTAAGCGTTTCGGTGGCGAATCCGTTCTGGCGGGTAGCATCATCGTTCGTCAACGTGGTACCAAATTCCACGCTGGCACTAACGTAGGTTGCGGTCGTGACCACACTCTGTTTGCTAAAGCAGACGGTAAAGTGAAATTCGAAGTTAAAGGCCCGAACAACCGTAAATACATCAGCATCGTTGCTGAGTAAGTTTTTCGTGGTCCGGTAACGGATTAAAGCCCCGCAACGTGTTGCGGGGCTTTTTACATTGAAACCCCGGAAAATTTTCTGCAGGGAAAACGGGCATGAAGCAGCAGGCCGGCATCGGCATTATTTTAGCGCTCACCACGGCGATGTGCTGGGGTGCCCTGCCGATAGCAATGAAGCAGGTTCTTGAAGTGATGGAACCGCCGACGGTGGTGTTTTACCGCTTTTTGATGGCAAGTTTTGGTCTTGGCGCTATCCTCGCCATGAAAAGAAAACTGCCCCCGCTGCGGATTTTTCGCAAGCCGCGGTGGTTGGTACTGCTGGTCATTGCGACAGCGGGTTTGTTCGGTAACTTCATTCTGTTTAGTTCTTCCTTGCAATATCTCAGCCCCACCGCTTCCCAGGTGATTGGCCAGCTGTCTCCGGTCGGCATGATGGTGGCCAGCGTTTTTGTCCTTAAAGAGAAAATGCGCGGCACTCAGGTTGTGGGAGCGCTAATGCTGGTGAGCGGTCTGGTGATGTTTTTTAACACCAGCCTGATCGAGATTTTTACCCGCCTGACGGACTACACGTGGGGGGTAATTTTCGGCGTAGGTGCGGCGACGGTGTGGGTGTGCTACGGCGTCGCGCAAAAGGTGTTATTGCGCCGTCTGGCATCACAGCAAATCCTTTTTTTGCTGTACACTTTATGTACGATATCGCTATTGCCATTAGCGAAGCCTTCGCAGGTGCTGGCATTAAGCGACTGGCAGCTGGCCTGTCTGGTTTTTTGCGGGCTCAATACCCTGGTCGGCTACGGCGCTCTGGCGGAAGCAATGGCGCGCTGGCAGGCGGCGCAGGTGAGCGCGTTGATTACCTTAACGCCGCTGTTTACGCTGCTGTTTTCAGATTTATTATCACTGGCCTGGCCCGACGTTTTCGCCAGACCGCTGTTGAACCTGATGGGTTATCTCGGTGCGTTTGTCGTGGTTGCGGGCGCGATGTATTCCGCCGTCGGTCATCGTCTTTGGGGACGATGGCGTAAGCGAGAAGCGGTTGTGCCGCTCCCCCGCTCAGGCGAATGATTTACGGAGAGTAAAATGAAGTTTGTTGATGAAGCAACGATCCTGGTCGTAGCAGGCGATGGCGGCAATGGTTGCGTTAGCTTCCGCCGCGAAAAATATATCCCGAGAGGCGGCCCGGACGGCGGTGACGGCGGTGACGGCGGCGACGTCTGGCTTGAGGCGGACGAAAACCTCAACACCCTGATCGACTACCGTTTTGAGAAGTCTTTCCGCGCTGAGCGCGGGCAGAACGGTCAGAGCCGTGACTGTACCGGTAAACGCGGTAAAGACGTAACGGTGAAGGTACCGGTAGGGACTCGCGTCATCGATCAGGGCACCGGCGAGACGATGGGTGATATGACCAAGCACGGTCAGCGCCTGATGGTCGCCAAAGGCGGCTGGCACGGTCTGGGTAACACCCGTTTCAAATCGTCCGTTAACCGTACTCCACGTCAAAAGACGATGGGGACGCCGGGCGATAAGCGCGATCTGCAGCTGGAGCTGATGCTGCTGGCGGACGTCGGCATGCTGGGAATGCCGAATGCGGGTAAATCGACCTTTATTCGTGCCGTTTCCGCCGCGAAGCCTAAAGTCGCTGACTATCCGTTTACTACGCTGGTGCCGAGCCTCGGCGTGGTGCGTATGGACAACGAGAAGAGCTTCGTGGTGGCGGATATCCCGGGGCTGATTGAAGGCGCCGCTGAAGGCGCGGGTCTCGGTATTCGCTTCCTGAAGCACCTGGAGCGCTGCCGCGTGCTGCTGCATCTCATCGATATCGAGCCGATTGATGGTTCCGATCCGGTGGAGAACGCGCGGATTATTATCGGTGAGCTGGAAAAATACAGTGAGAAACTGGCTTCTAAGCCGCGCTGGCTGGTCTTTAACAAGATTGACCTGATGGACAAAGCAGAGGCGGAAGCGAAAGCGAAAGCTATCGCGCAGGCGCTGGGCTGGGAAGATAAGTTCTACCTGATTTCGGCGGCCAGCCAGCAGGGCGTAAAAGACCTGTGCTGGGACGTGATGACCTTTATCATCGAAAACCCGATTGTGCATGCGGAAGAAGCGAAGCCTGCCGAAAAAGTCGAGTTTATGTGGGACGACTATCACCGCCAGCAGCTTGAAGAAGCTGAAGTGGAAGATGATGAAGACTGGGATGATGATTGGGACGAAGACGACGAAGAAGGCGTCGAATTCATCTACAAACGTTAATCCTGAACAAACGAAAAGGGCCGCCAATGATGCGGCCCTTTTGCTTTAGTTGTTCTGATAGAGGTCTTTGTACAATCGGCTTTCGAACCGCACCAGTGGAATGCGGCGATTACGCTGGTCGGCCGGAGGCACGGCGTAGCCAGACAGGTATTGCACGAACGCCATCTTCTGCCCGCTGGCCGTCGTGATGAAACCGGCCAGGTTATACACCCCCTGCAGTGAACCCGTTTTCGCCGAGACTTTGCCATCGACACCTGCCTGATGCAGGCCTGCGCGGTACTGCAGAGAACCATCATGGCCGGCCAGAGGCAGCATCGAGATAAAGTTGAGTTCATTATCGTGCTGGGCGATGTACTGCAGCACCTGCATCATCGTCGCGGGTGCGATGAGGTTATGGCGCGACAGACCTGAGCCATCGGCAATGATGGTATTCCCGAGATCGACGCCGGCCTGCTGACGTAAGATCTGCCGTACCGCATCGGAACCGGCTCGCCAGGTACCCGGTACGCTGAAGCGAGCGTGCCCAATGGTGCGGAATACCGTATCGGCGATCATGTTGTCCGATTTTTTCAGCATAATACGCAGCAGATCGTGCAGCGGCGCAGATTGTGTACTTGCCAGGACGGTACCCGGATCGTTTGCCAGCGTCTGGCGCAGCAGCGTGCCGCTCCAGGTGATGTCAGCGTCGGTCAGCTCAGCTTTCAGAATCGCACCGGCGTAGCTGGCGCCATCCTGAATGGCAAAAGCCAGCGGCAGCGGCTCGCTGCGCTGCGGCAGACAGCCGGTCAGGGTGTAACGGTTCAGATCGCCGGGAACCACGTCAAGCTCACAGTACTGGGCTTCAGAAGAGCCCCGGGGCAGCGTGCGCACCTGGCTGAACATGGTCACCGGGTAGTAAGACGCCACGCGAATAAACGCCAGATCGCCCGGCTTTTGCGCGCTATAGAGCGAGATGGAGAAGCAGTTCCGATCGACAATCGCCGCCGCCGGCGGGGCGCTAAAGCACTGCGTCATATCGTTCCATGGCCAGCCGGGCGCTTTGTCATGGCTGGCGAAGATGGAGGTATCGATCAGCACATTACCTTCAATTCGCTGGACGCCTGCTTTCTTCAGCGTGGCCACCATATTACGAATATCCTGACGCCTGAGGGTAGGATCGCCGCCAAAGCGCGCAATGAGGTTGCCTTTCAGGACGCCGCCATCGAGGCTGCCTTTCGTTTCCAGCGTCGTGGTGAAGCGGAAGTCCGGACCCAGCTGCAGCAGCGCAGCAAGCGCGGTTATCACTTTTTGGGTGCTGGCGGGGAGCGCCATCTGCTGGCTATGGTAGTCTATCTCCGGCGTCGGGGATCCCACCTTCTGCGCCATAAAGGCAAGGTTTGCGCCCGCAGGAAGCTGATTGATGTACTCGTCAATATTCGCCGCCTGAGCGCTAAGCGCTATACCGGCAGTCAATCCGATGATAAATCTGGAAAATCGCATAATCTCGCGCTAACAACCTGAAACCAGTCCGTCATACTACGGTGCATCGCCCTGTAAAGTAAACGATGACCCATAGTGAACTTCAGGGTAAAATACGTATCAAATTGAAAATTGCTGCTGGCCTGGGGATGACTTTCCGGGTCGGTTTTCTTTTGCTCCGGCCCTGCTCAAGTCTTGACCGGCTGCGGAGCGGCGTTGTCTGCTCCATGAAGGAATGAAAAAGAGGTATAACAAATGCAAGCTATTCCGATGACCTTACGTGGCGCTGAAAAACTGCGCGAAGAACTGGATTTTCTGAAGTCCGTACGTCGTCCTGAAATCATCGCGGCCATCGCTGAGGCCCGCGAGCACGGCGATCTGAAAGAAAATGCTGAGTATCATGCTGCCCGTGAACAGCAGGGCTTCTGTGAAGGTCGCATTAAGGATATCGAAGCGAAGCTGTCGAACGCGCAGGTCATCGATATCACCAAAATGCCCAACAATGGCCGGGTGATTTTTGGTTCGA
Organism: Klebsiella sp. CB_Kp196; assembly: GCF_040061575.1. Taxonomy (NCBI): domain Bacteria; kingdom Pseudomonadati; phylum Pseudomonadota; class Gammaproteobacteria; order Enterobacterales; family Enterobacteriaceae; genus Klebsiella; species Klebsiella sp. CB_Kp196. The sequence continues at coordinate 44,166 of NZ_JBEAFH010000033.1, forward strand.
CGGTCAGCGTTCTGAATCTCGATACGGATGAAGAGCAAACTTATCGTATCGTTGGCGATGACGAGGCCGATTTTAAGCAAAATCTGATTTCTGTAAACTCACCGATTGCACGTGGTTTAATCGGTAAAGAGCAGGACGATGTGGTGGTTATCCGTACACCGGGCGGGGAAGTCGAATTCGAAATTCTTAAGGTTGAGTACCTTTAATTCGAATTTAACGCTACGATGTTGATGGATTGTAAAGAAAGGAAAAAGGCCGCGTAGCGGCCTTTTATCAGCGTCCGGAGCATGGCATTTTGCTCGTCTACCCGCAGAAAACCCTCGATTTACACAAAGTTGTGTCGATAACCAGGATATTCTTAGCGTGGCAGCGAGATTTTACGCTCTTTAGTCGGGCGGTACAGAACCAGCGTTTTACCGATGACCTGTACATTACAGGCGCCGGTTTCGCGCACGATAGCTTCCACGATCAAGGTTTTAGTTTCGCGATCTTCCGAGGCGATCTTCACCTTGATAAGTTCATGGTGCTCTAACGCTTGTTCAATCTCGGCCAGTACCCCTTCGGTCAAACCATTGTTGCCAAGCATAACTACCGGCTTGAGCGGATGTGCCAGACCTTTCAGGTGCTGTTTTTGTTTAGTACTCAGATTCATCGTATTTTTTTGCTTACGTTGGGATTGAAAACGGTTCATTCTACCGCCATCTCCCATATATCGCCAAACTACCGCGTCGATTTTTACGTCGCGAAGTACGATGAACCCGAAATGGGAATGTTAAATGACAGGTAAAAAGCGTTCTGCCAGCTCAAGTCGTTGGCTTCAGGAACACTTTAGCGATAAATATGTTCAGCAGGCACAGAAAAAGGGGTTACGTTCCCGTGCCTGGTTTAAACTTGATGAAATACAGCAAAGTGACAAGATTTTTAAACCGGGGATGACGATAGTTGACCTCGGCGCTGCACCCGGTGGCTGGTCGCAATACGCGGTTACGCAGATCGGTAACAGCGGCCGCATCATTGCTTGCGATCTTTTACCTATGGATCCAATCGTTGGTGTGGACTTCCTTCAGGGCGACTTTCGTGATGAATTAGTCCTGAAAGCGTTACTTGAGCGTGTAGGTGACAGTAAAGTACAAGTTGTCATGTCCGATATGGCGCCAAATATGTGTGGAACACCGGCGGTGGATATTCCCCGGGCCATGTATCTGGTGGAACTGGCGCTTGGAATGGCTCGTGATGTATTAGCGCCAGGTGGTAGTTTTGTAGTGAAGGTGTTCCAGGGCGAAGGCTTCGATGAGTATCTAAGAGAGATTCGCTCCCTGTTTACGAAGGTCAAAGTTCGTAAGCCGGACTCTTCTCGCGCCCGTTCGCGTGAAGTGTATATTGTAGCGACCGGGCGTAAACCATAACCGGCAGATTTCAAACGAAAGTTTGAAAGACGCTGGATATAGAGTATCCTGACGCTGTTTTTAACACAGTTGTAATATGAGGTTAATCCCTTGAGTGACATGGCGAAAAACCTAATACTCTGGCTGGTCATTGCCGTTGTGCTGATGTCAGTATTCCAGAGCTTTGGGCCCAGCGAGTCGAATGGCCGCAAGGTGGATTATTCTACCTTCCTGCAGGAGGTCAATCAGGACCAGGTTCGCGAAGCGCGTATCAACGGACGTGAGATAAACGTTACCAAGAAAGATAGTAACCGTTACACGACCTACATCCCGGTGAACGATCCTAAGCTGCTTGATAACCTTCTGACTAAAAACGTCAAGGTGGTAGGTGAGCCGCCAGAAGAACCGAGCCTGCTGGCTTCTATCTTCATCTCCTGGTTCCCGATGCTGCTTCTTATCGGCGTCTGGATCTTCTTTATGCGCCAGATGCAGGGCGGCGGTGGCAAAGGCGCCATGTCGTTCGGTAAGAGCAAGGCGCGTATGCTAACGGAAGACCAGATCAAAACCACTTTTGCCGACGTCGCCGGTTGTGACGAAGCGAAAGAAGAAGTCGGTGAACTGGTTGAATACCTGCGCGAGCCGAGCCGTTTCCAGAAGCTGGGCGGTAAAATCCCGAAAGGCGTCCTGATGGTCGGCCCTCCGGGTACCGGTAAAACCTTGCTGGCAAAAGCCATCGCGGGTGAAGCAAAGGTACCGTTCTTTACGATTTCCGGTTCTGACTTCGTTGAAATGTTCGTCGGTGTGGGTGCATCCCGCGTGCGCGACATGTTTGAACAAGCCAAGAAAGCGGCTCCGTGCATCATCTTTATCGATGAAATCGACGCCGTCGGCCGTCAGCGTGGTGCTGGCCTGGGCGGTGGTCACGATGAACGTGAGCAGACGCTGAACCAGATGCTGGTAGAGATGGACGGCTTCGAGGGTAACGAAGGTATCATCGTTATCGCGGCAACCAACCGTCCGGACGTTCTTGACCCTGCGCTGCTGCGTCCAGGCCGCTTTGACCGTCAGGTTGTGGTCGGTCTGCCGGATGTCCGCGGTCGCGAACAGATTCTGAAAGTGCATATGCGTCGCGTACCGCTGGCGCCGGATATCGACGCGGCAATTATCGCCCGCGGTACGCCTGGCTTCTCCGGTGCTGACCTGGCAAACCTGGTGAACGAAGCTGCGCTGTTTGCCGCTCGTGGCAACAAGCGCGTTGTATCGATGGTTGAATTCGAGAAAGCGAAAGACAAAATCATGATGGGTGCGGAACGTCGCTCCATGGTGATGACGGAAGCGCAGAAAGAGTCCACCGCGTATCACGAAGCCGGTCACGCAATTATTGGTCGCCTGGTGCCGGAACACGATCCGGTGCACAAAGTGACGATTATTCCGCGCGGTCGCGCGCTGGGTGTCACCTTCTTCCTGCCTGAAGGCGACGCGATCAGCGCCAGCCGTCAGAAGCTGGAAAGCCAGATTTCTACCCTTTACGGCGGTCGTCTGGCGGAAGAGATTATCTACGGCGTAGAACATGTTTCTACCGGTGCGTCGAACGACATTAAAGTCGCGACCAACCTGGCGCGTAACATGGTGACCCAGTGGGGCTTCTCTGACAAACTCGGCCCGCTGCTGTATGCCGAAGAAGAAGGTGAAGTATTCCTTGGCCGCAGCGTTGCGAAAGCGAAGCATATGTCCGATGAAACGGCGCGTATCATCGACCAGGAAGTGAAGTCACTGATTGAGCGTAACTACAATCGTGCACGCCAGCTTCTGAACGATAATATGGACATCCTGCACGCGATGAAAGACGCGCTCATGAAATATGAGACCATCGACGCCCCGCAGATTGATGACCTGATGGCTCGCCGCGATGTTCGCCCGCCAGCTGGCTGGGAAGAACCGGGCTCGTCCAACAATTCTGACAACAATGGCACGCCTCGTGCGCCGCGTCCGGTCGATGAACCGCGTACGCCAAACCCGGGTAATACGATGTCAGAACAGCTGGGCGACAAATAAGTTAGCCGTTATTGATGCTGTTGTACTTTTCTAAAACCCCTGAGCGTTTGCTCCGGGGTTTTTCTTTTTCAATCTTTCTCTGACTCAGGGATTTAGCGATGAAACTTGTAGCCCAGGGCTCAACCCTCGATCTCTCTCACCCACATGTGATGGGTATTCTTAACGTTACCCCGGATTCGTTCTCTGATGGCGGGACCCACAACACGCTGGTCGAAGCCGTGAAGCATGCCAATCTGATGATCAATGCCGGGGCGACTATCATTGATATCGGTGGGGAATCGACGCGTCCGGGGGCGGCAGATGTCAGCGTCGAGGAAGAGCTGGCGCGAGTCATTCCGACGGTAGAAGCGATTGCCCAGCGCTTTGAAGTCTGGATTTCCGTTGATACCTCAAAGCCGGAGGTGATCCGCGAGTCAGCGCGTGTTGGCGCGCATATCATCAATGATATCCGCTCGCTGACCGAACCGGGAGCGCTGGAGGCGGCGGCTGAAACGGGCTTACCGGTGTGCCTGATGCATATGCAGGGTCAGCCGAAGACAATGCAGGATGCCCCGAAGTACGCGGACGTGTTTGCTGACGTTGAGCGCTTTTTTATCGAACATATTGTGCGTTGCGAACGGGCCGGTATCGCAAAAGATAAATTGTTGCTCGACCCGGGATTTGGTTTCGGTAAAAATCTTTCTCATAATTATGAACTGCTTGCCCGACTTGGAGAGTTCCATCATTTTGGTCTTCCGCTGCTGGTAGGCATGTCGCGTAAGTCGATGGTAGGTCAGTTGCTGAATGTCGGGCCGACGGAACGCCTGAATGGCAGCCTGGCTTGCGCAGTCATTGCTGCAATGCAGGGCGCGCAGATTATTCGCGTCCATGATGTCAAAGAAACGGTAGAAGCGCTGCGCGTGGTGGAAGCTACCCTGGCCGCTAAGGAAAATAAACGTTATGAGTAACCGCAAATATTTTGGTACGGATGGTATTCGTGGCCGCGTAGGCGATGCGCCAATAACGCCAGAATTTGTATTAAAGCTGGGCTGGGCGGCGGGTAAGGTGCTGGCACGCCACGGTTCACGGAAGATTATTATTGGTAAAGATACCCGTATTTCAGGGTATATGCTGGAGTCCGCGCTGGAGGCTGGACTGGCCGCCGCGGGATTATCCGCTTCTTTTACCGGCCCGATGCCAACGCCGGCAATTGCCTATCTGACGCGCACCTTCCGCGCGGAAGCCGGGATTGTGATTTCCGCTTCACATAATCCGTTTTATGACAACGGCATCAAATTCTTCTCTATCGAAGGTACCAAGCTTCCGGATGAGGTAGAAGAAGCCATTGAAGCCGAAATGGAAAAAGAGCTGACCTGCGTGGATTCCGCCGAGCTGGGTAAAGCCAGTCGTATCGTCGACGCCGCCGGTCGCTATATCGAGTTTTGCAAAGGCACCTTTCCGAACGAGCTGAGCCTCAATGCTTTGAAGGTGGTAGTCGATTGCGCTCACGGGGCGACTTATCATATTGCGCCGAATGTTTTCCGCGAGCTGGGCGCTCAGGTTATAGCGATGGGCTGTGAGCCTGATGGCCTCAACATCAATGAAGAGGTCGGGGCGACGGACGTTCGTGCTCTGCAGGCGCGCGTGCTGGCGGAGAAAGCCGACCTGGGTATTGCCTACGATGGCGATGGCGATCGGGTCATCATGGTGGACCACGAAGGCAACAAAGTCGACGGTGACCAGATCCTCTATATCATTGCCCGTGAGGGGCTACGCCAGGGGCAGCTGCGGGGCGGCGCCGTCGGGACTCTCATGAGCAACATGGGCCTTGAACTGGCGCTTAAACAGCTGGGCATTCCTTTCGTTCGCGCGAAGGTGGGCGACCGCTATGTGCTGGAGAAGCTGCAGGAGAAAGGCTGGCGCATTGGCGCAGAAAACTCCGGTCATGTGATCTTACTGGATAAAACCACGACGGGGGATGGAATTGTCGCCAGCCTGCAGGTGGTGGCGGCGATGGTGCGTAACCATATGAGCCTGCACGACCTGTGCAGCGGAATGAAAATGTTCCCGCAGCTTCTGGTTAACGTTCGCTTTACTGAAGGTAGCGGCAACCCGCTGGAACATGAGCATGTAAAAGCAGTAACCGCGGAAGTAGAAGCGGCGCTGGGTAATCGGGGGCGCGTACTGCTGCGTAAATCAGGCACAGAGCCGCTGATTCGCGTTATGGTGGAAGGTGAGCACGAAGAGCAGGTGCACGAATTTGCCCACCGTATCGCCGATGCCGTAAAAAGCGTTTAATCTCTCTTGCTAAGTGATTAAAAAGGCGACGCTTGCCGCCTTTTTAATCGACAAAAAATCGCTTTTTGCTGTTTTTTTCCGCACTTGATACAATGCGCTGAAATTGCCCTTGCGAAGGTCATTCGCTTTGGTTAGTATTCACACCCGCTTCAGTGGGAAACGTTAAAACGTCCCGCTTTATTGGTCGAAGCACTTGGTATGCGGCAAATCCGCAAGGAACAGGTTGATTATGTACGAAGCTCTTTTAGTTGTTTTCCTTATTGTGGCAATTGGCCTTGTGGGTCTGATTATGCTGCAGCAAGGTAAAGGCGCTGATATGGGAGCCTCCTTCGGAGCAGGCGCTTCCGGCACTCTGTTTGGATCCAGCGGTTCTGGTAACTTCATGACCCGTATGACTGGTATCCTGGCTGCGCTGTTCTTCATCATCAGTCTGGCGCTGGGCAATATCAACAGCAACAAGACCAATAAAGGAAGTGAGTGGGATAACCTGAGCGCGCCGAAAACTGAGCAAACTCAGCCGACCGCGCCGGCGCAGCCGAGCAGCGACATCCCGCACTGATAAGCAGTATCCGTACCGAGGTGGTGGAATTGGTAGACACGCTACCTTGAGGTGGTAGTGCCCTAACGGGCTTGTGGGTTCGAGTCCCATCCTCGGTACCAATTTCCTGAAGAAAGACGCTGAAAAGCGTCTTTTTTTTCGTCCCCAAAAAGTTGAGCAGCAGCATTAGCGGCAGATATGTCACTCCGGTTGGGTTCGGGATTTTTCTGCATAAAAAAGGCCGCGTTAGCGGCCTTTGCGAATTTCTCTGGAGCGTTACTTCGCTTTATTTTCGAGGTTTTCCACCTGCGGCAGGCCAGTTGCGGAAGACGCGGTCAGCAGTCCAGACTGCGCGTAGCCAAACAGCTTATCGCGAGTATCGGTGATATCCAGGTTGCGCATTGTCAGCTGGCCGATACGATCCTCAGCGGAGAACATCGAGTCACCTTTTTCCATCGTCAGACGCTCTGCTTTATAGGTCAGATTATCAGAGACGGTATTCAGGATGGAGTAGTCGTTGCCGCGACGCAGTTCAAGCGTCACTTCGCCGGTAATTTGGCTTGCTACCCAGCGCTGCAGGCCGTCGCGCAGCATCAGCGCCTGGGAATCGAACCAGCGCCCTTGATACAGCAGCCGACCCAGCTGACGACCGTGCGCGTGGTATTGCTCAATGGTATCTTCGTTATGAATACCGGTCAGCAGACGCTCATAGGCAATATGCAGCAGCGCCATTCCCGGGGCTTCATAGATGCCGCGGCTCTTCGCTTCGATGATACGGTTTTCGATCTGATCGCTCATACCCAGACCATGACGGCCGCCGATGCGGTTAGCCTCCAGCATCAGTTCAACGTCATCGCTAAAGGTCTGCCCGTTCAGCGCAACAGGATGGCCCTGTTCAAAGCGAACGGTGACTTCTTCCGCAGGGATTTTGACGCTTTCATCCCAGAACTTGACGCCCATAATCGGGTTCACAATCTTGACGCTGGAGTTCAGGAATTCAAGATCTTTAGCTTCGTGCGTCGCGCCCAGCATATTGGAGTCGGTTGAGTAGGCTTTTTCAACGGACATTTTATAGTCAAACCCACAGGAGATCATAAACTCTGACATCTCCTGGCGGCCGCCTAACTCGTCGATAAAGTCGCTATCCAGCCACGGTTTGTAAATTTTCAGCTCAGCGTTGGTCAGCAGGCCGTAACGATAGAAACGTTCGATATCGTTGCCTTTATAGGTACTCCCGTCGCCCCAGATGTTAACACCGTCTTCCTTCATTGCGGCGACCAGCATGGTACCGGTCACTGCGCGGCCCAGCGGCGTAGTATTAAAGTAGGTCAACCCGCCGGTGGTGTTATGAAATGCGCCGCACTGGATCGCGGCAATGCCTTCCGCAACCAGCTGCTTACGGCAGTCGATCAGACGAGCCCCTTCAGCACCATACTCTTTGGCACGACGAGGAATGGCCTCGTAATCGTCTTCGTCTGGCTGTCCCAGATTGGCGGTATATGCATAAGGGACTGCTCCCTTTTTACGCATCCACAGCAGCGCGGCGCTGGTATCCAGCCCACCAGAAAAAGCAATACCAATACGTTGGCCAACCGGGAGATGCTTGAGAATCGTCGTCATAAAATAAAACCCTGCTAGATAGACTGTGGTGAGTTTGACTCAACAATCTTTATTGCATGTTTATGCATTAATTGTGAGTTTTCATTTAATCATCTTTTGCTGGCGACAGGAAGAGGCTGAGCCGCTTTTTGCCAAAAAACCCAGAAATACCAGCATGAACCGAAACCTGGCAATGTGAAATTCATGTTGACAAAATATATGAAGTATCAATACAATTCACTACGATTTTATGTCCCGTCTCTCGGTACCAAATCCCAGCAGTATTTGCGTCTTTTACTCAAAACGAGTAAAATATGCCACGTTTCAGGCGCGGGGTGGAGCAGCCTGGTAGCTCGTCGGGCTCATAACCCGAAGGTCGTCGGTTCAAATCCGGCCCCCGCAACCACTTTCCCATTAAGTACTTTTTCAAATATACTGTGAGGACCGGGTCCTTCGTAGACGAATTTGAAAGAATTCTTCTGGAAAGTGTTCCAGATCGCAGTTGCGATCTCAGGGTTCAGTTATCTAAAGCCCCGATTTATCGGGGTTTTTTGTTATCTGACTTCAGAATAACTGGGCTATACGCCCTTTTTTTATGTCTTGGGGGTGGGTTTGTCCACATTAGAGCAAAAATTAACAGAGATGCTCACAGCGCCAGTTGAAGCGCTTGGCTTTGAGCTGGTCGGCATCGAATTTATTCGCGGTCGCACGTCCACACTGCGCATCTATATTGATAGTGAAGATGGCATCAATGTTGATGATTGTGCTGATGTGAGCCACCAGGTCAGTGCTGTTATGGACGTAGAAGACCCGATTACAGTCGCTTATAACCTGGAAGTTTCTTCTCCAGGTCTCGATCGTCCTATGTTTACCGCCGAGCACTATGAGCGTTTCATCGGCGAAGAAGTTTCGCTGGTTTTGCGCATGGCGGTACAGAACCGACGCAAATGGCAGGGCCTTATCAAAGCGGTAGACGGTGAGATGATCACGGTAACCGTCGAAGGCAAAGATGAAGTGTTCGCGCTGAGTAACATCCAGAAGGCGAACCTGGTTCCCCACTTTTAACAGTCTGGATTGAGGTGAAAGGCCCCGATGAACAAAGAAATTTTGGCTGTTGTTGAAGCCGTTTCCAACGAAAAGGCGCTGCCGCGTGAGAAAATTTTCGAAGCGTTGGAAAGTGCGCTAGCAACGGCTACCAAGAAAAAATATGAGCAAGAGATCGACGTTCGCGTAGAAATCGATCGTAAAAGCGGTGATTTCGACACATTCCGTCGTTGGCTGGTTGTTGAAGAAGTGACCCAGCCGACTCGCGAAATCACGCTGGAAGCTGCGCGTTTCGAAGATGAAAGCATGAATCCTGGCGATTACGTCGAAGACCAGATTGAGTCTGTCACCTTTGACCGTATCACTACGCAGACCGCGAAGCAGGTTATCGTACAAAAAGTACGTGAAGCCGAACGCGCAATGGTCGTCGATCAGTTCCGTGAGCACGAAGGTGAAATCATCACGGGCGTAGTGAAGAAAGTGAACCGCGACAATATTACGCTGGATCTGGGCAACAACGCTGAAGCCGTGATCCTGCGCGAAGATATGCTGCCGCGTGAGAACTTCCGTCCGGGTGACCGTATCCGCGGCGTACTGTACGCAGTTCGTCCGGAAGCGCGCGGCGCGCAGCTGTTCGTGACTCGCTCCAAGCCGGAAATGCTGGTTGAACTGTTCCGCATTGAAGTTCCGGAAATCGGTGAAGAAGTTCTCGAAATTAAAGCGGCGGCTCGCGATCCTGGCTCTCGTGCCAAAATCGCGGTTAAAACCAACGACAAGCGCATCGATCCGGTTGGCGCCTGCGTCGGTATGCGCGGCGCGCGCGTTCAGGCAGTCTCGACTGAACTGGGCGGCGAGCGTATCGATATCGTGCTGTGGGACGATAACCCGGCGCAGTTCGTGATTAACGCCATGGCTCCGGCTGACGTCGCATCTATCGTGGTAGATGAAGACAAGCACACCATGGATATCGCAGTAGAAGCGGGCAACCTGGCGCAGGCCATTGGCCGTAACGGTCAGAACGTCCGTCTGGCGTCTCAGCTGAGCGGCTGGGAACTCAACGTCATGACCGTTGATGACCTCCAGGCTAAGCATCAGGCTGAAGCCCATGCAGCGATTGATACCTTCACTAAATATCTTGATGTTGATGAAGATTTCGCCACGCTGCTGGTTGAAGAAGGTTTCGCCACTCTGGAAGAACTGGCCTATGTGCCAATGAAAGAACTGCTGGAAATTGACGGTCTGGATGAAGCGACCGTTGAAGCACTTCGTGAGCGGGCGAAAAACGCGCTGACCACGCTGGCGCTGGCCAAAGAAGAGAGCCTGGGTGACAGCAAACCTGCCGACGATCTGTTGAATCTGGAAGGTTTGGATCGCGCTCTGGCATTCACCCTGGCCGCCCGTGGTGTTTGTACGCTGGAAGATCTCGCCGAGCAGGGCATTGATGATCTGGCTGATATCGAAGGCTTGACCGACGAGAAAGCCGGAGAACTTATCATGGCCGCTCGTAATATTTGTTGGTTCGGCGACGAAGCGTAATAAACTGTAGCAGGAAGGAACAGCATGACAGATGTGACCATTAAAGCGCTGGCCTCAGAGATTCAGACCTCTGTGGATCGCCTGATACAGCAATTTGCTGATGCAGGGATCCGCAAATCGGCTGATGATTCTGTGACCGCGCAAGAGAAGCAAACCTTGTTGACGCACCTGAACCGTGAACACGGCTCAGCGCCCGACAAGCTGACGCTGCAGCGCAAAACGCGCAGCACGTTAAATATTCCGGGTACCGGTGGAAAGAGTAAGTCGGTACAAATCGAAGTCCGCAAGAAACGCACCTTTGTGAAACGCGATCCGCAAGAGGCCGAACGCCTTGCCGCGGAAGAGCAGGCGCAGCGTGAAGCGGAAGAGCAAGCCCGTCGTGAGGCAGAAGAAGCTGCCAAACGCGAGGCGCAATTAAAAGCTGAACGTGAGGCCGCAGAACAAGCGAAACGTGAACTCGCCGATAAAGCGAAACGTGAAGCCGCGGAAAAAGACAAAGTGAGCAATCAACAAACCGACGATATGACCAAAACCGCCCAGGCTGAAAAGCAACGCCGCGAAAACGAAGCTGCGGAGCTGAAGCGCAAATCGGAAGAAGAAGCACGCCGCAAACTTGAAGAAGAAGCGCGCCGTGTAGCGGAAGAAGCACGCCGTATGGCTCAAGAAAATGAAAAGAACTGGACTGAAGCGCCAGAAACCCCTGAAGAGACCACTGACTATCACGTAACGACTTCTCAGCATGCGCGTCAGGCTGAAGACGATAACGATCGTGAAGTTGAAGGCGGTCGCGGCCGTGGACGTAATGCGAAAGCAGCGCGTCCGGCTAAGAAAGGCAACAAACACGCTGAATCGAAAGCCGATCGTGAAGAAGCCCGTGCGGCCGTTCGCGGCGGTAAAGGTGGCAAGCATCGTAAAGGTTCTGCTCTGCAGCAAGGCTTCCAGAAGCCGGCTCAGGCGGTTAACCGTGATGTTATCATCGGCGAAACCATCACCGTTGGCGATCTGGCCAACAAGATGGCCGTCAAAGGTTCTCAGGTCATCAAAGCGATGATGAAGCTGGGCGCCATGGCGACGATTAACCAGGTCATCGACCAGGAAACCGCACAGCTGGTTGCCGAAGAGATGGGCCACAAAGTTATCCTGCGTCGTGAAAACGAGCTGGAAGAAGCGGTAATGAGCGACCGTGACACCGGCGCTGCGGCTGAACCGCGCGCACCGGTTGTGACCATCATGGGTCACGTTGACCACGGTAAAACCTCTCTGCTGGACTACATTCGTTCAACGAAAGTGGCCTCTGGCGAAGCGGGCGGCATTACCCAGCACATCGGTGCGTACCACGTCGAAACCGATAACGGTATGATCACCTTCCTGGATACCCCGGGTCACGCCGCGTTTACATCTATGCGTGCTCGTGGTGCGCAGGCGACGGATATCGTGGTTCTGGTTGTGGCGGCAGACGACGGCGTAATGCCGCAGACTATCGAAGCTATCCAGCACGCGAAAGCGGCGCAGGTACCTCTGGTGGTTGCGGTGAACAAAATCGATAAGCCGGAAGCGGACCTGGATCGCGTTAAAAACGAGCTCTCTCAGTACGGCGTTATGCCGGAAGAGTGGGGTGGCGAAGCGCAGTTCATCCCTGTATCCGCTAAAGCCGGTACCGGTATTGACGATCTGCTGAATGCTATCCTGCTGCAGGCTGAAGTTCTGGAGCTGAAAGCGGTTCGCAACGGTATGGCGAGCGGCGCGGTTATCGAATCCTTCCTCGATAAAGGTCGTGGTCCGGTTGCCACCGTTCTGGTACGCGAAGGTACGCTGCATAAAGGCGACATCGTCCTGTGCGGTTTCGAATACGGTCGCGTTCGTGCGATGCGTAATGAACTGGGTCAGGAAGTGCTGGAAGCGGGTCCGTCCATTCCGGTGGAAATCCTTGGCCTGTCAGGTGTACCGGCTGCCGGTGACGAAGTGACCGTTGTGCGTGACGAGAAAAAAGCACGTGAAGTTGCGCTGTATCGTCAGGGTAAATTCCGTGAAGTTAAACTGGCTCGTCAGCAGAAATCTAAGCTTGAGAACATGTTCGCCAACATGACCGAAGGCGAAGTTCACGAAGTGAACATCGTCCTCAAAGCGGACGTGCAGGGCTCTGTGGAAGCGATCTCCGACTCCTTGCTGAAACTGTCTACCGACGAAGTGAAAGTGAAGATTATCGGTTCCGGCGTAGGTGGTATCACCGAAACCGACGCGACCCTGGCGGCCGCATCCAACGCGATTCTGGTTGGCTTCAACGTACGTGCTGATGCATCCGCACGTAAAGTTATCGACGCGGAAAGCCTGGATCTGCGCTACTACTCCGTCATCTACCATCTGATCGACGAAGTGAAAGCAGCGATGAGCGGCATGCTGTCTCCGGAACTGAAACAGCAGATCATTGGTCTGGCTGAAGTCCGTGATGTGTTCAAATCGCCGAAATTCGGCGCCATCGCAGGCTGTATGGTTACCGAAGGTACGATCAAGCGTCATAACCCAATCCGCGTCCTGCGCGACAACGTGGTTATCTATGAAGGCGAGCTGGAATCCCTGCGCCGCTTCAAAGATGACGTTAACGAAGTTCGTAACGGTATGGAGTGTGGTATCGGCGTTAAGAACTACAACGACGTTCGCGTTGGCGATATGATCGAAGTGTTCGAAATCATCGAGATTCAACGTACCATCGATTAATCGTTTAGTAGGCCGGGGAAGCGCAGCGCCACCCGGTTATACAAAATTAAAGGGGGCCGCGTGGCCCCCTTATTTGTCTGGAGAATTTATTATGGCGAAAGAATTTGGTCGCCCGCAGCGCGTGGCCCAGGAGATGCAAAAAGAGATCGCAATCATCCTGCAGCGCGAAATTAAAGACCCGCGTCTGGGCATGATGACGACCGTTTCAGGCGTTGAAATGTCCCGCGACCTGGCCTATGCCAAAGTGTTTGTGACCTTCCTGAACGACAAAGACGAAGCCGCCGTGAAAGCGGGGATCAAGGCCTTACAGGAAGCGTCTGGTTTTATCCGCTCGCTGCTGGGCAAAGCGATGCGCCTGCGTATCGTGCCGGAGCTGACTTTCTTCTACGACAATTCATTAGTCGAAGGGATGCGCATGTCGAACCTGGTGACCAGCGTGGTAAAACATGACGATGAACGTCGTGTGAACCCGGACGACAGTAAGGAGGACTAATGAGTCGTCCTCGTCGTCGCGGCCGTGACGTGCATGGCGTACTGTTGCTGGATAAACCGCAGGGCGCATCCAGCAACGACGTGCTGCAGAAAGTTAAGCGGCTTTATAATGCTAATCGGGCAGGGCACACCGGGGCGCTGGATCCGCTGGCGACCGGTATGCTGCCGATTTGCCTCGGGGAAGCGACAAAGTTTTCCCAGTATCTGCTCGATTCTGACAAGCGCTACCGCGTCATTGCCAGGCTTGGCCAGCGCACCGATACCTCTGATGCCGATGGCCAGGTGGTGGAGGAGCGTCCGCTGACGTTTAGCCCGGAGCAGCTGGCGGCAGCGCTCGACGGCTTCCGTGGCGAAACCCAGCAGGTACCGTCGATGTATTCGGCGCTGAAATACCAGGGGAAAAAGCTGTACGAATATGCCCGACAGGGGATTGAAGTACCGCGTGAATCCCGGCCGATTACGGTGTACGAGCTGCTGTTTATTCGCCATGAGGGGACGGAGCTCGAGCTGGAGATTCACTGCTCGAAAGGCACCTATATCCGCACGATTATTGATGACTTAGGCGAGAAACTCGGGTGCGGTGCGCACGTCATTTTCCTGCGTCGCCTGGCTGTCAGTAAATATCCCGTCGAACGGATGGTGACGCTGGAGCAGCTGCAGGCGCTTGTCGAACAAGCACATGCGCAGGATATTCCCGCAGCCCAGCTGCTGGACCCGCTGCTGTTGCCGATGGACAGTCCGGCTTCGGATTACCCGCTGGTGAATATTCCGGAAACCTCGGCCGTCTACTTTAAAAACGGTAACCCGGTGCGGACATCGGGCGCGCCGCTGCAGGGGCTGGTTCGCGTTACTGAAGGCGCTGAAGAGAAGTTTCTTGGTATGGGTGAGATGGATGATGAAGGCCGCGTGGCGCCTCGTCGTCTGGTGGTTGAATACCCTGTCTGAGCGCTTTCCTTGCGATAAAAGGCTGCTGCGAGTAGAATATCGCCGCTTAACACTCGCCAACGTGTTTTAACATTTGCGAGCGTTATATCAGGGGTTGCTGAATTAGAGATCGGCACCCTTTCTTTCTTTTAATTTTGGAGTTCGAAAATGTCTCTAAGCGTTGAAGCTAAAGCAAAAATCGTTTCTGAGTTCGGTCGTGGCGAAAACGACAGCGGTTCTACTGAAGTTCAGGTTGCACTGCTGACTGCACAGATCAACCACCTGCAGGGTCACTTTGCAGAGCACAAAAAAGATCACCACAGCCGTCGTGGTCTGCTGCGCATGGTTTCTCAGCGTCGTAAACTGCTCGACTACCTGAAACGTAAAGATGTTGCACGTTACTCTGCGCTGATCGAGCGTCTGGGCCTGCGTCGCTAATTCTGCGAGTTTCAGAAGAAGGGGCCTCACGGCCCCTTTTTTCGACCGGGCGGCAGCAATTCATTAAAAACTCATGTATTGTTGCTATTAATGATCTTCGTGCAGAGGTTCGCGCGGCTAATGAGAGGCTTGACTCGCAGGGGCGGGTAAAGGTTGTCATTAGTCGCGAGGATGCAGAAGATCGGGTCATACGATGTCTTATCGTGGATTTGACATCATCTATAGATAAAAGGATAGAATTTTGCTTAATCCGATCGTTCGTAAATTCCAGTACGGCCAACATACCGTAACGCTGGAGACCGGCATGATGGCGCGCCAGGCAACTGCCGCCGTTATGGTTAGCATGGATGACACCGCGGTATTCGTTACCGTTGTGGGCCAGAAAAAAGCGAAGCCAGGCCAGGATTTCTTCCCGCTGACCGTTAACTATCAAGAGCGTACCTACGCTGCAGGTAAAATCCCGGGTGGTTTCTTCCGTCGTGAAGGCCGTCCGAGCGAAGGCGAAACCCTGATCGCGCGTCTGATTGACCGCCCGGTTCGCCCGCTGTTCCCGGAAGGCTTCGTTAACGAAGTTCAGGTTATCGCGACCGTGGTTTCCGTTAACCCGCAGGTTAACCCTGATATCGTCGCGATGATCGGCGCTTCCGCAGCGCTGTCCCTGTCCGGTATTCCGTTCAACGGCCCAATTGGCGCCGCTCGCGTGGGTTATATTAATGACCAGTACGTGCTGAACCCGACCCAGGAAGAGCTGAAGTCCAGCAAACTGGATCTGGTTGTCGCAGGTACCGAAGCCGCAGTACTGATGGTTGAATCCGAAGCTGAACTGCTGAGCGAAGACCAGATGCTGGGCGCGGTCGTGTTTGGTCACGACCAGCAGCAGGTGGTTATTCAGAACATCAACGATCTGGTGAAAGAAGCCGGTAAGCCGCGCTGGGACTGGCAGCCGGAAGTGGTTGATGCGGCGCTGAACGCGCGCGTTGCTGCGCTGGCTGAATCTCGCCTGAGCGATGCTTACCGTATCACCGACAAACAGGAGCGCTATGCTCAGGTTGACGTGATCAAATCTGAAACTATCGCGACCCTGGTTGCGGAAGATGAAGCTCTGGACGCTAACGAACTGGGCGAAATCCTGCACGCAATCGAGAAAAACGTGGTGCGTAGCCGCGTACTGGCCGGTGAGCCGCGTATCGATGGTCGTGAAAAAGATATGATTCGTGGTCTGGACGTTCGTACCGGCGTTCTGCCGCGTACCCACGGTTCCGCACTGTTTACCCGTGGCGAAACTCAGGCGCTGGTTACTGCGACCCTGGGCACCGCACGCGACGCGCAGAATATCGATGAACTGATGGGCGAGCGCACGGACTCCTTCCTGTTCCACTATAACTTCCCTCCGTACTCCGTAGGCGAAACGGGAATGGTCGGTTCTCCGAAGCGTCGTGAAATTGGTCACGGTCGTCTGGCTAAGCGCGGCGTACTGGCCGTGATGCCGACTATCGAAGAGTTCCCGTACACCGTTCGCGTGGTTTCTGAAATCACCGAATCTAACGGCTCCTCCTCCATGGCTTCCGTCTGTGGCGCTTCTCTGGCTCTGATGGACGCAGGCGTGCCGGTGAAAGCCGCCGTTGCGGGTATCGCAATGGGTCTGGTGAAAGAAGGCGACAACTTCGTTGTACTGTCTGACATTCTGGGCGATGAAGATCACCTGGGCGATATGGACTTCAAAGTAGCGGGTTCCCGCGAAGGTATCTCTGCTCTGCAGATGGATATCAAAATTGAAGGTATCACCAAAGAGATCATGCAGGTTGCTCTGAACCAGGCTAAAGGTGCGCGTCTGCACATCCTGGGCGTGATGGAACAGGCGATTAACGCGCCGCGCGGCGATATCTCTGAATTCGCACCGCGTATCCACACGATCAAGATCAGTCCGGACAAAATCAAAGACGTTATCGGTAAGGGCGGTTCCGTTATTCGTGCGCTGACCGAAGAAACCGGCACCACTATCGAAATCGAAGATGACGGTACCGTGAAGATCGCGGCAACCGACGGCGACAAAGCGCAGCACGCGATTCGTCGTATCGAAGAGATCACCGCTGAGATCGAAGTTGGCCGTATCTATAACGGTAAAGTGACCCGTATCGTTGACTTTGGCGCGTTTGTTGCCATTGGCGGCGGTAAAGAAGGTCTGGTTCACATCTCTCAAATCGCCGACAAGCGCGTTGAGAAAGTGACCGACTATCTGCAGATGGGTCAGGAAGTGCCGGTTAAGGTTCTGGAAGTTGACCGTCAGGGCCGTGTCCGTCTGAGCATCAAAGAAGCAACTGAACAAACTCAGCCTGCGGCTGCGCCGGAAGCTCCGGCTGCCGAACAGCAGGGCGAGTAAGGTTGCCGTTTGCCCTCCGCATTGCGGAGGGCGCATTGCGGGCAGGACGCCCTGTTTGCAGCCGGGGAACTGGACGTTCATCCAATCGTTGTCTTCGGGAGTGGGAAATGAAGCCTTTTTTGCGCTGGTGTTTCGTGGCGACAGCTCTCACGCTGGCAGGATGCAGCAACTCTGCCTGGCGTAAGGACGCAGTCCTCGCGGTGCCATTGCAACCGACTTTGCAGCAGGAAGTGATTCTGGCGCGCATGGAACAAATTCTTGCCAGTCGGGCTTTAACCGATGACGAACGCGCACAGCTTTTATATGAGCGCGGAGTGTTGTATGATAGTCTCGGTCTGAGGGCATTAGCGCGAAATGATTTTTCACAAGCGCTGGCAATCCGACCGGATATGCCTGAAGTATTCAATTACTTAGGCATTTACTTAACGCAGGCAGGCAATTTTGATGCTGCCTATGAAGCGTTTGATTCTGTACTTGAGCTTGATCCAACTTACAACTACGCGCACTTAAATCGCGGTATCGCCCTGTATTACGGCGGTCGCGCTAAGTTAGCGCAAGATGATCTGCTGGCGTTTTATCAAGACGATCCCAATGATCCTTTCCGAAGCCTGTGGCTTTATCTCGCCGAGCGTCAGCTCGATGAGAAGCAGGCGCTTGAAGCACTGAGACAGCGCTTAAACAAGTCGGATAAAGAACAATGGGGATGGAACATTGTCGGGTTCTACCTTGGCGACATTAGCGAAAAAGAGCTAATGGACCGTCTGAAGGCAGACGCAACGGATAACACCTCGCTCGCTGAGCATCTCAGTGAAACCAACTTCTATTTAGGTAAGTACTACCTAAGTCTGGGGGACAAGGACAGCGCTACGGCACTGTTCAAACTGGCGGTCGCAAACAACGTTCATAACTACGTTGAGCACCGATACGCATTGTTGGAATTATCGCTCTTGGGCCAGGAGCAAGATGACCTGGCAGAATCGGACCAGCAATAGCTGACGAACACATCAGCCCTTTTTTGATTGCCATCACCTTTGCGGGTGAGGGCGTTGTTGTTCGTTAATACACCTACTTTGAGCCGGTTCACACTTTTCAATGAAAATTACCGAAAATTTTCACGATGAGTTATGTAGACTGGCCGCCATTAATTTTGAGGCACACGTACTACATGGCTGAATTCGAAACCACTTTTGCAGATCTGGGCCTGAAGGCTCCCATCCTTGAAGCGCTTAACGATCTGGGTTACGAAAAACCATCTCCGATCCAGGCTGAGTGCATTCCGCATCTGCTGGGCGGCCGCGACGTTCTGGGTATGGCCCAGACGGGTAGCGGTAAAACCGCAGCGTTCTCTTTACCGCTGCTGAACAACATCGATCCTGAGCTGAGAGCACCGCAGATTCTGGTGCTGGCGCCGACCCGCGAACTGGCGGTACAGGTTGCTGAAGCAATGACGGAATTCTCTAAACATATGCGCGGCGTAAACGTGGTTGCCCTGTACGGCGGCCAGCGTTATGACGTGCAGCTGCGCACGCTGCGTCAGGGGCCGCAAATCGTTGTCGGTACCCCGGGTCGTCTGCTGGACCACCTGAAACGCGGTACGCTGGATCTCTCTAAGCTGAGCGGTCTGGTTCTGGATGAAGCTGACGAAATGCTGCGCATGGGCTTCATCGAAGACGTAGAAACCATTATGGCGCAGATCCCGGAGGGTCATCAGACCGCTCTGTTCTCTGCCACCATGCCGGAAGCCATTCGCCGTATTACCCGCCGCTTTATGAAAGAGCCGCAGGAAGTGCGCATCCAGTCGAGCGTAACAACTCGCCCGGACATCAGCCAGAGCTACTGGACTGCTTACGGTATGCGTAAAAACGAAGCGCTGGTGCGTTTCCTGGAAGCGGAAGATTTTGATGCGGCGATTATCTTCGTTCGTACCAAAAACGCGACCCTGGAAGTGGCCGAAGCGCTGGAGCGTAGCGGTTATAGCAGCGCTGCGCTGAACGGCGACATGAACCAGTCCCTGCGTGAGCAGACTCTGGAGCGTCTGAAAGACGGTCGTCTGGATATCCTGATTGCAACCGACGTTGCGGCCCGTGGCCTGGACGTTGAGCGTATCAGCCTGGTGGTTAACTACGATATCCCGATGGATTCCGAGTCTTACGTTCACCGTATCGGCCGTACCGGTCGTGCGGGTCGTGCTGGCCGCGCGCTGCTGTTCGTTGAGAACCGCGAGCGTCGTCTGCTGCGCAATATCGAACGTACGATGAAGCTGACCATTCCGGAAGTTGAACTGCCGAACGCAGAACTGCTGGGCAAACGCCGTCTGGAAAAATTCGCGGCGAAAGTTCAGCAGCAGCTGGAAAGCAGCGATCTGGATCAGTACCGTGCGCTGCTGGCGAAAATCCAGCCGTCTGCCGAAGGCGAAGAGCTGGACGTGGAAACGCTGGCCGCCGCGCTGCTGAAAATGGCTCAGGGCGAACGTCCGCTGATCCTGCCGCCGGATGCGCCTATGCGTCCTAAGCGCGAGTTCCGCGACCGTGACGATCGTTTCGAACGTCGCGGCGACCGTAACGACCGTGGCCCGCGCGGCGACCGTCCGGAACGCAGCGGCGAAGATCGTCCGAAGCGTGAACGTCGTGACGTTGGCGATATGGAACTGTACCGTATTGAAGTGGGCCGTGATGACGGCGTTGAAGTTCGTCACATCGTTGGCGCAATTGCTAACGAAGGCGACATCAGCAGCCGTTACATCGGTAACATCAAGCTGTTTGGTTCTCACTCCACCATCGAACTGCCGAAAGGCATGCCGGGCGAAGTGCTGCAGCACTTTACGCGTACCCGCATCCTGAACAAGCCGATGAACATGCAGCTGCTGGGCGATGCTCAGCCGCGTCCTGAACGCAGCGGCGAACGTCGTGGCGGCGGTGAGCGTCGTGAAGGCGGTCGTAGCTTCGGCGGCGGTGAACGTCGTGAAGGCCGTGGTTTCGGCGGTGAGCGTCGCGAAGGCGGCCGTGGTGAAGGTCGTCGTTTCAGCGGCGAACGTCGTGAAGGTGGCCGCGCGCCGCGCCGCGATGATGCTTCAGCTCCGCGTCGCGATGACTCCGCAGGTCGTCGTCGTTTCGGTGGCGATGCATAATTAGCGCTTTCCGCTAACGTAAAGTAAACGATACAGCCCCGATCTTTATGATTGGGGCTTTTTTTATTCCCTTTGTACTCGTGTACTGGTACAGTGCGTCACGTTGATAACAAGAAAAGTATTTTCGACTGGAGATTTCGGCAAATGGCGACACTTACCACTACGGCAACCCGACCGTCCTTGTTTGGCGGCGTAGTGATTATTGGCGGGACGATTATTGGGGCGGGCATGTTCTCACTGCCGGTTGTGATGTCCGGCGCGTGGTTCTTCTGGTCTCTGGCGGCGCTGGTTTTTACCTGGTTTTGTATGCTTCACTCCGGGTTAATGATCCTCGAAGCGAACCTGAATTACCGGATTGGCTCGAGCTTCGATACCATTACTAAAGATCTGCTCGGCAAAGGCTGGAATCTGGTTAACGGCGTGTCGATCGCCTTTGTTCTTTATATTCTGACTTACGCCTATATCTCCGCCAGCGGCTCGATTCTGCACCATACGTTTAGCGAAATGTCGCTGAACGTACCGGCAAGGGCGGCAGGTTTCGGTTTTGCGCTGCTGGTGGCGTTTATCGTCTGGTTGAGCACCAAAGCGGTGAGCCGCATGACGGCCATTGTGCTGGGAGCTAAGGTCATTACCTTCTTTTTGACCTTTGGCAGCCTGTTGGGGCACGTTCAGCCGACCACCCTGTTTAACGTGGCTGAACAAAATGCCTCGTATATGCCCTATCTGCTGATGACGCTGCCGTTCTGCCTCGCGTCCTTCGGCTATCACGGCAACGTGCCGAGCCTGATGAAGTACTACGGCAAAGATCCGCGCACAATCGTTAAGTGTCTGGTTTACGGTACGCTGCTGGCGCTGGGTCTGTACGTGGTGTGGCTGCTGGTGACGATGGGTAATATCCCACGCCCTGAGTTTATCGGTATTGCGCAGAAGGGGGGCAACATAGATGTCCTGGTCCAGGCGCTCAGTGGGGTACTGAACAGCCGGAGTCTGGATCTGCTGTTAGTCATTTTTTCGAACTTTGCCGTTGCCAGTTCATTCCTTGGCGTGACGCTCGGTCTGTTTGATTATTTGGCGGATCTGTTCGGGTTCGATGACTCCGCGCTGGGACGCTTTAAAACCGCGCTTCTCACCTTTGTTCCGCCGATGGCGGGCGGCCTGCTGTGGCCGAACGGATTCCTCTACGCGATCGGCTATGCGGGGCTGGCGGCGACGATCTGGGCGGCAATTGTACCGGCGCTGCTGGCTCGCGCATCGCGCAAACGCTTTGGTAGCCCATTGTTTCGCGTTTGGGGTGGAAAGCCGATGATTGCTTTGGTTCTGCTGTTCGGGCTGGGTAACGTTATCGTGCATTTCCTGTCGAGCTTTAACGTATTACCCACCTATCACTAATTGAAAATGCGGCAAAAATGCCGCATTTTTCACTATCCGAGAAGCTCTTCTTTCACCTGCATCGCCAAATCAAATGAATGCAGGCGCGCCTGATGATCGAAGATTTGGCCGTTAACCATGATTTCATCGGCCTGGGTTTCCCGCAGGATCGACTCCAGCCCGTGACGGATTTTCGCTTTATCGCCGACCAGCGACATGCTCAGCGCTTTTTCGACGCCGTACTGCTCTGAAGCGGACCACAGCTGATGCATATTTTGCACCGGCGGCGGCAGCTGTCCGGTCTCGCCGCGGCGCAGTTTGACGAACGCCTGCTGCATGGACGTAAACAGAAATTCCGCATCTCTGTCGCTGTCGGCGGCAATAATGTTAATGCATACCATCGCGTACGGCTTCGCTAACCGCTCTGACGGCTGGAAGTGGGTGCGGTAGAGGTGCAGGGCCTGAAAGAGCATATCCGGGGCGAAGTGCGAGGCAAAGGCAAACGGCAGCCCAAGCTGCGCCGCCAACTGGGCGCTGTACAGGCTTGAGCCGAGCAGCCAGACCGGGATCTTCTCGCCATACCCGGGAACCGGGCGCACGTGCGGATTAGGATCGCGGGCGTCGAACCAGTCCACCAGCTCCGCGACATCGCGCGGGAAGTTATCGACATCGCCGCTCATATGGCGACGCAGCGCGCGCATGGTTGGCTGATCGCTGCCCGGCGCGCGGCCAAGGCCGAGATCGATGCGTCCCGGGTAGAGCGTATTGAGCGTACCGAACTGCTCGGCAATCACCAGCGGCGAATGGTTCGGCAGCATCACGCCGCCGGAGCCCAGATGCAGAGTGGTGGTATTCGCGGCAAGGTAGCCAATCAGTACGGAAGTCGCCGCGCTGGCGATACCGACCATATTATGGTGTTCGGCCAGCCAGTAGCGGTGATAGCCGCGCTTTTCCGCCAGCTGCGCCAGGTCTAAAGAGTGGGAGAAGGCTTCCTTTGCGGAAGAACCTTGCGGGATCGGCGCCAGATCGAGCACCGAGAACGAAACAGATTTGTCAGTCATAAAGGCTCACTTTGCTACAGCATCGTCATCAGATTGAAGGTCTTCTTCCAGCCTGGCGTATCCAGGATACGCCAGCCAGAAAAGCTGCATCTTTAATAGTGCATTAAAAAGCAGCGATAGCCATTAACAAAGTGAGCGGTTAATCAGCTCTGCAATTCCAGCCCGGCCAGTCGTCGCCAGTAGCCGTTGCAGTCGCTGTTCGCCGTCAGCGGCAGCGGCGCCGCGCCGTTTTCATTCGCCCGGAAGGCGTCCAGCATAGCGAAGGTCTCGCTACCCAGCGGCGACAGGCGAACCATATCCACCAGCCCGGTCATGGTGCTTAGCTCATTCCCGAGGTTGTAGACGTAGCCGCTCATGGTCTGAATGCCGTTGAGGACGAACACCTGCTGGTTCTCCTGCGAAAGCACGTCGCGCCCGTTAGGGTATTTTATGCAGCAGGTTTCACACTCGTCTTTCGGCCGGTCTTCCGAGCGCGCGGTAAAGCAGCGGGCGGAGTAGGCCAGCGGCAGATGACCGTAGCTCAGGACCTCTACCTCAAACCGGTCGCGAATGCCCAGCTCGTCGCACTGGGTCAGCAAATTCGCCAGCCAGTCGCGGGAAAGTTCGACCGGCATACACCAGCGCACCATGCCCTGCTTGAGCAGCAGACGCAGGGTGACGGCGTTGTAGCAGTTAAGCGCGTGCCCGGCGACGAACGGCAGCTTACGTTCCGCGCACAGGTTAACGACGCCGAGATCGCTGGCTTCAATCAGAAATTCGCCGTTATCGACATAGCGCTTCAGTTCGCCCAGCTCCGAGGACGCCTGCACCAGCGCGAGGGTGGAAAGCACCACCTGTTTACCGCTTCCCGCCAGCGTTTTTGCCATGTCGAGCCAGTCGCCGACTTTGGTGGCGCGACGTTTGCTGCATACCGCTTCGCCGAGGTAAATTGTGTCCGCGCTGCAGCTTGCCGCCTGCTGGTAAAAATCTTCCAGCGTCTCTTTTGGCCAGTAATAAAGCACCGGCCCTAATGAATATTTCATTGCTGTTCTCACTGCCATTTACGGTGATAGGCGCCAAGGGTGGTTTGCGTACCTTCGGACATGGAACCGAGGGTCTCCATCCACGCGGACTGCGGTACGAAGTTTTGCGGATCGGCTTTGCAGCGATCGATCGCCTGACGCCAGACTTTCGCCACCTGGGTAACATACGCCGGGCTGCGCTGGCGCCCCTCGATTTTCACCGAGGCAATATTGGCCGCCATCAGTTCCGGCAGCAGCTCCAGGGTGTTCAGGCTGGTGGGCTCTTCCAGCGCGTGGTAGCGTTCGCCGTCGACCAGATACCGCCCTTTACAGAGGGTGGGATAGCCGGCGTTTTCACCGTCCCGATAGCGGTCAATCAGCACTTCGTTAAGGCGTGATTCCAGCCCCTGCGGCGTTTGCTGCCAGCGCACGAAGCGCGCCGGCGAACAGGCGCCGACGGTATTCGGCGATTCGCCGGTCAGATAAGAGGAAAGGTAGCAGCGCCCTTCCGCCATAATGCACAGGCTACCGAAGGCAAAAACCTCCAGCGGCACCGGCGTGGCGCGCGCCAGCTGTTTGACCTGGTGAATCGACAGCACGCGCGGCAGCACCACGCGGGCGACGTCAAAATTGCGATGATAAAACTTTACCGCCTCTTCGTTGGTGGCCGAGGCCTGGACGGAAACGTGGCGCTCAATATGCGGATAACGCTCGGCGGCGTATTCCAGCATCGCGATATCGGCGAGGATCAGCGCGTCGGCGCCCAGCTGCGCCGCCATGTCGACCGCGCGCTGCCAGCGGGCATAACCATCAGGATGCGCGAAGGTGTTAATGGCAATATGCAGTTTGCGACGATGCTGGTGCACAAAGCTGACGGCTTCCTGCAGTTTCTTTTCGGTGAAATTAAGGCCGGCAAAGTGGCGGGCGTTGGTGTCATCTTTCAGCCCGATATAGACGGCATCGGCGCCGTTTTCGATGGCCGCCTTAAGCGCCGGAAGGTTACCGGCTGGGCAGAGCAGCTCCATAATTTTTCCTGAAAAACGCGGCCCGTCAGGGACGCTGGATGGTTAATGAGCTGGGATTTTAGTTAACCTTTTGGTGACAATTTTTGATTTGAGGCAGTTAAAAGCGTATTGGCGGGATCAATACCTGCGGCCCGGCATCGTGATTTTGTTGATTTACGCCGCTATGTCGTTTATTTGATATGGCACAATAGAGGAACTATTGCATTCATGGAGTAAAGCTTGTGTTGGATAAACTGCGTTCCAAACTGGTTCACTTTGGCCCGTCGATGATGAGCGTGCCGGTTAAGCTGGCGCCATTTGCCCTCAAGCGCCAGGTGCTGGAACAGGTATTAAGCTGGCAATTTCGCCAGGCGCTGGCGGATGGGGAACTGGAGTTTCTCGAGGGGCGCTGGTTAAGTATTCATGTGCGCGACATCGGCCTGCTGTGGTATACCTCGGTGGTGGACGGTCGTCTGGTGGTCAGCCCTGCGGCTGAAGCGGACGTTAGCTTCAGCGCCGACGCCAGCGACCTGCTGATGATCGCGGCGCGTAAGCAGGATCCGGATACGCTGTTCTTCCAGCGTCGCCTGGTTATCGAAGGCGATACCGAGCTGGGACTGTATGTAAAAAACCTGATGGATGCCATTGAGCTGGAGCAGATGCCAAAGGCGCTGCGTATTATGCTGCTGCAGCTGGCGGACTTTGTTGAAGCTGGCCTGAAAGGCCCGCAGAAACCTGAACAGACATCGGTAGGTGAGGCATGCTGATTCGAGTAGAGATTGGGATTGATGCGCCGGGTATCGATGCTCTATTGCGTCGTACCTTCGGCGGCGACGCGGAAGCGCAGCTGGTGCACAGTCTTCGTGAAGATGGCCTGATCACGCTGGGCGTGGTGGCGACGGATGACGAAGGTCAGGTCGTAGGCTACGTGGCCTTTAGCCCGGTCGCCGTCGAAGGCGAAGAGCTGCAGTGGGTTGGACTGGCTCCGCTGGCGGTCGATGAAAGCTACCGCGGTCAGGGCATCGGGCGTCAGCTGGTCTATGAAGGGCTCGATTCCCTGAACGAGTTTGGCTATGCCGCCGTCGTGACGCTTGGCGATCCGGCGCTCTATGGCCGTCTGGGCTTTGAACCCGCGGCGCGTTTCGATCTGCGCTGCCGCTGGCCCGATAGCGCTGAGGCTTTCCAGGTGCATCGTCTGGCCGATGACGCGCTGAACGGCGTGAGCGGGCTGGTCGAATATAGCGACCACTTTAATCGCTTCTGAGGCTTTCCAGCAGCGCCTCAAATGAACCGTCCCCGGCAACGAGGCGCTCTTTCTGGCGCTTCGTTAGCTGCTTAATACGATACTCAAGCCGTAACGCTAGTGAGCGTTCACCAACTTCCTGACTGAAGGCCAGCTCAAGCTCGCCTTTTCCACGCAGCGCTTTCGCGCCCTTGCCAGTCTGGTGCTGGCAAAAGCGGCGTGAAACATCGGTGGTAATCCCGGTATAAAGGCGATTATCGGCGGTACGAATCAGATAGAGAAACCAGCACACGGTACAGAGGTCGCTATGTTAAGGTGTGAACACCATAACATACTGGAGAGTAAAGATGGATACGCTCGCCGCGATCGGCCGCTGGCTGGGTAAGCAGCACGTCGTGACCTGGTGCGTCGCCCGCGATGATGAGCTGTGGTGCGCCAATGCTTTTTACGTTTATGACCCGGAGAAGGTCGCATTTTATCTGCTCAGCGATGAAAAAACGCGCCACGGTCAAATGACCGGGGAAAGCGCCAACGTGGCCGGGACGGTCAACGGCCAGCCAAAGAGCGTGGCGCTGATCCGCGGCGTACAGTTCAAAGGTAAAATTCGCCGCCTCACCGGGGAAGAAGAGGCGGCGATGCGCAAGCGCTACGTCAGCCGTTTTCCTGTCGCCCGCATGCTATCGGCGCCAGTCTGGGAGATTCGTCCCGATGAGATCAAGTTCACCGATAACACGCTGGGCTTTGGGAAAAAGCTGCACTGGCTGCGCGAATCAGGCGCCGAGCAGGCGTAAGGCTTCACGATTAAACGCCGGCAGGTCGTCCGGGGTTTTGCTGGTCACCAGCTGTTCGTTGTCGATAACCACTTCCTGGTCATAGAATTCGCCACCGGCGTTTTTCACGTCGACTACGATAGGCTTCACGGCCGTCAGTTTACGCCCGCGAATCACATCGGCGCTAATCAACAGCTGCGGGCCATGGCAGATGGCGAAGACCGGTTTGCCGCTGTTGACAAAATCGCGGGTGAAGGTGACAAAGCGTTCGTCGCCGCGCAGCGAGTCCGGTGAATATCCGCCCGGCAGCAGCAGGGCGTCGAAGTCGGCAGGGCTGACGTCATCAATGGCTTTATCGATAACGACTTCAGCTTCCCCTTTTTTCCCTTTTACCTTCTTCCCCGCCTGTTTTTCAATGGTCACCACCTTGTGTCCGGCCAGACGGTAGGCGTCCGCGGGTGAGGTGAACTCCGAGTCTTCAAAGTCGTCGGTAATTAAAACGGCTATCTTCTTACTCATTCTTCCTCCAGTGTTTCGGTGTGGAATGAGGCATTTCCCTGATGATGATGGATAATTACCTCGTAGAGTATTAAGTCTGGAACATGAGGCTGGGATCGCAACATAGAAAAATCTGCAAAGGAGTTTCGATGAGTCAAGTACTGTTAACGGGGGCAACCGGGTTAGTTGGTGGTCACTTACTGCGAATGCTACTCAACGCACAGGATATTAAGTCCATTGCTGCGCCCACGCGTCGGCCGCTGAGCGATATCTCCGGCGTATTTAACCCGCACGATCCGCAGCTCACGGACGCGCTGGCGCAGGTGGTCGATCCGGTCGATATTGTTTTCTGCTGCCTGGGGACCACCCGCCGGGAAGCGGGAAGCAAAGAGGCGTTTGTGCATGCCGATTATACGCTGGTCATTGATACCGCACTGGTGGGGAAAAAGCTGGGCGCGCAGCATATGCTGGTGGTCAGCGCGATGGGGGCGAACGCGCATTCCCCCTTTTTCTATAATCGGGTAAAAGGCGAGATGGAAGAGGCGCTGATTGCGCAGCAGTGGCCGAGGTTGACGATTGCCCGTCCATCAATGCTGGTAGGCGAGCGCGAAAAAAAACGCACCGGCGAGACGCTCCTGGCGCCGCTTTTTAGCCTGCTGCCGGGCAACCTGAAATCGATAGACGCGCGGGACGTGGCAAGCGCGCTACTCGCGGAGGCGCTCTCGCCCGCGCAGGAAGGCGTCCGCATTCTCTCCTCGTCGCAGCTGCGTGAGAGGGCCACGCGCGCGGGGGATTACTGATTTCCAAAGTTTCCCCGGAGGCGTAGTATTCATGTCCTCAATTTATCATGACACTCCTTGGGGAATGCTATGGCTGGTCAGTCTTCATCTCAGGCGGCAGCACCGTTTCAATGGTGGAAGCCCGCGCTGTTTTTTCTCGTCGTTATCGTTGGTCTGTGGTTCGTTAAATGGCAGCCCTATTACGGCAAAGCCTTTACCGCCGCTGAGACGCACAGTATCGGCAAATCCATTCTTGCAAATAGCGATGCGAATCCTTTCGCTGCGGCCTGGGATTACGCGCTGGTCTATTTCCTGGCGGTATGGAAAGCGGCGGTATTAGGCGTGCTGCTGGGATCGCTCATTCAGGTGCTGATCCCGCGTGACTGGCTGTGGCGCACGTTAGGGCAATCGCGTTTTCGCGGTACGCTGCTGGGGACCGCGTTCTCTCTGCCGGGGATGATGTGCACCTGCTGCGCCGCGCCGGTGGCTGCGGGAATGCGTAAACAGCAGGTATCCATGGGCGGCGCGCTGGCATTCTGGCTGGGCAATCCGCTGCTCAACCCGGCGACGCTGGTGTTTATGGGCTTCGTGCTGGGCTGGCAGTTTGCGCTGATTCGCCTGCTGGCGGGACTGGCGACTGTGCTGGTGGTCGCCACGCTGGTTCAGAAATGGGTGAAAGAAGCGGCGACGCAGCCCGCAGATGTGCCTGAATTGCCTGCGGAAACCGCGCAGGAAGGCTTCTTCAGCCGCTGGCTGCGCGCGCTGTGGACGCTGTTCTGGAATACCATCCCGGTTTATATTCTGGCGGTTCTGGTGCTGGGCGCCGCGCGGGTGTGGCTATTCCCTCACGCCGATGGCGTGGTGGAGAATACGCTGTTCTGGGTGATTGCCATGGCGATTGCCGGCTGTCTGTTTGTGATACCGACGGCGGCGGAGATCCCGATTGTGCAGACCATGATGCTGGCAGGTATGGGCATGGCGCCCGCGCTGGCGCTGCTGATTACGCTGCCTGCTGTCAGCGTACCGTCACTGATTATGCTGCGTAAAGCGTTCCCGGCGAAGGCGCTGTGGCTGACCGGCGGGCTGGTGGCGCTGTGCGGCGCGGTGGTTGGGGGCGTCGCTTTACTCTGATGATCTTCCCGGAGGCGGCGCTGCGCGCCTGTCCGGGCTACCGGCCCACAGCCAACGGTGAACACGTAGCCCGGCTCAGCGTGGCGCAGGCCGGGAGGCAGAGACGCTTACTTGATATAGGTAAAGGCGGTGGTGACGCGAGACACGCCGCTCACCCGGCTGGCGATATCCGCCGCCGCGCGTCCTTCACGGTCGGTGACCAGACCCATCAGGAACACTTCACCGTTTTCGGTTGTCACCTTCACGTTGGAGGATTTCACCTGGTCGGTACCCAGCAGCTGGGAGCGGACTTTGGTGGTGATCCAGGTATCCGAAGACGCGGTTCCTAAGCCGATCGGCTGGCCCTGACGCACTTCGTTAAACACCTCCGTCGTACCTTCTACGCCCATAGCGATTTGCTTCGCGCGCGCGGAGAGATCGGACGTTGGGGACTGCCCGGTCAGCAGAACTTTGCCCTGGTAGGCGGTCACGTTGATGCGGGCCTGTTTCTTAATTTGTTCATCTTTCGACAGCGCGCTGTTAACGCGCAGTTCCAGCGTGCTGTCGTCCACCTGAGTACCTACCGTACGCGGGTCCGTCGCGGCTTTAGTGCCGACTGCTGCCGTTCCGACTACCGCGGCAGCAACGCATCCCTGAAGCAGTAGCGCAGACAGCAGAATGGCGAGGGGCGAGAGAGCCTTCATGTGTTCTCCTTAATCGTCCTGGTGTGGAAAAAGCGTGTTATCGATCAAATCGCACAGACAGTTGACGGTGAGCATGTGCATTTCCTGAATTCGCGCGCTGCGATGCGACGGAATGCGGATTTCGACGTCCTGCTGCCCTAACAGGCCAGCCAGTTCACCGCCGTCATAACCGGTTAACGCCACGATAGTCATATCGCGGGTGACCGCCGCTTCCACGGCTTTCACGATGTCCCGGCTGTTGCCGCGCGTAGAAATCGCCAGCAGCACGTCGCCGGCGTGTCCCAACGCTCGCACCTGCTTAGCATAGATTTCGTCATGCAGGCGATCGTTGGCAATTGCGGTTAAGACCACATTATCGGTATTTAGTGCAATGGCGGGTAAACCAGGACGCTCTGTTTCAAAACGGTTAATCATACTGGCAGCAAAATGCTGTGCGTTGGCGGCGGAAGTGCCATTACCACAACAGAGGATTTTGTTGCCGTTCAGCAGCGACTGAACGAGCGTCATCGCCGCACGGGAGATGGCGTCCGGGAGTGCTTCCGCTGCTGCAATTTGGGTTTGAATGCTTTCGGTGAAGCAGGCTTTGATTCTGTCGAGCACGGGATCCCTTAATTCGTTTACGCTATTCGCCAAAGGCGTTTTTTAGCCATTGGATGTCGTTTCCGGTGAAGGCTACCACATCGAAACGGCAATCCACAGTCTCAAAGCTCCCATTCTGTCGGCAGAGCCACAGACGCGCGGCTTTGAGCAGTCTTTGTTGCTTTTGCGGCGTCACGCTGGAGGCGGCATCGCCGTAGTTTGCGCTGCGACGATAGCGTACTTCGACAAAGACGGTGACGCTGCCGTCGCGCATGATGAGGTCTATCTCGCCGCCGCGCTCGCGGACGTTGGCGGCGATAAAACGCAGACCCTGGCTCTCCAGCCAGCGGCGCGCCTGGGTTTCCCAGGCATCGCCGGTCTGTTTACTTAGTTGGCCGCGACGATTTGCCCACCCTGGTATTTGAGCCATGACAGTTTCCTGTTGATCACGCAATCCTGAGTGGCCGTGAGATCGCCGGTATTGCCGTTCAGCTCAAAGCCGGGAACCTGGCGCATCTGCGAGAAATGGTTGGCAAGGGACCAGGCGTCGGCGCCCATGGCGTACAGGCGCGCCAGCGAGTAGTCGTTACGAACGGCGGCCAGCGCCTGCTGCTGCAGGGCAGGGTTACTTCCCGCCAGCATCGGGATCTCGCTATATTGCAGACCTTCCATCTCCAGACGGAAGTCCGGTCCGGAAGTCCCCTGGGCGCTGCGGGAGCTGGCGTAGAGCGTCACGCCGCTCTGGCTGCCGTTACGCAGTGCGATCATCGGTTTGATGTAAGCGATTTGTTCCGGCGTGGCCAGGATATACGCGGCGTCGACGCCGCCGGTGCTGCTGACCGGCACATCGCTCGGGCTACCCAGGGCGCTGTCTTGCGCTGACGGCAGGGTTGAGACCGGCGTACCGCTTAGCGAAATACCGCTGTTGACGCTGCCGCGCAGCTCGGCGGTGGAGCCCAGGCGCTGTTGCAGGACGGTACCGCCCCCCAGCTTCAGCCACTCGTTGGCGAAGGCGGTAACCACCCGATCGCCCAGGGCGCCGCGAGGCACCAGCAGCAGCGGAGTCTGTTTGCCCTGATCGTGAATGTGATGCGCCGCGTCGCGGGCTTCATCTTCCGGCGAGAGGGCGAAATAGCAGATATTGGCCCGACTTTCGACTTTTTCCGGCTGATTGAGCGCCAGCACGTTCAGCGAGGTATTGCTCTTGATGACATCTTCGACATTATCTTTCAGCAGCGGACCGACGACGATGGTCGCGCCATCCTGCTGCACCTGGGCCAGCAGCTGGCTCATTGGCTGAGTGGTGGTGTCGTAGATTTTCAGTTCTGCGGAAGGGTTGGCTGGCGTTGCGGCGACGGCCTGAGCCTGCGGCGCTTCCGCCGGCTGGCTGGTGGCCTCCGGCGTCGGGGCTTGTACTACCGCCGGCGCGGTGACCGGCGCCGCGGTTTGCGCCTGGTCGGCCGCTGGCGCCTGTACCGGAGTCTGAGCGTTATTGGTGGTCGTCAGATCGGTGACCTCCGCCTGCGATGGGCTGACTACGGCGCTTTCGGCAACGTTCGCCGCCTGGGCGACCTGGGCGGGTACTGCGCTTCCTGCAACGGCAGGCGCGCCGTTCTTCGCCGCTTCAAAGCCCTGCTGGATCGTGCGGCCAAAAATTGCCGCCTGGCCGTTTAACGGCAGCAGCAGGGCGATTTTATTGATCGATGCGGCCTGGTAGTTCTGCATATTCACTAACTGCGTCGGCAGCATTTTCGCCCCCGGGTTTTGCGGGTAGCGAGTCTGCCAGTCTTTCACTCCCGCCTTGAGCATCGTCGGATCGCTGCGGTTATCAAACCACATGCGCTGCAGATCCAGCCAGCCCTGCAGGACGTTCTCATCGGCGTTAATGACCAGCGCGTTGGCCTGATCTTTGGTCATGGCGGTGAGCGCTTTCCAGGTCGCGTCGATGTTTTTCTGCTTTTGCGCAGGCAGGCTTAACAGCGACTGTTGGGCAATCAGGGCCCGCAGCAGGTTCAGCGAGGGTTGACCCTGGCTGGCGTCAATTTGCGCCTGCCAGTAGCGGGGCAGCTGGTTCTCCTCAAGGCTTGCCGGGTCGAGCTTGCTGAGCAGCGTCTGCGCGCCCTGGAAATCGTTCTGCGCCAGCTTCACTTCTACCGCCAGCAGCGACCTTTCGCGGCTTTGCGCACCGTTGAGATTAGACGGTAGCTGGTTGAACAGGTCGATCGCCTGCGGTTTCTTACCTTCCTTCAGCAGTGCACGAATGGCGAGTAATTGCCAGTTGGTCTTGCTATCATTCGTGCTTTGCTGCATTTGTTGCAGATAGTAACTGGAGTCTGCCTGAGCCGTACCCTGCAAATACGCCGTACTTTGATCCGGAGTATGGGTACCGCAGCCGGCAAAGATCAGCGCGGCCAGCAGTACGGGCAGACAACGCACGGGTTTAGAACGAAGAAATGTTGACGGTACCATATGTGTCCAGTGATATTTTTTTGGCTCAATGCTCAATATTAATTCGGCAATACGGACGAGACAATGAA
Source organism: Klebsiella sp. CB_Kp196 (assembly GCF_040061575.1). NCBI lineage: Bacteria > Pseudomonadati > Pseudomonadota > Gammaproteobacteria > Enterobacterales > Enterobacteriaceae > Klebsiella > Klebsiella sp. CB_Kp196. Next base: position 77,330 of record NZ_JBEAFH010000033.1, read on the forward strand.
ACAACACGAATCAGCAGATAATTCTCAGGGACAGCTCTATATTGTGCCCACTCCGATAGGGAATCTGTCTGATATCACGCAACGCGCGCTGGAAGTGTTGCAAGCCGTTGATTTAGTTGCAGCGGAAGATACCCGCCATACCGGTTTGCTGCTGCAGCATTTTGCGATCAACGCCCGTTTATTCGCGCTTCATGACCACAACGAGCAGCAAAAGGCGGAAACGCTGGTCGCGAAGCTTAAAGCGGGGCAAAACATCGCGCTGGTTTCCGACGCCGGAACGCCGCTGATTAACGATCCCGGCTATCATCTGGTGCGCACCTGCCGTGAAGCTAATATCCGTGTGGTGCCTCTGCCTGGCCCTTGTGCGGCGATTGCGGCGCTGAGCGCGGCGGGTCTTCCTTCGGATCGCTTCTGCTATGAAGGCTTTCTGCCTGCCAAATCCAAAGGGCGTCGTGACACGCTGAAGGCGCTGGAAGAAGAGCCGCGGACGATTATTTTTTATGAGTCTACCCACCGTCTGCTGGAAAGCCTGGAGGATATCTGCGCTGTGCTGGGGGAGTCCCGCTACGTGGTGCTGGCGCGTGAGCTGACCAAAACCTGGGAATCGATTCACGGCGCGCCGATCGGCGAGCTGTTGGCATGGGTGAAAGAGGACGAAAATCGCCGTAAAGGTGAGATGGTGCTGATCGTAGAAGGTTTTAAAGCGCAGGAAGAGGCGCTGCCGGCGGTAGCGCTGCGTACGCTGGCCCTGCTGCAGGCTGAGCTGCCGCTGAAAAAAGCCGCCGCGCTGGCTGCGGAAATCCACGGCGTGAAGAAAAACGCCCTGTATAAGTATGCCCTGGAGCAGCAGGGAGACTAATCTCATGAGTCATTACCAGCCGCCGTTTAGCATTACTCCTGCCATTCTCAATCTGGTTGTTGAGATTGGTGAGCTGTTAGGGCACTGGTCAGCTCAAACGGGACGAGCCTCCCCCCTTCTGCGAAAAGAGAATCGTATTCGTACGATTCAGGCGTCGCTGGCGATAGAGCATAACAGCCTGAGTACCGATCAGGTCACTGCGCTAGTGGAGGGTAAACGTGTTCTTGCGCCAGCAAAAGATATTCAGGAAGTGAGAAACGCTCTTCTGGCATATGAAAAAATGCCTACATGGAAAAGCCACCGGTTAACCGATCTTTTGACCGCCCACCGGACGCTGATGATAGGGCTGGTTGATAACCCCGGCCAGCTGCGTGACGGTGATTTAGGGATCTTCCGGGATACCAGACTGGTTCATATGGCTCCCCCCGCCTCTCAGGTCGAGCGTTTGATAAACGAGTTGCTGCTATGGCTGAAAGTCACTGACATTCATCCGCTTATCGCTGGAGCTGTCTTCCACTACGAATTTGAGTTTATCCATCCATTTGCCGATGGTAATGGCCGAATGGGACGCCTGTGGCAAACCTTAATTCTTAGCCAATGGCGCGCGGAGCTTGCCTGGCTACCAGTTGAAACGTTGATGCATTATCAGCAGGAGCGCTATTACCAGGTTTTAGGGATGTGTGATAGCCAGAGTGACAGCACGCCGTTTATTGAATTTATGCTGGAAAATATGGTTATCGCGTTGAAAGATGGCATAGGACAAACAGCTTCTCTGTCGGAAGAAATGTCGGAAGAAAAAGTGGAAATGCTGGCGGCCGTTGAGGAACGGATCCTCAAGCTTTTGTCTAAAGAACCCACGCGCACCGCGAAAGACATGGCTCAGGAAATAGATGTTTCTGCCAGAACCGTTGAGCGGTATCTGAAGACGCTGCAGCAAAAGGGAAGATTACAGCGGACCGGCGCAAAAAAAAGGGGAGCCTGGCGCATTCTTTAGCGGGTTATCAGCGTACAAAACGTGATGGTCAATAGGGCAGATGTCACCGCATCTGCCTTATTTTCTATACGATGTGTAACTCAATCCCGGTACTTTTTAATGCCTTCCGATGTTCTTCATTTATTTCGCTGTCGGTAATCACGCAGTTTATTTTCTCCATCGGTAGAACTTGATTGAACCCGCGGCGATTGAATTTGCTGGCGTCCAGCACGGCAATGACCTTATGTGCCGCGGCGGCCATGACGCCGCTGATGGAGTAACCTTCGTTGAAGGTGGTGATGCCGTTGGTGGTATCGATGCCGTCTGCGCCGACGAACATCAGATCGGCGCTGATGCCCTGAAGAGAACGTTCGGCGATGGTACCGTGCATGGAGTGTGTTTTGTGGCGTACGGTGCCGCCGCAGACCACCAGGGTGATATCTTTGTTTTCGGATAGCGTAAACGCCGCGGGCAGGCTGTTGGTAATCACCGTGATATTGGTCATACGTACCAGCGCCTCGGCAATCAGTAGGGTAGTGCTGCCGCTATCCAGGATCACCGTCATGCCTTCGCTAATCATCGCCGCCGCGGCCTGGGCTATCCGTTTTTTCGGATCGCTGGCCAACTGATAACGATCTTCAAGCACCACTTCCAGATTATCTCCTTCGGTCAAATTGCTGCCGGGCCTTGCGGCACCGCCGTGAAAGCGGGTGAGTAACCCTTTTTCTTCCAGTAAACGGAGATCGGCCCGGATTGTCACTTCGGAGATGCCAAAGAGATTCGAAAGGTCCAGCACCAATACGCTACCCTGCGCATTGACCATTTCGACAATTTTATTCCTTCGCTCGAATGAGTTCATATTAATTTGCCTGATAATTAACTGATCTTAGTGTAATCGAAGGGTAATGAAAGTTGAACGATAATTTTCGAAAGGTTATGTGAGCCAGCTCTGATTGCTGGCTCAGTTGGTCAGGAGAGTTTAAGCAGGATTTTCCCCTGCATCGGCGCACCGTTGAGCGCCTGGACTTCGCGGGCAAAGCTTTCGGCATCGCCGATGTGGGTGATAAGCGGGGCAAGCTGAATGCGTTTTTCCGTCAGCAGGCGAACCGCCGTTTGCCACTCTTTTCCAGGCCACGGGCCCGAGTAGTTCATCCAGCTGCCGACAATAGTCAGCTCTTTTCGAAGAATCTGGCCAAAGGTGGCGAAAGGCAGCGTTAAGTCATGGTGCAAGGTACCCACCAGCGCCAGCTGCGCGCGCGGTCCGGCGACCTCAATGCCCAGCGCCACGGTTTGCGGCGTACCGGCGGTTTCCAGCACCAGCTGGTCGAACTGAATCTCTTCCAGCGCCGTTTGAATCTGTTTGCCGCTCATCTCCTTGCTGTTAAAGACGTGCGTTGCGCCGAGCGTTTTTGCCAGCGCCAGCTTCTGCGGGTTGATATCGATTGCCGTAATGCTTTTGGCGCCCAGTTCGCGGGCGCACTGCAACGCCAGCAAACCGATTGTGCCTGCGCCAATAATAATGACGTTTTTCCCTTCGCAGCCCTGAGCCAGATGGAAGGCGTGCAGGCCGACGGTCATCGGTTCAATAAACGCGCCGTCATCAATCGGCATCTGGTCCGGCAGACGGAACAGGTTGGCGCGTTTGACCACCACGTACTGCGCATTTCCGCCTTCGCTGCGCGAACCGACAAACTGGTACTGTTTGCAGAGAGAGAAGTATTCGCGCTGGCACTGGGGGCAGTTAAAGCAGGGGAGCAGAGGCACGCAGGCTACCGCGTCGCCCGGCTGCAGGTCGGTCACCGCTGAGCCGTAAGATTCAACATAGCCGCTGAACTCATGACCCAGGGTGATGGGATAGTAGTGGGCGCCTTTGGCGAAGATGCGCGGAATATCGGAACCGCACAATCCGGAGCTGACGACTTTGACCAGGACATCATTTTCCGTTTGTAGAGTCGGTATCGGGCGTTCTTCAACGCGCACTGTCCCCTCAGCATGGATAACCACTGATTGCATAATATTCTCCAGAAATGTCCGGGGGAGCGGATGCTCCCCCTTGAGATTAAGAAACGCCCGGGCTTTGTTGCGCGACGGCGGCTTTCTCTGCGGCGGCGAAGCTGCGCGCCCGACGCCACGTCAACAGCACGCCGGCAACATAGATGACGCCGATAACCACAAAACCCACCACGTTTTGCCAGGTGAAGAGCTGAATGAGCAGCCAGGTAACCGGTGAACCGCCCTGGTCCATAGAGGCCACAAGGCCGCCCGTCTTCAGAGCCCCGGCGTTAGCCGCCAGCTGGGTATGCATGCCGATGGTCTGCGTGGCAATCCATAGCGTTATCCCCATCAGGATGATCCCGGAAATCAGCGTGCGGAACAGGTTCCCCTGGTGTACCGCCACCGCCATGGCGACAAAGAATCCAATGGTCGCGAGATCGCCGAACGGCAGGACCTGGTTGCCCGGCACCACAACCGCGATCAGAATAGTTAGCGGAATAAAGATCAGGCTGGCCGATACGACCGAGGTATGACCAAGCAGCAGCGCCGGATCGAGACCAATCAGGAAATCCTGGCCGCCAAACTTCGCCTGCAGACGTTTACGCGCCTGTTTGGCAATCGGGTTCAGGCCATCCATGATAGGTTTGATGACGCGCGGCATCAGCAGCATGACGGCCGCGGTTTTCACCGCCAGCTGGAGGATGCCCTTCAGGTCGTAGCCCGCCAGCGCGCCGATGACCAGACCCATTACAAAACCGACGGTGACCGGTTCGCCAAACGGACCGAAGCGTTTCTGGATGTCGTCAGCGCTGAAGTGGATGCGGTTCAGGCCGGGAATTTTTTCGATAATCGTATCGACCAGCACCGCTATCGGCCCTAAATACGCCGAGCTACCGTGCGGAATAGCAATACCATCGAGGCCGAAAAAGTCGCGGGTATCCTTCGCAAACCAGTCGCCGAGCTTGTAGACGAAAGCCGCATGCACCACTACGCCAAGAATCCCAATCCAGTAAGAACCGGTCGCGATATGCAGCATTGCGCCGGTAAAGGTCATATGCCAGATGTTCCAGATGTCGACGTTCACGACGCGAGTCATTCGGGTGACCAGCATGAAAATGTTGACCGCGATGGCGATGGGAATCGCCACCAGCGCGATTTGCGAGGCCCAGGTCATCGGCGACGACCCCGGCCAGCCAATATCAATCACGTGCAGGTTAATCTGGAAATGCTCCGCCATCGCTTTCGCCGCCGGGCCGATGGAGTCGAGCATCAGGCCGATAACCAGGCCGATACCGACGAAACCAATCCCGATGTGCAGGCCTGATTTAAAACAGTCCCCGAGCTTCATCCCCAGTATTTTGGAGAAGATGATGATCACGATCGGCAGCATCACCGTTGGACCAAGGTCGAGGATATAACGCATGATTTCGCTAAACATGGGCGTTACTCCGTCAGGATGTTCAGGATTTTTTGCTGCAGTTCTTCAATGCCTACGCCAGAAATGAAAGGCATACCGTGAACCACCGGAATGTCGCCAAAGGTTCTGTCAACCCGGGCGGTGGTGCAGATGAGGTGCGCGCCGTCCATATAGGTTTCGATTTCATTCACCCGACACTGCACCAGGTCCAGCTCGATGCTGTGGTCCGCGCACAGATCTTTGATCTCTTCTGCGGCCATGGTCGAGGTGGCGACAGCGCCGCCACAGGCGACGATTACTTTACGTTTCATAGGGTACCCCTTTTATTATCAGTCTGTTATAAAGCCTGAGCGCTGGGCTCTGACTCAAGGATAGAGTGCCGAAACAGCTCGGGCAGCTGCTCCTGTGAGGCAGCCAGCAATGCTTCAAGCGTGTTCGGGTTTTGTAGCTCACTAAATAACCGGCGCAGCAGCTGTAGCTGTGCAGTCGGATTTTCTACAATCAGCGCGATGATTAACGAAACGTCGATTTCGCCGTCGTCGTCAGCACGCTGAAAAGGGACCGGGTTGTCCGGGCGAATCAGGTAGATAGCCGGAGACTTCGCATGTACCGCCTCGCAGTGGGGAATCGCGACCGCGTGCTGCTCCAGCGCAATGCCGGTGGGGAAAGTTGCTTCTCGTTCGAGCAGCGCCAGTGGATAGCTGTCGTGCACAACGCCGCGCGCCAGCATCTCTTCGCCAATGTGCTCCAGCGCCTGCCGGCTGGAACTAAAATGAATGCCGGTACGAACAAAAAATTGACTCATAAATCCTCTTTACTTCAGGCGATTTCGGATGAACAGCCGTAACGGTAGGCACGCAGCACATCCTGAATTTTGTCGAGGATGAGGTCGTGCGGCACGGCGGCGAGTTCGTTTAACGACAGTCGTTCAAACTGCACGGGCATATACTGGCTGATAAGGCCCAGCGGCAGTTTAGTTTCGGTCAGGTTTGCAATTAACTTTTCCACGCTCTGGCGAATACGCGGATGCGGCCAGTAGTAGCGAATGCGATCGGACAGGCTGAAGTGGATATCCACCATTGCCTGGCTCCAGGTCGGGCGGTAGTACTTCTTCCAGTAGCCCGGCTCGTTAAGCATTACTTCATCAATCACTTCCATCACGCGGCTGCGGGATTCCGGAGCGATCAGCTCATTTTCCATTTGCGCGAGGGCAAAAATGGCTTCGCGCAGCGCGAAGGTTAGCGCCGGGCCAACTTTCAGGATGGCGTAATGGTCGCGCACCAGCGCCCGGTAGGCCTGACGAGACTGGTAATCAGTCGAGTGCGCTTCGTAGACCATCGGCGTGCCTTCGATCCACGCGGAGAGCGCTTTGGCGGCCTCTGGCTGGTAATGAATAATTTGCGTATGGTCGAACTCAACGCCGGGCTGTACCACGATAGCGATGACGCGTTCCAGCGCTGCGTTAAGACCCAGCTTGCGGAAAGCGGCTTCATGGGTTTCCAGCGTTGCCGCCGCATCCTGGGCGCGGGTTACGTGGACGCTGCCGATGGTGCTGGCTTCGCCGCCGGGAACCGGAACTTCGGTGCCGATGACGTAGGTCAGATGGCGTTTCTGCGCGTCGGTTGCCGTCTCTTCCGCGGCCTGGCACAGGCGAGCGGCACGTTCGGCGACGACGGCCGGGTCCAGCGGTACCGGATCGTCAGCGCAGGACATTGAGGCATCGAGATGGATTTTGCTGAAGCCCGCGGCGACGTAGGCTTTAATCAGATCGACCGATTTTTCCATCGCTTCGGCGGCGGGGTCGCCCTGCCAGCAGTTCGGCCCGAGATGATCGCCGCCAAGGATGATGCGCTCTGACGGGAAACCGACTTCGCGGGCAATTTTATTCACGAAATCACGGAAGTCCGCAGGCTGCATTCCGGTGTAGCCGCCAAACTGGTTAACCTGATTAGAGGTTGCTTCGATAAGAACCTTGTTGTTGGTATGCAGATCGAAACGTAACGCGGCTTCGATAACCAGCGGATGCGCGGAACAAACTGAGCAGATGCCGATGTGTTCGCCAGCTTTGTGGCGGGAAATAATATCTTTCATTTAAAACCTCCGTTTTCTTTCGAATATATTCGTTATGTTTTGTTTTGCCCGCAAACTCCTTTGTTTTGATTTGTGATCAATCTCGAAAAAAAGAAAGATAAAACGTAATGTTACGAAAGTTAAAGATAAAAAAACGCTCTGGCGATGACGGCAGAGCGTTTTTAATTTATTGAAATTTAACTAAATATTCGTGAAATCCAGCTCCGTTTAGGCTTTTCTGCTGGCTGAACCACCTGCTGCGGTTGAGCGGCAATTTCGCCTAATCCGGCATTAAAGGCCGTACCGATAGCCTCCAGCGCCTGATGGGCATCTTCCCCGCTGGCCATAAAGTGCAGCCGATGTCCCTGTTTTGCGCCGAGAGAAACCACCCGCATCAGATTTTTGGCGTCAACAATAGCGGAACGGGTGTCGAGATTTTCCACCCGAATTTGCGATCGCCACTGCTTCACCGCTTTCACCAGTACAGCGCTTGGCCGCGCGTGCAGTCCGTGGGGATTGCGCAGGGTAAAAGTCGCCTCTTCATCGAACGCCGGGGGCGGTTCAATCTCTTCCCCTTCGGCCGGGAAGATATTGCCGGCCAGAATCTCCAGCACCGCCTGCGGACTCTCAGCGCGCGATAGCGCTGCAGGTACGCGTTCGTCGCTCAGGGCGTGGGTAAGCTGGCGAAGAATATCAAGGTGTTCGTTGTCCTGCGCGGCGATCCCCACAATCAGATAAGCCGCTTGTTCTTCTCCCCAATCCACCCCCTGCGGGCAAGCCAGTACTTTGACACCGGTTTTCAGTACCGCATCGCGGCTCTGCGGCGTGCCGTGAGGAATGGCAATACCGTTGCCAAGATACGTGCTGATTTGTCCTTCGCGTTCGCGCATGCCGTTCAGATAAGCGGGCGTGGTATGCCCGGCTTCGGTTAATCTGCCAACGACGCGTTGCAGCGCTTCATCTTTCGTTTTGATCGCGCGATCGAAATGGATATCTGCGCAAGTCAGTTGCATAAATAGCTCCTTATTTAATGGCACCGGCAAGCGTCGCTGCTTCCTGGGTCCGTTTTTGCCATAGCCTCCAGCATCCCAGCATGACCGCGCCGCAGGCGGAACCGGCGAGAATACACAGCACCCACATTAGCGGTTTACTTACCAGCGGCAGGATCAGGAAGCCGCCGTGCGGAGCAGGAACCTGGATTTGCAGGCTATAGCTGAGAATCGCAGAGATGGAAGAGGCGATCATCATCATGGGGATGACGCGTAAAGGATCTTTCGCGGCGAATGGAATAGCGCCTTCAGTAATATGGGTGCAGCCGAGGATATAGTTGACCATCCCGGCGGCGCGCTCTTCTTCACTGAAGCCTTTCGGGAAGAAGGTTGTCGCCAGCGCGATAACCAGCGGCGGCGTAATACAGGCGGCGGAAACCCCGGCCATAAAGAAGTAGTTCCCCTGGCCAAGCAGCAGCGTACCGGTGACGTAGGCGGCTTTATTCACCGGACCGCCGAAGTCGAAGGAGCACATCGCGCCTACCACAATGCCCAGCAGAATCGGGTTTGCTTCCTGTAATGAACTCAGCCAGTTCATCATCGCGTTGTTGATGGCGGCGACAGGTTGACCCAGCAGCACCATCATCACGCCTATTACCAGCACGCCAACGAGCGGCATAATGAAGATCGATTTCAGCCCTTCATACTGACGCGGCAGGCCGTTGAGCATATTGCGGATCAGCAACATAAAATAACCGGCGGCGAAACCAGCGATAATCCCGCCGAGAAAGCCTGCGCCGGTCGCGTTGGCCAGTAAGCCGCCGACGAAGCCCGCAACCATACCGGGGCGGCCGGAAATAGACCAGGCGATATAAGCGGTAAAAATCGGCACCATGATTGAGAAGGCCTGCTGGCCTACTTTCATCAGCGTCGCGGCAATAACGTTATACTGCGGCGAGTTCGGATCGGCTGAGTAGATACCCCACAGGAAGGAGATGGCAATTAAAATCCCCCCGGCAACCACAAACGGCAGCATGTTGGACACGCCGCTCATCAGGTGCTTATAAACCTGGCGTCCGAAAGACTCTTGCGCGTATTTCTCCGGTGACTCCGGCGAGGAAGAAATACCCTGACGGCGCGACGCCTGGCCGCCGATCACTTTATTAATTAAATCGACCGGATGATGAATGGCTTCTTTAACCGGAACCTCAATGACCGGCAGACCATTAAATCGCTCGGCGTTAACGTCTTTATCGGCGGCAATAATTACACCATAAATATCTTCTAAATCCGCGGGGGTAATGGCGTTTTCAACGCCGGAAGCCCCGTTGGTTTCCACTTTAATGTCGACATTTAATTTCTTCGCTGCGGTTTTTAAGGCTTCTTCAGCCATAAAAGTATGCGCAATACCCGTAGGGCAGCCGGTAACTGCAATAATTTTTTTCATAATCGGACCTTTATAATTGAACGACCTGAATTTGCTGTAATAATTCTTCTGTGCGTTGTAAATTTCCTAATCCGGCGGAACCGGCGACGTCGGCGCCGGTCGCGCTGGCTAGTGCCAGGGCGTGAGCGACATCGTCTTCGTTAAGCCATTTACTGAGAAAGGCGCCCAGCGCGGCGTCGCCGGCGCAGGCGGAGCTGACCAGGTCAATTTTCGGTGCGGAGCAAAACCACACGCTTGCGCCATCGGAAAAGTAGAGGCCCTCCGCACCCATCGTCAGCAGCACGTTGCGAGCGCCCAACTGATGCAGGGTACGCATAGCTTCGCGTACCTGCTGATGGTCGCTGACGTCGAGACCAAATATTTCCCGCAGCTCGTCATCGTTGGGTTTGATCAACAATGGCCGTAATTCCAGCAGCTGGCGCAGAACCGGATGGCTGATATCGAGGATAATCTCGCAGCCTTTCTGCTGACATAATTCAATGATCTCGCTATAGAACCGGCTTTCAATTCCCGGCGGCAGGCTGCCGCTGATCGCTAAATAATCCCCGGAGGTGACGCATTGCAGATGATGAATAACCTGCTGTTTACACTCGTCATCAATTTTTGCACCGGGGTTAACGAGCTTATATTCCTCTGCGCCGTCATTTATAAAAATATTAATTCGGGTTGGCTCAGATACCCATGTCGGCGTCACTTTAATTTTTTTCTGACGTAACTCTTCCACGATATAACGGCCAGTGAAACCACCGAAAATACCCATAATGTGAGTGGGTTGCTGATAGTGATTTAATATCAGCGAAACGTTCACTCCTTTGCCATTCGGGCAATATTCGGTGTGCCGGGTTCGGTTCACTGCCGACGGCTTCAGCGGATCGCAAAAGATATTCATATCGATTGCCGTATTGAGTGTCAGGGTATGGATCACGACATTGCTCCTTCGATCCGAAAATTACAGTTGTCCTTCACAGCCACAAACGTGAATGACTTTGCGTACGATATCCTTCATCGCCGCTTTGGCCGGTTTCATGTAATGACGCGGATCGTTAGCGTCCGGATTTTCCTCGAAGTACTGCTTCAGGGCATCGGAGAACGCGATTTTCAGCTCGGTAGCGACGTTGACTTTGCACACGCCCAGAGAGATTGCCCGGCGGATATCGCTATCGGCCAGCCCGGATGCGCCATGAAGAACCAGAGGGACGTCAACGCGATCGCGAATGGCGGCGAGGCGCTCAAAATCGAGTTTGGGTTCTGCGGCGTACATGCCGTGCGCCGTACCGATAGCCACCGCCAGCGAGTCGATGCCGGTGCGGGTGACAAATTCGCGCGCCTGTTCCGGGTTGGTATACAGCGCATCTTTTGCATCGACCACCAAATCATCCTCCACGCCGCCCAGACGGCCGAGTTCGGCTTCAACGCTGGCATCATAGCGATGGCTCAGTTCAACCACGCTCTTGACTAACGCGACGTTTTCTTCAAAAGGCGAGTGTGAACCATCGATCATGACCGAGCGGATACCGGCCTGCACTTTATGCGTGATATCGGTCAGATCTTCATGGTGATCGAGGTGGACCGCTAAGGGAAGATCCCAGTATTTAGCCAGATCGCGAGCGATCGCCACCACGTTCCCGGTTCCTGCATAGCTATAAGTTCCCGGGGTGCCGGCAAGGATCAGCGGAGAACGCAGTTCGGCGGCGGTTTCTACCACCACCTGCATCGTTTCCAGGTTGTGGATATTAAAGGCGGGAACGGCATAGCCGTGGCGCTGAGCTTTCAACAGCATGTTTTTACTCGAAATAATGTACATTCGTTCTCCTTTGCTTTCATGTTGTAAGTGCTTTTGTGTTTTGAATCTTCATTTTGAAAGTAATGTAGCGATCGTCTCGACGTATTGTTGTGATCAATCGCACACAACAGTGATGTAATTTTAAAAATGAAAGTTATATAGTCTTGTTTGTTTTCTTTTTTAAAAGTACCTTAAATGACGATGTTTTATGTAACTTACTGAATTAAATGTTTTTAAATCGATGTGAAACAGGTATGGAAGGCCTTGCGTTTGACAATGCAGCGGGGAAATTTAAAAATGAAAGTTATTCTGGGAGAAAATAAGAAGGCACAACACTGTGGCAAAACCGTCTACAAGTCTGCTGAAAAGGCGCCTGGACATCGCGGAGATCGTGCGCAAGAACGGAGAGATCAAAGTCGACGACCTGGCTGAAATGCTGGCTGTTTCAGGGGTAACGATCCGTAACGACCTGAACTACCTTGAACAGCAGGGCTACCTGAAGCGCTCGTTTGGCGGCGCAATCTATACTTCCCAGGCGGGCGCTCCGGTCGCCCTGGCTCAGGAAGCCCCGGTTGCCACGGACAAAGCGCTGGAGACCGAAATGGCGCGCCAGATCGCCGCACAGATCGAAGATAGCGAAACGCTGTTCCTGGGGCAGGGATCAATCTTACGCAAAGTGATCCCTTTCCTTGCCGGTTATGACGAGCTCTGCCTGCTATTAAACGACCTGGCGCATGTGCCACTGGCGCAGGAGTTCCTGAACGGAGAAACCGTGCTGCTCGGCGGTGTGTTGGGGAGTAGCGGCAAAATAGTCGAAGGCGATCTGGCGCTGAGCGCGCTGGGTCATTATCGTCCCTCGCGAGCGCTGATCGCTGTCGACCACATTGCTGAAGATGGCACCTTAAGCGTCAGACAGGAAGCCAGCGCCCGCCTGCTGAGCGAAGCGGTGGCGCAAAGTGAGAGGGCGATTGCGGTCGTCGCGCATCGTCCGGTCTATGGCGACAAGCGCTACCCGATTGGCGATTTGCAGCAAATTAGCGGCATCGTGACGCCGCAGATTGTCGCCGCGGAGTATCATGCCCGCCTTCTCGCCGCTGGCCTGACTAACAGCTATACCAATAACGAGTGCCTGACATGGCTCAACCCTGCTTTGCAAAAGGCAAAGTAAAGGAGCGATGATGAATGTGACCATTTGCACCATCGGCGAACTACTGGTGGAGTTTCTGGCAAAAGAAGAGAACCAGGGCTTTTCGCGCCCGGGAGAGTTTTGGGGACCATATCCCAGCGGCGCGCCGGCAATTTTCGCCGATCAGGTTGCAAAGCTGGGGTTAGGGTCGGTGCTTTTTAGCTGCGTCGGCAACGATGCGTTTGGTGAAATGAATATCGCGCGGCTGGAAAGCGACGGCGTGAATATTAATGGCATCGCCATACTGCAAAAGGCGACCACCGGCAGCGCTTTTGTGAGCTACCGCAGCCAGGCGCAGCGCGATTTTATTTTTAACATGCCAAACAGCGCCTGCGGTCTGCTAACCGCTGACCATATTGATGACACTCTGCTTAGCCAGTGCAACCATTTTCACATTATGGGCTCTTCGCTGTTTTCGTTTCGCATGATCGACGCGATGCGTAAAGCGATTGAAAATATCAAAGCGCGCAACGGCACGGTTTCGTTCGATCCGAATATCCGTAAAGAGATGCTGAATATCCCCGAAATGTCGCAGGCTTTTGAGTATATCCTTGATTACACCGATATCTTTTTGCCCAGCGATGGCGAACTGGATTACTTTGGCCTCAACCCGGGGCGCGATGAACAGGTGCTGGTGGATAAGCTTTTAAAGCGCGGCGTTAAGCACGTGGTGATTAAACGCGGCCCGCGCGGAGCGAGCTATTTCAGCGCCCGGGAAACGCATCATGTTGCCGGTTTTCATGTCCCGGTCGTGGACCCAACGGGAGCTGGCGACTGCTTCGGTGCGACCTTTGTCAGCCTGTTCCTGTCCGGCGCATCGCCGCATGAGGCACTGAGATGGGCCAACGCCAGCGGTTCTCTGGCGATTTCCCGCCGTGGCCCGATGGAGGGAACGTCCACGAAGGCGCAGATAGAGGACTTTCTTAACGCGCATCAATAGCAGAGGTATCCCGCCCGAAGCATCACGAGCGGGATAACGTGCTTTAATCCATCACGTCACCGGCGCCGGGTTAAACACCGCCAGCTGATTGTGCAATCCCCACTGATCCGAGAAGGTCTTCTTGCGGCCGCTGGCGACGTCAAGAATAAATTCAAACAGCTTCAGCCCAACCTCTTCGATGGTTTCTTCTCCGGTGGCGATGGTTCCCGCGTTGATATCCATTAAGTCATACCAGCGGTTTGCCAGCTCGGTACGCGTCGCCATTTTTATGACCGGCACGGCGACCAGGCCGTACGGCGTACCGCGACCGGTAGTAAAGACCTGCACCGTGATCCCGGAAGCCACCTGCTGAGTACCGCAGACAAAGTCGCTCGCCGGCGTCGCGGCGTAAATCAGCCCGCGTTTGGTCGGGCGCTGCCCCGGAGAGAGCACTTCGGCAATCGCGCTCTTCCCGGATTTAGCGATAGAGCCCAGCGCTTTCTCGACGACGTTCGCCAGGCCGCCTTTCTTGTTGCCCGGGGAGGGGTTGGCGCTGCGGTCGGTTTTGCCCATATCGAGATAGTTATCGTACCAGGCCATCTCCTCCAGCAGGCGTTTTCCGACTTCTTCGTTGATGGCGCGCGGCGTCAGCAAGTGGATCGCATCGCGCACTTCGGTGACTTCCGAGAACATAACGGTCGCCCCGCAGCGCACCAGCAGATCGGATGCGTAGCCCACCGCCGGGTTGGCGGTGACGCCAGAAAACGCATCGCTGCCGCCGCACTGCATACCGACAACCAGCTCGGAGGCCGGGCAGGTTTCGCGCTGGCGCTGGTTCAGCTTCTCCAGGTGGCGCTCGGCGACCTGCAGAATGTCATCCACCATGGATTTAAAACCGACGTGCTTCTCATCCTGCAGGCTGACGATGCTGGCGCTATCCACGGGGATGCTTTTCACATCGTCGGTGCCTTCCAGCAGGCGCTCCGGCTGCAGTTTTTCGCAGCCAAGGCCAATCACCATCACTTCGCCGCCGAAGTTTGGATTGAGCGCCAGGTTATGAATGGTGCGGATCGGGACGACCGCCGCTGGGGCGTTAATCGCCACGCCGCAGCCATACAGGTGGTTCAGACCCACAACGCCATCGACGTTGGGATACTTCGGCAGCAGATCGCGTTCGATAATTTTCACCACATAATCGACGACGCCCGCCACGCAGTGCACGCTGGTGCTAATGCCGAGCAGGTTTTTAGTGCCCACGCTACCGTCGGCGTTGCGATAGCCTTCGAAGGTATAGCCTTCCAGCGGCGGCAGCGGCGCCGGGACTTTGGTCGCCAGCGGTAGGGTATGCAGCGGCGGCGCTTTCGGTAGTTCGACCAGCGATTCGTCAATCCAGCTGCCCTGCGGAATATCGCGTACCGCATAGCCAATCACTTCGCCATAGCGGATGATTTCACCGTGGACGGGAATATCGACCAGCGCGACTTTATGGCCTTGCGGGATATGTTCAACGAGCGTGAGCCCGTCAGGGAAACGCGTTCCGGCCTTTAAACCGCGATCGTTAACAATAATCGCCACGTTATCCGTTTCGTCTACTTTTATATAAAACGCCGTTGGCGATTCTTGTCTAATTTCAATATCAGCCATTGTCCAGTATTCTCCAGCAAGGTGCGAATAATAAAATAAAACGTTTATACCCATCATATTTCAAGCTGCATGTGCGTTGGCTTTCCTCGCTCACCCCAGTCACTTACTTTAGTAAGCTCCTGGGGATTCCCTGCGTTGCCGCCTTCATGCAACTCGAAATATTTAGGGTATATTCAATTTCTGATGTGCAAATTTATGAAATAGAGAATGTCAGGTGTTTGAATCTGAAAATGTGATCTAAATCACCCATTGCTGCGCGGGCGAATACGTTAAAGAGGGAAATCGCTGGAACTGTGGAACAGCGCCCACTGATTATTGCATTTGCACAACAATAACGATAATTAAACGCCATTTACAGGTTATATGCACAGTGTTTAACGCTCGCAAGCTGATTATACTGAGTCATGCTTGCAATGCGCCGGATAAGTAAATCGATACCTCCTGATATTGATTTCTGAATAATGAAGAATCACGCCAAAATAAATAATGGAAGGTGTGTTGTACCTGAGGAATATTAGATGAGTCTGGATGCAACGATAGAACAGAAAAGGGAAGTGCCAACTCGATATTTAATTCTGTTGATCATTTTCATTGTTACCGCCGTTAACTATGCCGACCGGGCGACGCTCTCGATCGCCGGTACAGAGGTGGCGAAAGAGCTGCAGCTGAGCGCGGTCTCGATGGGCTATATTTTCTCCGCTTTCGGCTGGGCCTACCTGCTGATGCAGATCCCCGGCGGCTGGCTGCTCGATAAATTTGGCTCGAAGAAAGTCTACTCTTACAGCCTGTTCTTCTGGTCGCTGTTTACCTTCCTGCAAGGCTTTGTGGATATGTTTCCACTGGCGTGGGCGGGTATCTCAATGTTTTTTATGCGCTTTATGCTGGGTTTCTCTGAAGCGCCATCTTTCCCGGCAAACGCCCGTATCGTCGCGGCGTGGTTTCCGACGAAAGAGCGCGGGACCGCATCGGCGATCTTTAACTCCGCGCAGTATTTCTCCCTGGCGCTGTTCTCGCCGCTGCTGGGCTGGCTGACCTTCGCCTGGGGTTGGGAGCATGTCTTCACCGTCATGGGCGTGATTGGCTTTGTGCTGACCGGCCTGTGGGTAAAACTGATCCATAACCCCACCGACCATCCGCGCATGACGCAGGAGGAGCTTAAGTTTATCTCCGAGAACGGCGCCGTCGTTGATATGGACCATAAAAAGCCCGGCAGCGCGGCGACCAGCGGACCTAAACTGCACTATATCAAGCAGCTGTTGACCAACCGCATGATGCTGGGCGTGTTCTTCGGCCAATATTTTATCAATACCATCACCTGGTTCTTCCTCACCTGGTTCCCGATTTATCTGGTGCAGGAAAAGGGCATGTCGATTCTGAAAGTGGGTCTGGTCGCATCGATTCCGGCGCTGTGCGGTTTTGCCGGCGGCGTGCTGGGTGGGGTGTTCTCCGACTATCTGATTAAACGCGGTTTTTCCATCACCGTGGCGCGTAAGCTGCCGATCGTCCTCGGAATGCTGCTGGCTTCCACCATCATTCTGTGTAACTACACCGATAACACCGCGCTGGTGGTGACCCTGATGGCGCTGGCTTTCTTCGGTAAAGGGTTCGGCGCGCTGGGCTGGCCGGTGATTTCCGATACCGCGCCGAAAGAGATTGTCGGCCTGTGCGGCGGCGTCTTTAACGTATTTGGTAACGTCGCTTCCATCGTAACCCCGCTGGTTATCGGTTACCTGGTGAGCGAGCTGCACTCATTCAACGCAGCGCTGGTCTTCGTCGGATGCTCAGCCCTGATGGCGATGGTTTGCTATCTGTTTGTGGTCGGCGACATCAAACGCATGGAACTGCAGAAATAATTAACGGTTAAGTGACAAGGTATAAACGATGAACAACGATATCTTCCCGAACAAATTTAAGGCGGCCCTGGCGGCGCATCAGGTTCAGATCGGCTGCTGGTCCGCGCTGGCGAGCCCGATTAGCACCGAAGTTTTAGGTCTGGCAGGTTTCGACTGGCTGGTACTGGACGGCGAACATGCGCCGAACGACATCTCAACCTTTATCCCGCAGCTGATGGCGCTGAAAGGCAGCGCCAGCGCGCCGGTCGTTCGCGTACCGACCAACGAGCCGGTGATTATTAAGCGTCTGCTGGATATCGGTTTTTATAACTTCCTGATTCCGTTTGTCGAAACGGAAGAGCAGGCGGTTAACGCCGTCGCCTCAACCCGCTATCCGCCAGAAGGCATTCGCGGTGTATCCGTCTCGCACCGCGCCAATATGTTTGGCACCGTGCCGGATTACTTCGCGCAGTCGAACAACAACATCACCATTCTCGTGCAAATTGAGAGCCAGCAGGGCGTGGATAACGTTGATGCGATAGCCGCCACGCCGGGCGTTGACGGTATTTTTGTCGGCCCAAGCGATCTGGCCGCTGCGCTGGGCCATCTGGGCAATGCTTCCCATCCGGAAGTGCAGAAAGCTATTCAGCACATTTTTGCCAGCGCGAAAAAGCACGGTAAGCCGAGCGGCATTCTGGCGCCGGTTGAAGCCGACGCGCGCCGCTATCTGGAATGGGGCGCGACCTTTGTTGCCGTCGGCAGCGACCTGGGCGTTTTCCGTTCTGCCACGCAGAAGCTGGCTGACTCCTTTAAGAAATAACCACCACCGAAACTAGAGAGATAAAGACATGACAATGAAAGTTGGTTTTATTGGCCTCGGTATCATGGGTAAACCAATGAGTAAAAACCTCCTCAAGGCAGGTTACTCGTTGGTGGTTGCTGACCGTAACCCGGAAGCGATTGCCGAAGTGATTGCCGCAGGCGCAGAAACCGCCGCGTCAGCGAAAGCGATTGCCGAGCAGTGCGATGTGATCATCACCATGCTGCCGAACTCCCCGCACGTGAAAGAGGTGGCGTTGGGTGAAGGCGGCATTATTGAAGGCGCGAAGCCGGGCACCGTGCTGATCGATATGAGCTCCATCGCGCCGCTGGCGAGCCGCGAAATCAGCGAAGCGCTGAAAGCGAAAGGCGTCGATATGCTGGATGCGCCGGTCAGCGGCGGCGAACCGAAGGCCATCGACGGTACGCTGTCGGTGATGGTGGGCGGTGATAAAGCGATTTTCGACAAATATTACGATCTGCTGAAAGCGATGGCGGGTTCGGTGGTGCATACCGGCGAGATCGGCGCGGGCAACGTGACCAAGCTGGCCAACCAGGTGATCGTGGCGCTGAACATTGCGGCGATGTCCGAAGCGCTGACGTTGGCGACCAAAGCGGGCGTGAACCCGGATCTGGTATATCAGGCCATCCGCGGCGGGCTGGCCGGAAGCACCGTACTGGATGCCAAAGCGCCAATGGTGATGGACCGCAACTTCAAGCCGGGTTTCCGTATCGATCTGCATATCAAAGATCTGGCGAATGCGCTGGACACTTCTCACGGCGTGGGCGCCCAGCTGCCGCTGACCGCCGCGGTGATGGAGATGATGCAGGCGCTGCGCGCCGACGGTCTGGGTACCGCCGACCACAGCGCGCTTGCATGCTACTACGAAAAACTGGCGAAAGTGGAAGTCACTCGCTAACAAGAAGGGCGCGGATGCGCGCCCTGTAATTCTTGCCTCGCGCGGCACTGTCAGGCTACATAACTATGAAAATCGTAATCGCCCCAGACTCTTATAAAGAAAGCCTCTCGGCCACCGAGGTTGCTCAGGCTATAGAAAAAGGTTTTCGGGAAATTTTCCCCGATGCGCTCTACGTGAAGGTTCCTCTCGCCGATGGCGGAGAAGGTACCGTTGAGGCGATGATTGCCGCGACGCAGGGAACCGAAATGAGCGCCTGCGTGACGGGGCCGCTGGGTGTTCCGGTTAATGCCTGCTGGGGGCTTTCCGGAGACGGCAAAACCGCGTTTATCGAAATGGCTGCGGCCAGCGGGCTGGGGCTGGTTCCGCCCGCTCAGCGTAACCCGCTATTGACGACGTCGCGCGGTACCGGCGAGCTGATTTTGCAGGCGCTGGATCATGGGGCGAAAAATATCATCATTGGCATTGGCGGCAGCGCCACCAATGACGGCGGCGCGGGAATGGTTCAGGCGCTGGGCGCGCGTCTCTGCGATGCCAATGGCGCGGAGATTGGCAACGGCGGCGGTAGTCTGTGTAGCCTCAATTCGATAGATCTCTCCGGTCTTGATGCGCGACTGCATGATTGCGCTATTCGGGTCGCCTGCGATGTCACCAATCCGCTGACTGGCGATACTGGCGCATCAAGGATATTTGGTCCGCAGAAAGGGGCTACCGAAGCGATGATCCGCGAGCTGGACAGCAACCTGGCGCACTATGCGGACGTTATTAAGGCCGATCTGCATGTCGATGTGAAGCAGGTTGCTGGCGCGGGCGCGGCGGGCGGTATGGGCGCAGCGCTGATGGCGTTCCTGAACGCTGAATTACGCAGCGGGATTGAAATCGTGACCCAGGCGCTGAATCTGGAAGAGCATATCCTCGATTGTTCGCTGGTGGTGACCGGTGAAGGCCGGCTGGATAGCCAGAGTATTAACGGTAAAGTGCCGGTTGGCGTGGCGAACGTGGCGAAAAAGTAT
The DNA here is from genome assembly GCF_040061575.1 of Klebsiella sp. CB_Kp196. Classification (NCBI taxonomy): domain Bacteria; kingdom Pseudomonadati; phylum Pseudomonadota; class Gammaproteobacteria; order Enterobacterales; family Enterobacteriaceae; genus Klebsiella; species Klebsiella sp. CB_Kp196. Next base: position 97,193 of record NZ_JBEAFH010000033.1, read on the forward strand.
CATAAGCCGGTAATTGGCATTGCCGGTAGTCTGACCCGGGACGTCGGCGTGGTTCACCAGTATGGGATTGATGCGGTGTTTAGCGTGCTGACCAGCGTAACGACGCTCGAAGAGGCGTTTCGCGGCGCGGCGGACAATATTTATCATGCGTCGCGTAATATTGCGGCGACATTGCAGGTTGGGATGGCGACAGAAGGATGACAACCGTCGGTAAACCCTCTATACTTCGCGCCGAAGCTGACCAGACAGTCGCCGCTTCGTCGTCGTCCTCTTCGGGGGAGACGGGCGGAGGGGAGGAAAGTCCGGGCTCCATAGGGCAGGGTGCCAGGTAACGCCTGGGGGGCGCAAGCCCACGACCAGTGCAACAGAGAGCAAACCGCCGATGGCCCACGTAAGTGGGATCAGGTAAGGGTGAAAGGGTGCGGTAAGAGCGCACCGCGCGTCTGGTAACAGTTCGCGGCACGGTAAACTCCACCCGGAGCAAGGCCAAATAGGGGTTCATAAGGTACGGCCCGTACTGAACCCGGGTAGGCTGCTTGAGCCAGTGAGCGATTGCTGGCCTAGATGAATGACTGTCCACGACAGAACCCGGCTTAACGGTCAGCTTCCTCATTCAAAGAAAACCCTCGTCAGAAATGGCGGGGGTTTTTGTTTTCGGCTAAAGGTTGAAACAGAGGGCAGATGAATGACTGTCCACGACGCTATACCCCACAAGAAAGCGGCTTAACGGTCAGCTTCAACTTTTTACAAAACTCCTGCCAGCGATGGCGGGGGTTTTTGCTTCATACGGCAGGTTGAAATACAGGACAGATGAATGACTGTCCACGACGCTGCCCCCAAAAGCAAGCGGCACAATGGGGGAAACAGGTCTGCCATCAACCGCATTATGACTCATACGGTTATGCGTCCTTCTTGCTTAATTAATATATTTAAAATAAATGACTTCAATTGTAGTATTCATGTTTGTTATGTATTTCCTGATTTAACTACATTTATGCGAACTATTTTTTACATTTCGTCATCGGCTTATGAAAAATAATAGCCAGCCACATCGGTGATAATTAATCAGGATAAAACAAAAAATGAAATTAATGACTCGCATTGCAGTGACAACCGTCCTCGCTACGGGCTTCTCAATGGCGGCACAGGCTGCGGATGTTAACGCTGCGCCAGCCCCGGCGCAGGATCCGATTGTCCAACACTTAAAACTGACCCAGGATCAGGTAACGAAAATTAAAAGCCTGCACCAGCAGCTGGAAAAAAACGTTCAGCAGATCTCCCAGAAAGATATTAAAGACGGCGTATTATTTGATGTGATTGATTCCGGAAAATGGAATGAAAAAGCGGTCAAAGATCAGCTGGCGGCGTTTAGTAAAGTCGAACAGCAGGTCCGCTATTATCGCGTGAAGTACTATTTTGATGTGAATCAGGTCCTGACGCCAGAACAGCGTAAGCAGGTCCAAAAAGATTTAGCTCAGGCGCTGAGTGAGTAAATTTATCGGCCCCGGCCGGGGCCGATATTGACGTCAGGCGACGCTTTCTTCTTCCTGGAGCCGTATCTCCGCTTCTGCGACGATCGCCTCCAGTTCGCTCAACATCTCTTCATAACCAAAGCTAACCGTTGTCATGGTTTCTGGCTGCGGCTGCGACGCTGCCAGCGCCGCTTTTTTTGTTTTCTTCTTGCCCACTAACACACTCCCTTACTGCCGTTGTTACACTGGTAAATCTATCAGCAAAGCGCGCAGCGGCGTATCGGCAACGAGGGTAATGTTAGCTTCGTCACGAATAAACGCGCCATCACCGCAGGTCAAAGCCTGTTTCTCTTCTTCCTGCACTCGCGCATGTACCGTGCCGTGAATCGACTGCAGGTAGGCGCGCGGGCCGTGGAGCTGCACGTTAAGCTGCTCGCCTTTCGCCAGATTGATATGGTGGATCCATACCTGCTGGCGCAGCTGGAGACTGTTCTGGCTGCCGTCCGGCGAAGCCAGCAGCTGCTGCGTTCCCTCGGCGATAGCGATTTTTTGCACCAGCGGGTTTTCATGCTGCGGGCAGGCGTCCAGCCACAGCTGGATTCGCGTCAGCGAGCTCTCTTTGCTCAGGTTGTGCTCGCTGTAGCTCACGCCGGGCTGGGTGGATATCAGCAGCGCTTCGCCAGCTTTAGCCTGGATATGGTTGCCATCGCTGTCGCGGTATTCCGCTTCACCTTCCAGTATCAGGTTCAGAATGTCGACTTTCGGATAGGTACGCGGCTGGAACGACGCGCCGGGCGCCAGGACTTCCTGGTTGAGCACGCGCAGCGACGCGTAACCTAGCAATTTCGGGTCGAAGTAGTGGCCAAAGGAAAAGGTGTAGCGGGCCTGCAGCCAGCCGAAGTCGGCTTGACCGCACTGTTTGGCTGTTCGGGTTGTAATCATCTTCTTGACCTCTCTTTACACTAAATCAATGGTAAAGGTATGGACGCTGTATTGTTAGCCAGATATTCTGCCCGGTATGTTCAAATTTCCTGAATGAGAGAACGATGGCTAAAGAGAGAGCATTAACGCTGGAAGCGTTACGCGTTATGGATGCGATTGACCGGCGCGGAAGCTTTGCGGCGGCGGCTGATGAGCTTGGTCGGGTGCCTTCAGCGCTCAGCTATACCATGCAAAAGCTGGAAGAAGAGCTGGATGTCGTTCTGTTTGACCGTTCAGGTCATCGAACAAAATTCACCAACGTAGGCCGAATGCTGCTCGAGCGCGGGCGCGTTCTGCTGGAAGCGGCGGATAAGCTGACAACCGATGCCGAAGCGCTATCGCGCGGCTGGGAAACGCACCTGACCATCGTCACCGAGGCGCTGGTACCCACCACCGACCTGTTTCCGCTAATTGAAAAGCTCGCGACCAAATCGAACACCCAGCTGTCGATTATTACCGAAGTGCTGGCCGGGGCATGGGAGCGCCTTGAGCAGGGGCGGGCGGATATTGTCGTTGCGCCGGATATGCATTTTCGTTCCTCCTCGGAAATTAACTCCCGTAAGCTCTATTCGGTTATGAGCGTCTACGTTGCCGCCCCCGACCATCCCATTCACCTCGAGCCTGAGCCGCTTTCTGAAGTCACGCGCGTGAAGTATCGCGGCGTGGCGGTGGCGGACACCGCCCGCGAACGTCCGGTGCTGACGGTGCAGCTGCTTGATAAACAGCCGCGATTAACCGTGAGCTCGATCGAAGATAAACGCCAGGCGCTGCTGGCAGGGTTGGGCGTCGCCACGATGCCCTATCCGCTGGTTGAGCGGGATATTGCCGAAGGGCGCCTGCGGGTGGTCAGCCCGGAGTACAGCAACGAGATCGACATTATTATGGCCTGGCGCCGGGACAGCATGGGTGAGGCAAAATCATGGTGTCTGCGGGAAATCCCGAAGCTATTTATGGCAAGATAAAACAAAATGCGCCCCTTTTTGACGAGGGGCGCATGGTCAGTAAGAGGTCGGTTTCGGGTCCGGCCCGAAGCGGTTATTGCCTGGAGTGCCGTTCTGGCAATTGAAGACCAGGATCACCAGCCAGCCGATCACGGGGATCAGCAGTAATAACAGCCACCATGCCGAGCGGTCGGTGTCGTGCAATCGACGAAACTGCACCGCCCACCACGGTAAGAATATCAGCACGCCATAGATGGTCGTCAGAATGCCTTCCCCTCCGGCGCGCTGCCATCCGAGCATTTTATCAATAATGCTGAGTACGCCGGTCAGGATGATGTTGACCAGAATAAACATCCAGTACTCTTTGCGCCGGGCGCGGCCGCCAAATCCAATGTAGTTTTTTAATACTTTAAGATACCAGTCCATTTTTACGCCTCGATTAACCGTCAATCACTTGTTTTTAAAGCGATCGAAATAAGAATAGACGTGAATGAAATGCTGGTAAATATTTGTTTTGTGAATTATTGGGCGCGGTAAATGGCGCCCAACGGATTAGCGGAAGCGAAGATCGCGGCCGTGCGGTTCGTTAAGATCCTGCTGCGGGCCGACGGAGATAATCCCGGTTGGGTTGATCGTCTTATGGCTACGGTAGTAATGGTTGCGAATATGGGCAAAATCCACCGTTTCCGCGATGCCCGGCATCTGGTAGATATCGCGCAGGAAGCCATAAAGATTCAGATAATCGCTGATGCGGCGTTTGTCGCATTTAAAGTGAGTCACATACACCGGGTCGAAACGAACCAGGGTGGTCCACAGACGAATATCGGCCTCCGTCAGCTGGTTACCGGTCAGGAAGCGGTGTTGACCAAGGATTTGTTCCAGACGCTCCAGAGACGTAAACACCGCATCGACCGCTTCGTCATAGGCCTGCTGGCTGGTGGCGAATCCGGCTTTATAGACCCCGTTGTTGACGTTGTCATAGATCCAGCCGTTCAGCTCATCAATTTGCGCGCGCAGCTCAGGCGGGTAGTAATCTCCAGCGCGGGCACCCAGTCCGTCAAACGCGGTATTCAACATGCGGATGATTTCCGCCGACTCATTGCTGACGATGGTTTGCTGCTTTTTGTCCCACAATACCGGCACCGTGACGCGCCCGCTATAGTGGGGATCGGCATGCAGATAAAGCTGATAAAGAAATTCGTGCTGGTAGAGGGTATCGACCGTCGCTGCCGGGAAGCTATCGTCGAAAGTCCAGCCGTTCTCGAACATCAGGGGGTTGACCACGGAGACGGAGATAAACGGCTCCAGTCCTTTCAGGCTGCGCAGGATCAGGGTGCGATGCGCCCATGGGCAGGCCAGAGAAACGTACAGATGGTAACGGTCTTTTTCCGCAGCGAACCCGGCTTCGCCGCTTGGGCCCGGCGCGCCGTCGGCGGTTAGCCAGTTGCGAAAGGCGGACACAGAACGCTTAAATCGCCCTCCGGTGGATTTGGTGTCATACCAGGTATCGTGCCAGACGCCGTCAACTAATTGTCCCATTATTTCCTCCTTCAGATAGCAAAAGCGAGGAGAAGTCCCCTCGCTTTTTTATTTACTAGTATAGTGCGCTTACCACTTTTTATTCAGGACGCGGTCAATACTAAAGGCGCCTGGACCGGTGATAGCCAGCAGCAGGAAGCCGCCTGCGATGCTCAGGTTTTTCATGAACATCAGCGAGTTCACGCCCTCAGCAAAGTTGCTGTGGAACAGAAACGCGGTCAGCACGGTGAAGCCTGCGGTGAACAGCGCGGTGGTGCGGGTCAGGAAACCGAACAGAATCGCCAGACCGCCGCCGAATTCAAGCAGGATAACCAGCGGCAGCATAAACCCAGGGACGCCCATGGCTTCCATATATTGTTGAGTACCCGCATAACCGGTGATTTTTCCCCAACCTGCGGTGATAAACAGAATGGGCATCAGAATGCGCGCTACCAGTACACCAACATCTTCTAATTTTTTCATTTCTTACTCCAGAAAACCCAAAGGGCGGCGATTTTGTTTTTTGGTGCAATCCTGCGTAGTTACGCGGGCTTGCTGTCGATGGAGAGGATATTAGCGAGGATGAGATGTGATTGTTAGCAAGGAAAACTGTAGATCTTTTTCAAAGTTTCTGAGTAATTATTGATAAAGGACATGAATGTAAGAGGGGATGTAACGGGTCGTACAGGCGGTGCTGCGCAAAATGATGGCAGACGCTGAAAGGCGAAAGCGTTCTGCTGGTGAGCAAGAAGAGGGGCAAACCTGACGGGGACAGTGGGGCGAGAGGGATGCCGGGCGGCGGCTGGCGCCGGACCCGGTCATTAGCCTTAGCGCGAGGTGGACTGACGCAGCAGATTGCGTGCCATCCGCCAGGTGCTCCAGATACCGAGGCTGCGCTTTGCCCAGCGCATCAAAAAGCGCGGATGGCGAACGGACCATATTGCCACGATGCCGCTGCCGACCATTGCCCATGAACGCAGATTGAGGAAGGTGTTCCAGCCGCGATCAATGGGCGCGGTCGCTTCAATCCAGTGGCGGTGGCTGGCGCTAAGGTCCAGCCGCTGCTGTTGGATCAGGCGCAGCAAAAGCGCTTTTTGTCGTTCGCGTTCCTGCTGTTCGCGGCTCATGGCTTATCGTCCTCCAGCAATGCGCGGTCGTTAGCCAGCTCCTGACGCGTGAAGCGCAGGAACGTTGAACGTCGGGCTTTGCGTAAGGTCCAGATACCGCCAATGAGCGCTGCCAGCAGCAGGATAGCGGTGGTGGCGATCATCACGTTGAGCCGATACTGCGCATCGACGGCCCAGATGATGAGCACCAGCATGCTCATCAGCCCGAACGCGGCAAACAGCAGCGTCAGCCCGAGCATCAGGAACAGCTGGAAGAGATTGGCTTTCTCCTCTTCCAGCTCCACGACGACCAGGCGCAGGCGCGTTTCCACCATCTCGACCAGCAAAGTGACTATTCGCTGTCCGATGCCGAAAACGCTTTGCCCAGGCCCTTGCGTGCTTTTAGAGTTCGCCATAATTAACGACGCGTCAGCAGGACACCCAGTACCAGCCCGACGGCAGCACCAATTCCCACGCCGGTCCAGGGGTTTTCACGGACGTATTCATCTGCACGCGCAGCGGTTTCTCGCGTTTGCTTCAGGAGAGCATCGCTGGTTTCACCCAGGCGAACACGGCTTTCCTTCAGCGCGCTTTCGGCTTTACTGCGCAGCTTACCAATCTCTTCTTTCGACTTATCCGTGGAGGAGTTCAGCACTTCTTCCAGGGTATCAGCCAGCGTCTTCAGTTCCGCACGCAGGTCTTCTGCAACGTTATCTTTAGCCATGTTTATCTCCTGTTAAAGTGGTCCATATTGGTCTTGCTTAATCGATTAGTACTCGCGAGACTGCAGCTCTTTCAGTTCCTGCTGCGCTTCATCAAGTTTACGTTGACGCTTGCTGATTTTGTCAGCATCGCCTTTCTGTTCGGCTTCGCGCAGGTCGTTCCGACGTTCGGTAATTTCTTCCTGCTGTTTGGCGATTTTTTTCTGGTGATCGGCTTTGAGCTGGCTGTCGCTGCAGTGCGCTTTTACTTCGCTCAGCGCCTTTTTCAGACCGTCAATACGGTGCTGGTTATGATGCTTTTCTGCGTAGCTGATCTCCCGCTGGATATCCTGCTCTTTTTCCTGGCAAGGGGAGATGGCAAAGGCGCTGGCGCTCAGTGATGACAGAACCAGGATCAAAGCGATGCGGTGTTTCATGGATACGACCTTCCATTGTGTGGGGGAATATCTCAGGATATCCCCTATCCAGTTGAGTAACGTGAGTCTGGTGACGCCCGCAAACTTAATGATAGTAAGTAAACCGGGAAATCACCAAACAGGGTGAATATATTCGGAATTTTCGTGGATTACCCGAATCTGTGCGGCGTATCGCGCAGGCGCGAAATCCAGGCGGTAGGCGAATCATCGTCTTCCACTAAAGCGATAATATAACCATGCGGTAGAGCGCGGCCCAAAACTTCTTTTGCCGCAGCGCCCTGAGCGCTGGAGTCAAACTTGATAAGCAAACCGTCATTCTGCGGCGTAATGCTTTTAAAACGGATACCGTTAGCATCGAGATGGTGCCAGACGGAAAAACCGTCCGGCATGCTGATACCCTGACTAACGGGACGAATAGCCAGCGTGGATTCCTGCTGTTGCACGGTGAGCCAGAGCCAGAACAGGCCGCACAGGAGTAGCGAACCGCCCAGCACCCAGCTTATCTGACGCAGAGAGGAGCGTGTCATCTCCATCGTTAGCCCCGGCTTCTGTATTTTTTCTTCCACAGGACAATCAGCGAACCTATCAGGCCAAACACCAGCAGCGCGACGGGCAGCAGCATCAGGCAGGACATCAGCTGATCTTCATACTTCAGGAATACCGGCGTTTTCCCCAGCAGGTATCCCAGCGAGGTCAGAATCAGAACCCACAGCAGCCCGCTCATCCAGTTAAAAAACTGGAAGCGTGCGCTGCTCAGGCCTGATAGCCCGGCGATGGTCGGCAGCAGCGTACGAACGAAAGCGATAAAGCGGCCAATCAGCAGTGCGGAAAGCCCGTGCTTATGGAACAGGTGATGCGCGCGCTGATGATAGTGCGAAGGGAGGTGCGATAGCCAGTTTTGTACGATTCGCGTATTGCCAAGCCATCGGCCCTGAATATAGCTCAGCCAGCAGCCGAGACTTGCCGCCGCGGTGAGCAGCAGCAGCGTTTCCGGAAAGCCCATCGCGCCTTTGGCTATCAGGACGCCGACCAGCACAAGCAGGCTATCGCCGGGCAAAAAGGCGGCGGGCAGCAAACCGTTCTCAAGGAACAAAATCATAAATAAGACAAAGTACAGCATGCCAATCATGGAGGGATTAGCGAGAGTTTCGTAATCCTGAGCCCACAAGGCGTTCAATAATTGGGTTAATAGTTCCATTCACGATTCCTGGTACATCGGTTAACGGCACGTCTGAACGCGGTATATGCACGGCGACATAGCTTTTTATTAGATTATGGTCGCTACTGCGCTCTGAACGGTTCCCTGTTTAAAAGTGAAGTAAGCCAAAGCTAACTCTCAGAACGACAAAATGCATCTAATTGTAACAAACCCGCTGACTTTACGTCATAGAAATTGCAGTTTGTTGCATTCTGATTTTGCTGATTGCGAAGGAGGGTGGCGAGTGTATTTACACAGGCTGACACTATATATGCTTTGCTTACCCTGAGGCTTTACGGGCAGCGGAGGAATCGCTGCCCTGCAGAAGGAGAACGTCTATTTTACGCCGTTGGCGGCCGTATCGAGATGAACCACGGGATTATCGGCAAACAGGTAGCGATCGGCATTGAATTCAAAGTCGTCGCTGGTTTCGTTGAACAACATCAGCTTGGTATTTTCCAGATGCTGCCACATCGCCAGCTTAGCCGCATGCGGATCTTTGCGAATCAGCGCTTTAAGAATTTGGTCATGATCGTCGCACCAGTTATCGACGGTACGTGAGTCGATATGGTCGTGCAGTTTTTTCCAGTACGGGTTATGCACGCGCTGGGTCCACATTTTTTCGACGATAGCGGCTAACGCCGTATTTTGCGTCGCCAGCGCGACCTGGACATGGAACTGAAGATCCCATTCGGAATCGCGGAAGCACTTCTCTTTACGCGCTTTTTCCTGGATTTCCATCAGCTTCATGATGTCCTGCTTGGTCACCTGAGTCGCCGCGAATTCGGCAATATTGCTTTCTATCAGCTGACGGGCCTGCAACAGCTCAAAAGGACCATAATTGGCAAATTCCAGCGATTCGTCGGCAATTTGCTGATGTTTTGGATGATTAGAGATGACGTGGATGCCGGAGCCTTTGCGGACCTCAACGTAGCCTTCAACTTCCAGCATAATGATGGCTTCGCGAACCACGGTACGACTTACGCTTTTTTCATCAGCGATAAACCGCTCTGCGGGTAGCTTATCGCCCACAAGGTAGACACCTTGTTCAATGCGCGTTTTAAGCTCAGCAGCAAGCTGCTGATACAGACGACGCGATTCAGTGATTTCCATATTCGCTCCCGGGAGATGGCGACAATATTGGATTTGTTATACCACTTTTACGCGCTTCTCACCATAAGAAGAGACGAAAAAGCCGCCTTAATCAAGGCGGCTTTCGGAGGGGATAACTCGCGTGCCTCTAGCTTTGCGTGGCGGGTTTACTCGTTTCCAGCGGTGTCGTGTCGTCATCCGCCGATTTATTTTTCAGCACGGTCCAGATAACCACGGCGCCCAGCACATCGAAAACCGCCAGCACGGCGAACAGCGGGCTAAAGCCGATAGTGTCCGCCAGCGCGCCAACCACCAGGGCAAACATCGTGCTCGCCAGCCAGGCGGCCATACCGGTCATGCCGTTCGCCGTCGCTACTTCGTTACGCCCAAACACGTCGGAAGAGAGGGTAATTAACGCACCGGACAGCGCCTGGTGAGCAAAGCCGCCGACGCACAGCAGGGCGATAGCGACAAACGGGCTGGTGAACAGACCGATCATCCCCGGGCCAATCATCAGCACCGCGCCCAGGGTGACGACCATTTTGCGCGAAACGATGAGGTTAACGCCAAACCAGCGCTGGAACAGCGGCGGCAGATAGCCCCCAACGATACAGCCAAGATCGGCAAACAGCATCGGCATCCACGCAAACATCGCGATCTCTTTCAGGTTAAAGCCGTAGACTTTAAACATGAACAGCGGGATCCAGGCGTTGAAGGTCCCCCACGCCGGCTCGGCAAGGAAACGCGGCAGGGCGATACCCCAGAACTGACGGTTGCGCAGAATCTGCCACGGCGACATTTTCTTGCCGTTGTTGGTCTGATGCTGAGATTCCTGGCCGCCGATAATGTAGTCGCGTTCTTCTTCAGTTAATTTTTTCTGATCGCGCGGGTGTTTGTAGAAAATCAGCCACGCCATCGCCCAGGCAAAGCTCAGAACGCCGGAGATAATAAACGCCATCTGCCAGCTGTGCATCACGATGGCCCAAACCACCAGCGGTGGGGCAATCATGGCGCCGATCGAGGAGCCGACGTTGAAGTAGCCAACGGCGATAGAACGCTCTTTTGCCGGGAACCATTCGGAGCTGGCTTTCAGGCCCGCAGGGATCATTGCCGCTTCGGCGGCACCCACCGCGCCGCGCGCCAGTGCCAGACCGCCCCAGCTTCCCGCCAGCGCCGTAGAGCCGCAGAACACCGCCCATGCGATAGCAAAGAAGGCATAGCCGATTTTAGTGCCTAAAACATCCAGCACGTAGCCGGCAACGGGTTGCATAACGGTATAGGCAGCGGAATAGGCCGCGATGATATAGGAATACTGTTGGGTGGAGATGTGTAACTCTTCCATCAGAGTCGGCGCAGCTGCCGCCACAGTGTTACGCGTCAGGTACCCCAGCACGGTACCTAACGTCACCAGTGCGATCATGTACCAACGTAACCCTTTAATTTTACGCATGTAAACCTCATCGTTTGTTATATATCCGCAGCGGGTGCGGCTATCTTCCAGCCCTGTAACTGAGGCGAAGAAGGTGAAACGGAGGGTTCAGGAGAGGAAACCTCGTATGGCCCGAACCTTGCCATTAACTGTTGTGTCTAATTCGGTGTCCATACCGGTAAATCCGACGTGATAGTTCGTCGGTAATGCATTCCGTCGGTTTATATGTTTCGACGGCAGCAAGATAACTTGTCATACAACTTCAAAAGTTGAGTGACGTCACAAAAGTGGGAAAGTTTGTGTGGGCATTCGTTCATGCGAAAAAGGCCAGAGCTGGCGCGCTCTGGCGGGGCGTTTACTCCTTTGATGGTACTTTTTTTGTCATCGTTTATTGATCTAACTCACGAAAAATACTTCGGCCTGTGGAAATTGGTGTGATAACTTTGTCAGCATTATAGTCAATCATCTGATGGGCTCCCCAGGGGGCGAAGAGGACACGAAAATGACACCGTTTATGACCGAAGATTTTCTGCTTGATACCGAGTTTTCCCGCCGCCTGTACCACGATTACGCGAAAGACCAGCCGATTTTTGACTATCACTGCCACCTGCCGCCGCAGCAGATCGCGGAGAATTATCGTTTCAAAAATCTGTATGACATCTGGCTGAAAGGCGATCACTATAAATGGCGCGCGATGCGTACTAACGGCGTAGCCGAGCGTTTGTGCACCGGCGATGCTTCCGATCGCGAGAAATTTGACGCCTGGGCGGCCACCGTACCGCATACCATCGGTAACCCGTTATACCACTGGACGCATCTTGAGCTGCGCCGTCCTTTTGGTATTACAGGTAAGGTTCTCTCTCCGGCGACGGCGGATGAAATCTGGAATCAGTGCAACGATCTGCTGGCGCAGGATAGCTTTTCCGCTCGCGGCATCATGCAGCAGATGAACGTGAAAATGGTCGGCACCACCGACGATCCGGTCGATTCGCTGGAGCATCACGCCGCCGTCGCTAAAGACAGTTCATTCTCCGTGAAAGTACTGCCGAGCTGGCGCCCGGACAAAGCCTTCAACATCGAACAGGCCACCTTCAACGACTACATGGTGAAGCTGGGTGAAGTGTCTGACACCGATATTCGCCGCTTTGCCGACCTCCAGTCCGCGCTGACCAAACGTCTGGATCACTTCGCCGCTCACGGTTGTAAAGTGTCTGACCACGCGCTCGACGTGGTGCTGTTCGCCGAAGCCAACGAAAGCGAACTGGATAGCATCCTGGCGCGTCGTCTGGCGGGTGAAGCCCTCAGCGAGCATGAAGTCGCGCAGTTCAAAACGGCGGTACTGGTCTTCCTCGGCGCGGAATACGCCCGCCGCGGCTGGGTGCAGCAGTACCACATCGGCGCGCTGCGCAACAACAACCTGCGCCAGTTCAAACTGTTAGGGCCGGATGTAGGGTTTGACTCCATTAACGACCGCCCGATGGCGGAAGAGCTGTCCAAACTGCTCAGCAAACAGAACGAAGAAAACCTGCTGCCGAAAACGATCCTCTACTGCCTGAACCCGCGCGACAACGAAGTGCTGGGTACCATGATCGGCAACTTCCAGGGCGAAGGCATGCCGGGCAAGATGCAGTTCGGTTCCGGCTGGTGGTTCAACGATCAGAAAGACGGTATGGAACGTCAGATGACCCAGCTGGCGCAGCTTGGCCTGCTGAGCCGCTTTGTCGGGATGCTGACCGATAGCCGCAGCTTCCTCTCCTACACCCGTCATGAATACTTCCGCCGCATCCTGTGCCAGATGATTGGCCGCTGGGTTGAAGCGGGAGAAGCGCCGGCGGATATTCAGCTGCTGGGCGAGATGGTGAAAAACATTTGCTTTAACAATGCGCGTGACTACTTCGCCATTGAACTGAACTAAGACCAGAGGTCGGTTGATATGCAATACATTAAAATCCATTCGCACGATAACGTCGCGGTAGCGTTGGCGGATATGGCGGCAGGCACGGTAGTCACCATTGACGGCGATACGGTCACGTTGGCGCAGGATATTGCGCGCGGGCATAAGTTTACGCTGCGCGGCATTGCGAAGGGAGACAACGTCATTAAGTATGGTCTGCCGATAGGGCATGCGCTGGCGGATATTGCGCCGGGGGAACATATACACTCCCATAATACGCGTACTAACTTAAGCGATCTCGACGCGTACAGCTATCAACCGGATCTGATCGAACCCGCCGCGCAGCCGGCGGATCGCGACATCCAGATTTATCGTCGCGCCAACGGCGAAGTCGGGGTGCGCAACGAGCTGTGGATCCTGCCGACCGTCGGCTGCGTCAACGCCATGGCGCGCCAGATGCAGAACCGTTTTCTGAAGGAAACCAACGACGCGGAAGGTATCGACGGCGTTCATCTCTTCAGCCATACCTACGGCTGCTCACAGCTCGGTGACGATCACATCAACACCCGTACCATGCTGCAAAATATGGTGCGCCACCCGAACGCCGGGGCGGTACTGGTGGTGGGTCTGGGCTGCGAAAACAATCAGGTTGATGCCTTCCGCGAAACGCTGGGCGAGTTCGACCCTGACCGCGTCCACTTTATGATCTGCCAGCACCAGGATGACGAAGTGGAAGCCGGGCTGGAGCATCTGCGCCAGCTGTATGAGGTGATGCGCCACGACAAGCGCGAGCCGGGTAAGCTGAGCGAACTGAAGTTTGGTCTTGAGTGCGGCGGCTCTGACGGTTTGTCCGGCATCACCGCAAACCCGATGCTGGGCCGCTTCTCGGATTATCTGATTGCCAACGGCGGCACCACCGTGCTGACCGAAGTGCCGGAAATGTTCGGCGCCGAGCAGCTGCTGATGAGCCACTGTCGCGATGAAGAGACGTTTGGCAAGCTGGTGACGATGGTTAATGATTTCAAACAGTACTTTATCGCTCATGACCAGCCGATTTATGAGAATCCATCGCCGGGCAACAAAGCGGGCGGTATCACGACGCTGGAGGATAAGTCGCTGGGCTGCACGCAGAAAGCGGGCTCCAGCCAGGTGGTCGACGTCCTGCGCTATGGCGAGCGGCTAAAAGTGCACGGCCTGAACCTGCTGAGCGCCCCGGGCAACGATGCGGTTGCGACCAGCGCCCTGGCCGGCGCGGGCTGCCATATGGTGCTCTTCAGCACCGGTCGCGGCACGCCGTACGGCGGTTTTGTGCCAACGGTGAAAATTGCCACCAACAGCGAGCTGGCGGCAAAGAAAAAACACTGGATCGACTTCGATGCCGGTCAGCTGATTCACGGTAAAGCGATGCCGCAGCTGCTGGAGGAGTTTGTCGATACCATTGTGGCCTTTGCGAACGGTAAGCAGACCTGCAATGAGCGTAATGATTTCCGCGAGCTGGCGATATTCAAAAGCGGCGTCACCCTTTAATTACTCGTTATCTTTCACGCCACAGCTGCGGCGTGAAACCTTGTTGAGTAATAAAGGGAGTCGTTTCAAAAGCGGCGTTTCAGAGTATGATGCGCCGTTTTGTCTTATACCCTAAATAATTCGAGTTGCAGGACAAAGCACTTGTGCTTTGAACAGCGCTGGCGCTGGCCCCGAAGGGGCGAGACCGCAGGCCGAGTAACGCGGCAAGTGAGCGAATCCCCGGGAGCTTACTGAAGTAAGTGACCGGGGTGAACGAACGCAGCTAACGCACATGCAACTTGAAGTATGACGGGTATATAAGGACTTTTCATGACCGCATACTGGCTTGCCCAGGGCGTCGGCGTTATCGCCTTTCTGATCGGGATTACGACCTTTTTCAACCGCGATGAGCATCGCTTTAAGCTACAGCTGGCCGTCTATAGCGCCACTATTGGCGTGCATTTCTTTTTGATGGGCGCCTGGCCGGCGGGAATGAGCGCCGAGCTGAATACCGTCCGCACCCTGATCTCCATGCGCACCCGCAGGCTGTGGGTGATGGCCCTGTTTATCGTGCTCACCCTGGTGCTGGGGCTGGCGAAGCTGCAGCACTCCATGGAGCTGCTGCCGATTATTGGCACCCTGGCCAGTACTTGGGCGCTCTTTCGCTGCTCGGGTCTAACCGTCCGCTGCGTCATGTGGTGTTCGACCGCCTGCTGGGTGATCCACAACTTTTGGCTGGGCTCGCTCGGCGGCACCCTGATTGAAGGCAGCTTCCTGTTGATGAACGGTCTGAATATCATCCGATTCCGGCGGATGCAAAAGCGCGGTATCGATCCGTTTAAAGCGGAAAAGGCGGGGCAGAAAGAGAACCCCTCCGCGCGTTAGCGGAGGGGAGAGGTGAGATTAACTGCGCAGGGCGTTTTTCGCCAGCTGTTCGTCTTCAGCGATACAGGCGGCGGCGGTGAACAGCGCATCGGTCGAGGAGTTCAGCGCGGTTTCGCAGGAGTCCTGCAGAACGCCGATGATGAAGCCCACGGCGACCACCTGCATGGCGATATCGTTCGGGATACCAAACATATTACAGGCCAGCGGGATCAGCAGCAGCGACCCGCCCGCCACGCCGGAGGCGCCGCAGGCGCACAGCGAGGCGACCACGCTCAGCAGCAGCGCGGTCGGCAGATCGACCGGAACATTCAGCGTGTGTACGGCCGCCAGGGTCAGAACCGTGATGGTAATCGCCGCGCCGGCCATGTTAATGGTCGCGCCCAGCGGAATAGAGACCGAATAGGTATCGCGATCCAGATTCAGCTTTTCGCACAGCGCCATATTCACCGGAATGTTGGCGGCGGAGCTGCGGGTAAAGAAGGCGTATACGCCGCTTTCGCGCAGGCAGGTCATCACTAGCGGATACGGGTTGCGGCGGATTTTCCAGAACACCAGCAGCGGGTTAATCACCAGCGCCACCAGCAGCATACAGCCAACCAGCACCAGCAGCAGCTGGGCGTAGCCCCACAGGGTTTCAAAACCGGTCGTCGCCAGCGTGGAAGCGACCAGGCCGAAGATACCCAGCGGCGCAAAGCGAATCACCACTTTAACGATAAAGGTAACCGCGTGGGACATGTCGTTAATCAGATTTTTGGTGGTTTCATTGCCGTGGCGCAGCGCGAATCCTAAACCGACGGCCCATACCAGAATCCCGATATAGTTGGCGTTCAGCAGCGCGTCAATGGGGTTAGAAACCATGCTCATCAGCAGCCCGCGCAGGACTTCGACGATACCCGACGGTGGGGTGATGCTCTCTGCCGCCGCGTTCAGGTGCAGCGTTGACGGAAAGAGGAAGCTGAACAGCACCGCGGTTAACGCGGCGGCAAAAGTCCCCAGCAGATAGAGGAACAGAATCGGGCGGATGCTGGTTTTCTGCCCCTGCTGATGGTTGGCGATAGAGGCCATGACCAGCATCAGTACCAGCACCGGCGCCACCGCTTTCAGCGCGCCGACGAACAGCGTACCCAGCAGTCCAACCGCCACGGCGGCCGGTTTTGAGACCGTCGCCAGCAGCACGCCGAGTACCAGACCAATTAAAATTTGTTTGACCAGACTGCCCTGAGCCAGTCGCCGTAGCAGGGGCGATCGGGGTGATGGGGTTGCCATAATTCATTCCTTCCAGTGATGTCGCTGTCCGTCCCGGCTACGTATTATTTGTAACGTTTATGTCCGGATGTAAATAGATGTTTGCCTGGTTGAGTATACGGAAAGAACGCTTCTGGGGAAGGGTAAAATGCTGTTTATTGCGCTGAGATCTTATTTTTTAACTATGTATTAACTATTTTGTGACATGAGTAAGAATAATGCGCGGCAAACGTTGCCGACCGGGTGAAACGGGTCTTCACCCGGCCGTTTACGTCTTACTGCAGCTGTTTTTTCCGATCGTTCTGCTTATTGACCCAGGCGTTGATAAGCAGCGTCAACGCCAGAATACCGCCGACCACGCCCAGCGAAATGCCGATGGGAATATGGTAAAAATCGACAATCAGCATCTTGATGCCGATAAACACCAGAATCACCGACAGGCCGTACTTCAGCATGGAGAAACGCTCCGCGACGCCCGCCAGCAGGAAATACATCGCGCGCAGGCCGAGAATCGCGAACAGGTTTGAGGTCAGCACGATAAACGGATCGGTGGTCACGGCGAAGATGGCCGGAATGCTGTCGACGGCAAAGATAACGTCGCTCAGCTCGACCAGAATCAGCACCAGCAGCAGCGGCGTGGCGTAGATAACGCCGTTTTTGCGGGTAAAGAAGCGTTCACCTTCGATTTTATCCGTCATGCGCAGATGATTGCGGATCCAGCGCACCAGCGGTTTATCGCCGATCCCGGAATCGTCCTCTTTCGCCAGCGCCATCTTCACGCCGGTAAACAGCAGGAATGCGCCGAAGACGTAGAGCAGCCATTCAAACTGAGAAATCAGCCAGCTGCCGGCGAAGATCATGATCGTACGCAGCACGATCGCGCCCAGTACGCCGTAAACCAGTACTCTACGCTGTAGCGCAGGAGGAACGGCAAAGTAGCTGAACAGCATCAGCCAGACGAAGACGTTATCCACGGCCAGCGCTTTCTCGATCAGGTAGCCGGTGAGGAACGCCAGCGCTTGCGGGTCGGCCACGGCGCGACCTTCGGTCTGCACCAGATACCACCAGAAAGCGGCGTTAAACAGCAGCGAGAGGGTAACCCAGAGGATGGACCAGCCAGCGGCCTGCTTCATGGTCATGCTATGCGCACCACGCCGTCCCTGCAGCAGCAGATCGATAGCCAGCATGATGACCACGACCACTGCGAATCCGCCCCATAACAACGGTGTGCCGACAGTATTCATTACGATATTCCTTACATAAAAACAAAACGGCTGACGTCGGAAGACGGCAGCCGCTGCGCTTTTATGCATAGACCTCGCCTTCCGGCAAGGTCTCACTTACAACAAGAATCTGTTGCCCGGCGACCGGATGCGGTTTTTCACGCATCGTAATGACGATCGGCCGGCAAGGAAGTTACTCCCCTTTGCGCGTAACAAAGTATTACAGGTTATAAATGGCGTCAATGGAGGCCGACGGACCATTTACACAGCTTTACGCCACCGGTTGACTATCCGCCGGGAAGACCACGCCGGTCTGGCGACGAATTTCGCTCAGCAGCTTCGCCGTGATGCGGCTCACTTCCAGACCCGGATGAGCCACCTCGTTGGCTTCGACCAGACGAGCGAACTCCTCCGCTTCATACAGCATCGTATTGATATGCTGCGGCTGGGTGAGATCCTGAGACTTGCCGCCGCGCGGCACGAAGCACACTTTCTGGCATTCGGAGATTTTTTCGATCACCAGCGCGCCGGCTTCGCCCTGAATTTCGCTGGGGATGGCGGAATCGCTGACCTTCGAGTGGTGCAGGGTGACATCGAAATCTCCGTAGCTAAGAACGACTGTGCCCTGGCCATCGACGCCGCTCTCCAGCAGGCTGGCGGTTGCGTGCACCGCGCGAGGCTCGCCCCACAGCGCCACCGCGGAGGCCAGACAGTAAAAGCCGATGTCCATGATCGAACCGTTAGAGAAGGCCGGATTGAAGGTGTTGGGATTTTCGCCGTCGAGATAGCGCTGATAGCGGGAAGAGTACTGGCAGTAGTTAATAAAGGCTTTGCGCAGCTTGCCGATCTTGTCGAACGACTGTTTAAGCAGCAGGAAGTTTGGCAGGCTGGCGGTTTTGAACGCTTCGAAGAGCACCACGTTATTTTCCCGCGCCGTTTTGATCGCGGCTTCGACTTCCTGCAGGTTCGAGGCCAGCGGTTTTTCGCAAATCACGTGCTTTTTATGGCGCAGGAACAGGCGGGTTTGCGGGAAGTGCAGCGAGTTTGGGCTGGCGATATAGACCGCGTCAACGTCAGGGCTTTGCGCTAAATCTTCCAGCGAAGTGAACAGATGTTCGACGGGATAGTCGCTGGCGAAGGCCTGGGCTTGCTCAAGGCTGCGGGAGTAGATGGCGGTGAGTTTATATTTGCCGGTTTCATGGGCGGCATCGACAAACTGCTTGGTTATCCAGTTTGTGCCAACAACTGCGAAACGTATCATAAACGTTGACGAACTCCGTAAAAGGGACCTTTCGTCACTGTAGCACGCCATCATGACAAAACCAGTGCGCTATGGCGCAGAAGCTTGAAGAGTGGTGTGTTGTCTGATGTACGCATAAAGCGTACAATTAATGTGTACAATTCAAGCTGGGAGAAATTTATGCGCTCATACAGTACATCTGAAGCCAGACAGAATATTGCGGCCGTCATGGACGCCGCTGCCAGCGGAGAACCGATTGAAATTACACGGCGTGATGGAACGTCTAATGTTTTGATCAGTAAGGCGGAATATGAAACGTTTATGAATGCCAAACTTGATGCGGAGTTTGATTTTATTATGCAGCGACACGGCCGCACAGTTAAGGCGTTGACCGATCGATGAAATGGGTGAGCGCAAGCGAAGTCATTGCCTTTCATGATCGCATTTTACAACATCTCCCCGGCGTTAAAGGTATGTCCGATCCTGGTCGGGCGGAAGCCATAATTTATCGTGTACAGAACCGCTTTCACTATGAAGGGGTGAACGACATTTTTGAACTGGCTGCAACCTATTGGGTCGCTATCGCGCGTGGGCACATTTTTAATGATGGTAATAAGAGGACTGCTTTTTTTATCACCATGACGTTCCTGGCCCGCAATGGGTATCTTATCGCTGATGAAGATACCCGGTTGGAAGAACTCACTGTGCTGGCTGCGACAGGCGAAGCTACGGTAGTGGTTCTTGCTGATGCGTTACGGCAATTGGCGCTCTAACGAAAGCTGGGTCAGCCACAGGCGGGTATCAAACTCCAGCTGATGGTACTGCGGCTCCATATGGCAGCACAGCTGATAGAACGCTTTGTTGTGCTCTTTTTCCTTCAGGTGCGCCAGCTCGTGCACCACGATCATCCGCAGAAAATCCTCCGGCGCATCGCGAAAGACGGTGGCGACGCGAATTTCGGCTTTGGCCTTCAGCTTGCCGCCCTGAACGCGGGAGATGGCGGTATGCAGGCCGAGCGCGTTGTTGAGCACGTGGATCTTGTTGTCGTACATCACCTTATTGATCGGCGCCGCGCCGCGCAGATAGCGGGACTTCAGATCCTGGGTATACTGGTACAGCGCTTTATCGTTGTTGATATCGTGACCCTGCGGATAGCGCTTTTTCAGCACCTCGCCGAGACGGTTCTGTTCGATTAACGCGGTGACCTGCGCCAGCAGGGATTCAGGGTAGCCCTGGAGATAGGTTAAAGTGCTCATGCAGCCTGTTTGGGTCATTCAGCGACAACTGCCGGGGATTCTAGCACCCCGCGCGGGCAGGATGCCAGAAAGGCGGCGTTACTCGATTATCGCGTCTTCTACCGTCCGGTAGCTAAAGAAGTCAAACAGCGCCTCTTTACGATGCAGCATGCTATCCACGCAGGCCATGCCGACAAACGCGCCGGTAAACTCGCCGTAGCGGCTGTATTCATCGGAAAAATGCGAGGTGTCGTAGACCGCGCCGATGTTTTGGTATTTTTCGCCATCCGCGGACCACGAGCATTGTATCTCCCGGCCGTTAATCGCCATCGCCAGATAGACTTCTCCCTCCGCAAGGCGGATTTTCTGCGGGTCGTCGTGACGCTCGCCGTTATCCATATAAATGATGGCCAGCTGCGCTGCGCCGGAGGCTTCATCCCAGGTTTTATGCAAAAACAGATAGTTCATGTTGTCGTAATAGAGCGTCAGGCCGGCGCTGTGCTGATAAATCTCCGGGCTGAAATCCATCTTCGTGACGATGGTGGCGTATACCGAGGTGAGCTTTTTCGCCAGCAGACTGACTTTATTGAGCGAGCTCAGCGACTCCTGGCCGCGTAAGGCAAGGTAGCCCGCTTTACGTTCAAGGCTGGTAAAGCGCTGAAAGCGGATCCGCGGCGCATAGAAGGCGTTATCCAGCGTCTGCCCATCAAAATCATCCCTGTCTGGTTTAGCCGGAAACGGCTGAGAAGGCAGATTAGACTCTTCCACCTGGTGCTGAGCGAGGTTCCCCCCGTCCGCCATGCGCAGCCAGCCATCGTCGCTCCATACCATCTTTTGTATCGCCGTCTCGCGGCCCAGCGGGCAGCGCAGCGCCTGGCGGAAGGGTCTGCTGCAAAGATGGGTTAACCAGACTTCGCCCGTCGGGGTCTCGACGTAGCTGCCGTGCCCGGCTTTTTGCAGATAGGTTTGCGGATTGAAGTAGTGTGGTTTGAGATGGTCTGCGTCGTGGCGCGCGTTAAAGTTCTCCGGCCAGGAGGTGACGATGGGGTTTTGCGGATCGCCTTCATAGGGGCCGGCGACCTGCGTTGCGCGCGCCATGGTGACCGCATGGCCGTAGCCGGTGCCGCCTTCGGCGACCATCAGGTAGTAATAGTCGCCGCGGCGCGTCAAATGCGGTGCTTCAATACAGCCGCGATCGGTACCGCCGCGCCAGATCCGCTGCGGATAGCCGACAACGCTTCGCGTTTGCGGCGAATACTCCACCAGGCAAATGGCGCCCGGTTTTTCGTAACCTTCGCGGGTTTCCCACTCCAGGGAAACGATCCATTTTTTTCCGTCGGTGTCGTGCAAAATGGAGGCATCGAACCCGGCAGAGTGGAGATAAACCGGCTCACTCCACGGGCCGGTGATTTCACTGGCGGTAATTAGATAGTTATCTACATCGAAATAACGTGAATTCATGGAATTCATCACGCCATAAATAACGTAGAACAGCTTTTCCTCTTCACACCAGGTCAGGCTCGGTGCCCAAATGCCTTTGGCGGAGGGCAGCTTTTTTAAATCCGGATTATTATCATCGGTAAGAACGTGGGTAAGTAATTGCCAATGTTTTAAATCCCTCGAATGATAAACTGGCAGACCGGGAAACCATTCAAAGGAAGAGACCGCCACATAATAATCATCGCCGCGCCGACAGATACTGGGGTCAGGATTAAAACCTTTAAAAACAGGATTCTGAATCATCGTATTTACCCTTAATGCGCAAAATATAGCGATGATTGTAAATAGGCGATGGCGACGGGGATATATAGACTCTGGCTATTTATATAATAAACGTCTACTTCTCCGGTGATGCGGCTCACAAAAACGCGTTATTTCTCCGCCTGACGCCCTACGGCATCGGTGCTTCTGACTTTGTGACGGAAGGCCAGCGGGGTGTCGTTCATCATCTCTTTAAACTTGAGGCAGAAGTAGGCACTGTCGGTGAAGCCGGCGCTTTGCGAGATATCGCTAATCTTCAGGTCGGTGTTGGTCAGTAGATTGATAGCGATATTCAGTTTGCGCAGCAGCATAAATTTTTTGAAGCTGATGCCGAAGGCGGATTTAAAGGTGCGGGAAAACCAGGATTTCGACCACCGGCAGCGGCGGGCGGCTTCTTCGGTTGTCATCTCAAAATTTTCATTTTCATCAATAGATTGCAGAAGTTCGATCAGCTCGCTCAGATAGCGATGGTTGGTGCGTTCGGTAATGGGGACGGAATCTTTCAGGCTATTAAAGGCGTGCAGCAGTACGCTCTGCATCAGGGAGCGAAACAGCGAATCGGTAAAGTCGCTGAACTCGCCGCACCAGCTCAGCAGCAGCTCCAGGCGCTCGGCTTCCTCGCCGGAAAGGTAAGCGACCGCGCCGCAGTGGGCGGCGGGGAGCGACAGGTCGTATCCCTCGAGCCACTCTTTTTCGAATTGCATAAGATAACGCTTGTGGCTGGCGGCGGCCGGGAGCGTCATTTCATGGATCAGTAAGGCGGGGACGAAAATCAGGGTATTGTTTTTTATCGTAAATTTCTCATCACCAATCGAATAGCTGCCCTCCGACTCTCGGAACCACATCAGTTCGTCCATCATATGAAAATGCGGGACTACGTTTATGCCATTGAAATCGTTTATGTTATCTACCCGGAGGGTAAATAGCTCGCCGGCGCCCACGGGGATCTTTTCGAAAACGGGAGATTCATCACTCATCGGGTACACTCTTCTTATATTTAACAGGATGATTTATACATAATCGGTAGGCCCTAAGCAATAACGTACAGAGGACAAATATTAACGATCTTTCTGGCGGAGGCGCGATGAACACTGCCCGTATCAGTATTAAAGAAAAATTTAGCTATGGGTTAGGGGATACCGGCTGTAATTTAGTCTGGCAGACGGTGATGCTGTTTATGGCCTGGTTTTATACCGACGTATTTGGTTTAAGTCCGGCGCATATGGGGACCATGTTTCTCGCAGTCAGGGTATTAGACGCGGTCACCGATGTATTAATGGGGGCGGTGGCGGATCGTACCCGGACTAAATATGGGCAATTCCGCCCTTATATTTTATGGTTCGCGATTCCTTTTGGCGTACTTTGCTGCTTAACGTTTTATACGCCGGATTTCGGCTATACCGGCAAGCTGATTTACGCCTATGTTTCTTATACCTTATTATCGCTGGTCTATACGGCGATTAACGTTCCGTATTGCGCGATGATCAATAATATCTCTAACGATTCCCGCGAGCGCGTTTCGCTTCAGTCCTGGCGCTTTGCGCTCAGTACGCTCGGCGGTCTGATTGTCTCGCTGACCGCGCTGCCGCTGGTGGCCTGGCTGGGTCAGGGTAATGTGCAAAACGGCTATTTTTACACCATGATTGTGATGGGGTGCCTGAGCATCATTCTGTTCTTTATCTGCTTCGGCCTGACGAAAGAGCGCTACACCACGGATATCGCGGTCAACAATCAAAGCAGCATTCTTGATGATCTGAAAACCCTGCTCGCCAACAAGGACTGGCGCATTCTCTTCGCGCTCAACGTCGTTAACCTGATTGCGGTGCTGTTTAAAGGCGGGACCACGCTCTATTACGTCAACAACATTATGGGGCGGGCGGATCTGGGCAGTCTGCTGCTGACCACCACCCTGGCTTCCGGCGTGCTGGGGGCGATGCTCTCCCCGTTTATCTTTAAAAATATTGATAAAGTGAAAGGGTTTAAAATCTCGATGGCCATTGAGGCGGCGCTGCTGATAGGCATGTACTTCGTCCCGGCGGGGAACGTGGCCGCTATCTTTGCGCTGGTGATTATCATCAATATTATTCAGCTGGCCGCCACGCCGCTGCAGTGGAGCATGCTGTCCGATATTATCGATGCGGAAGAGAAACGCAGCGGTAAAAAGCTCAGCGGGATCGTTTTTTCAACGAACCTGTTTGCCATCAAGCTGGGGATCGCCATCGGCGGCGCGCTGGTGGGCTATATGCTGGCATGGGGCGACTACGTTGGCGGCGCAGCGCAGCAAACCGACTCCGCGCTGCAGATGATCAAGCTGCTGTTCACCGTCTTCCCCGGGGTGCTGGTGGCGCTGCTGATTGTTATCATGAGCAAGTACAGCCTGGACGATAAACGCCTGTCGCGCCTGGCGCAGGACGACCTCCCGGCGTAACGGACTGTCGCCTGGCAGATGGAGATAATCGGCGCATCTCTATTCTACTGGGCGAAGTTTGCGTATAAACTCGCGGGTTTTAGTGTTCCGGAGGCACAAAGGCGATGAGCCAGGTAGAGTTAAACGGTGAGTTATTCACATTAGAGCGGTTCCCGCCGAATGCTGAAGAGGAAGCGCTTCAGGCGTGGGAAGCGGCGGATGAATATCTGCTGCAACAGGTGAATGACGTCGACGGCCTGACGCTCATTTTCAATGACAGCTTTGGCGCGTTGGGCTGCGCGCTGGCGGAACGCAACCCGGTCAGCATCAACGATTCCTACGTATCTGAGCTGGCGACCCGCTACAACCTGCGGATGAACGGCATTGATGAAGAGAGCGTACGTTTTCAGGATCCCCTGAGCGAACTGCCTGCCGCGCCGGCGCTGGTGCTCATTAAGGTTCCGAAGCAGCTGGCGCTGCTGGAGCAGCAGCTGCGCGCGCTGCGCGAGGTTGTCACGCCGGAAACCCGCATCATCGCCGCCGCGAAAGCGCGGGATGTCCACAATTCCACCCTGGCGCTGTTTGAGAAGATCCTCGGCACCACCACCACATCGCTGGCATGGAAAAAGGCGCGGCTGATTTTCTGTACCTTTACCGCGCCTGAGGTGGCCGATGCGCCGCAAACCTACAGCTGGCCGCTGGACGGTACGCCGTGGACGATTCACAACCACGCCAACGTGTTCGCCCGCAGCGGCCTGGATATTGGCGCGCGCTTCTTCCTGGAGCATCTGCCGGCAAATATTGAAGGCGAGATCGCCGATCTTGGCTGCGGCAACGGCGTGATTGGCCTGAAAGCGCTGGCTTTAAACCCGGACGCCCGGGTGATGTTTACCGATGAATCCTATATGGCGGTCGCTTCCAGCCGGCTGAACGTCGAAACCAATATGCCGGATGACCTCGAGCGCTGCGAGTTTGTGGTGAATAACGCGCTGTCCGATATTGAGCCGGACCGCTTCGCCGCCATCCTCTGCAACCCGCCGTTTCATCAGCAGCATGCGATCACCGATCATATTGCCTGGCAGATGTTTAACGACGCCCGCCGCAGTCTGAAGTACGGCGGCGAGCTGTATGTCGTCGGCAACCGCCATCTCGATTATTTCCGCAAGCTGAAACGCGCGTTCGGTAACTGCGCGACGATCGCCACCAATAATAAATTTGTGGTGTTGAAAGCGACAAAGGTGCGCAAACAGCGCTGAGCGTTATCGGCTTTCCCGGTTTCCCCGGCTACCGGCCGGGTTTCCTTTCCCTAAATCGACAGCGCCAGCCGGGTGCCCTGAGCGATTGCCCGCCGGGCGTCCAGCTCCATCGCCACGTCGCAGCCGCCAATCAAATGCACCGTTTTACCCGCCGCCTGCAGCGGATCGGCCAGCTCGCGGCGGGGATCCTGACCGGCGCAGATAATCACATGATCAACGTTAAGCACCTGAGATTCGCCGCCGATCGTCACATGTAGGCCGGCATCATCGATCCGTTGATAGCTGACGCCGGGGATCATTTTGACGCCGCGGGCCAGCAGGGTGGCGCGGTGGATCCAGCCGGTGGTTTTCCCCAGCCCGTCGCCGGGCTTGCTGGTTTTGCGCTGCAGCATCACGATCTGGCGCGGGCTTTTAGCCAGCTGCATCCCCTCCGGGCGTAATCCGCCCGCGCTCTGCAGGCTGGTATCGATCCCCCATTCCGCACAGAACTCGTCGATATTCTGGCTGGTGGCGACGCCGGACTGGCTGAGGTACATGGCGGTATCAAAGCCGATCCCGCCGCAGCCGATAATCGCCACCTTCTCGCCGACCGGCACTTTATCACGCAGGACATCGAGGTAGCTCAGCACCTTCGGATGATCGATCCCGGCGATATCCGGCATCCGCGGGGCGATCCCGGTGGCGAGGATAATCTCATCAAATGCCCGCAGATCGTCGGCCGTCACCCGGGTTTCAAGCCGCAGCGCGACGCCGGTAAGATCCAGCATCCGGCGGTAATAACGCAGAGTTTCATGGAACTCCTCTTTGCCGGGGATCTGTTTGGCGATAGTAAACTGGCCGCCAATCTCATGGTGCCCGTCAAAGAGCGTCACCTGATGCCCGCGCGAGGCGGCGTTAACGGCAAAGGCCAGGCCGGCAGGACCGGCGCCGACTACCGCCAGCCGCTTCGGTGCGGTCGCGGGCGCTATCGGCATCAGGGTTTCATGGCAGGCGCGCGGGTTGACCAGACACGAGGTGACTTTACCGGCGAAGATCCGATCGAGGCAGGCCTGGTTGCAGCCAATACAGGTATTGATCTCATCCGCCCGCCCGCTCTGTGCTTTGGAGAGAAATTCGCTGTCGGCGAGGAAAGGGCGGGCCATCGATACCATGTCGGCGTCTCCGCGGGCCAGGATCGCCTCCGCCACGGCGGGATCGTTAATCCGGTTGGTGGTGACCAGCGGGATCGACACCGCGCCTTTCAGCTTGCGGGTGACCCAGCTAAACGCGCCGCGCGGTACCGGAGTGGCGATGGTGGGAATGCGCGCCTCGTGCCAGCCGATGCCGGTATTGATAATCGTGGCCCCGGCGGCCTCAATCGCTTTCGCCAGCGCGGTGACCTCCGCCAGGGTGCTGCCGCCGCTGACCAGGTCGAGCATCGACAGGCGGTAGACAATAATAAAATCGCTGCCCGCGCGCTCCCGCACGGCTCTGACCACCTCTACGGCAAAACGCATGCGTCGGGCGTAGTCGGCGCCCCACTGGTCGTCGCGCAGGTTGGTGCGCGCGGCAAGAAATTCGTTAATCAGATAGCCTTCCGAGCCCATCACTTCGACGCCGTCGTACCCGGCTTCCCGCGCCAGCTGGGCGCAGCGGGCAAAATCATCGATCAGCTGTAAGATCTCTTCGTGGCTCAGTTCGTGAGGCGTAAAGGGGTTGATCGGCGCCTGCAGCGCGGAAGGGGCCACCAGCTGCGGCTGGTAGCTGTAGCGCCCGGTATGCAGGATCTGCAGCGCGATTTTGCCGCCCTCCTCGTGTACCGCATCGGTGATATGGCGGTGATGAGCGAGATGGCTGGCGTCGTTAAGCACCGCGCCACCCGCCATGGTGACGCCGGAAGGCGCCGGGGCAATCCCGCCGGTGACGATCAGCGCCACCCCGTGGCGGGCGCGCTCGGCGTAAAACGCCGCCAGCCGCTGTGCGCCGTCCGGCAGCTCCTCCAGGCCAGTGTGCATCGAGCCCATCAACACGCGGTTTTTGAGCGTTGTGAACCCCAGGTCAAGCGGGGCGAAAAGCGACGGGTAGCGGCTCATAATCTCTTCCAGTGTAAAATTATTGTTATGTGGTCGGATGAGTTACTAATTTAGCCGCCGCGGGCGAAAAGGGAAAAGGGGAGTGCGGCGATTGTGATGGGATTCAAAGAACGGCGGAAGGTTCTCCCTTACCCCGGCCCTCTCCCTCCGGGAGAGGGAGAAGGGCGGAATGGCGCTGGGGCCAGTTATGCCCGGACGGTTTCTTCTCCTGTAGGGGAGAGGCTTAGGGTGAGGGGGCAACAGGGGCACGGCGCGTCAGCCCCGGCGCCTGCCACATCGAGGTCGTTAATCCGCTGTCCACCAGACCGAGCTGCTCGGCGTACACCGACTGCCATTTGATCATCATCTCGTGATACAGCTCGCGATGCGCCGGATTGGGCGTAAATTCCCGGTGCCAGCTCACCAGCTTCTCGCCCGTCGCCGCCATATCGCCGTACAGCCCGGCGCCGGTGCCGGCGGCGATCGCGCAGCCCAGCGCCGTCGCCTCGCGGACCTCCGGCACCCGCACCGGGAGGCCGGTGACATCGCTGAGGATCTGGCTCCACAGCGCGCCTTTTGAGCCCCCGCCCGCAAAGACCAGGCTGTCAAACTGCACGCCGGAAAACTGCGAAATTTGCGCCAGATTACAGGCAGAGACAATCGCCGCGTTCTCTTCCAGCGCGCGGAAGAGGGTGGCCTTATTGCATTTTTCCGGGTCGATGGAGAGGTTAATAAACGACGGCGCGGCGTGGTACCACTGCTTAAAGTGCATGGCGTCAGAGAAGATCGGCATCACCCCGTGGGAACCCGCCGGCACGCGGCTGGCCATCTCTTCGAGCAGGCTGTAGGCGTCGACGCCGAGGCGCCCGGCAATCAGCTTCTCCTCCGCGCAGAACGCGTCGCGGAACCAGCGCATGGTCAGGCCGGTGAAGAAGCTGATGGACTCCGCCTGCGCCATGCCGGGAATGACGTGCGGGTTAACGCGAATATTCATCTCCGGGTCAGTTCGGACTTCCGGCAGATTAACCACCTGCTGCCAGAAAGTGCCGCCGAGCACCGCCGTCTGCCCGGCGCGCACCACGCCGAGGCCCAGGCAGCCGAGCTGGACGTCGCCGCCGCCCATCACCACCGGCGTACCCGCGCGCAGCCCGCTTTGCGCCGCCGCCGCGTCGGTCACCGCTCCCAGTACGCTGCCGGTCTCTTTGACCGGCGAGAGAATATCGGCCCGCAGCCCGGCCATATCCAGCAGCGCCGGGCGCCAGTCGCGGCTGAAGAGATCGAGCATGCCGGTCGTTCCGGCGTTAGAAGGGTCAACCGCCAGTTCGCCGGAAAGCTTTGCCGCCAGCCAGTCGCTGATCATGGTGATGGTCGCCGCTTTGCGGTAGATATCCGGGCGATGATGGGCCAGCCACAGCAGGCGCGGCATGGCGCTCAGTGCCAGGGTCTGCCCGGACACGCCGTACACTTCGGATTCAAAACGGTCGTCGTGGATCTCTTTGAGCTCCGCCACCTCGCGGCTGGCGCGGGCGTCAACGTTGGCGCAGGCCCAGATGGCCTCGCCGTTGCGGTCGTAAAGCACGATGCCTTCACGCATCGAGCAGCAGGCCACGGACTGAATATCCGCCGCAGAGAGATGGGCGGCGGCCAGCGCCTGACGGATACACTGGCAGGCCAGCTGCCAGTTGGTGCCAAGGTCGAACTCCATCGAGCCGGGGACATTGTCCACGCTCAGGTGCTTCCATTCGGCCTGGCCGACCGCTATCTGGCGGCCCTGGAGATCGAATACGACCGCCCGAATGCTGCCGGTCCCGGCATCTAACGCTAACAGGTAACTCATGACATGCGCCTCGCTCGTGTTGCGCGGCGCAGGGCCGTTATGAGGCCAGCGTCAGCACCGCGCGTGCTGTTGTCTCTTCCGTTACCAGGCCATTAATCCGCTTGCCGATAAGGGCCGCGTAAATCGCCTGCGCTTTTTCTGTGCCCCCGGCGACGCCCACGATGGTCGGCAGCTGCGCCAGCTCATCAAGGGTGACGCCGAGCAGTTCCCGATGGATCTCCAGCCCTTCAACCGGTTTGCCGTCGGCCTGCAGGAAATAACCTAAAATGTCGCCGACCGCGCCTTTGCGGGCGTACATCAGCTGTTCGCCTTCGCTGATATAGCCGGAGCGCAGGATGGTGGCGTCCCGGCGCTGGTCAATGGCGCCGATACCTACCACCGCCGCATCCGCCGCCGTCGCGGCGAGGATCACGTCGCGGACGCTCGATTCCCGGCGCAGGATCTCCGCCACATCCGCCGATGACACCCTCAGCGGCGCGGGGATCATACTGACGCTACAGGCGGCATCCAGCTGGCCAATGCCGGTCATATACGGGCCCACGCCGCCGGAAAGCGTCACCAGCCGAACCTGCTGGGAGCCGATAAACCCGCTCAGATGCTGCAGGCAGCTCATGGTGGCTTCGCCAAAGCCCACCGCCAGCAGCTGTCCCGGCTCCAGCACGCCCATTAACGATTGCGCCGCGCCAATCCCCAGACGGGTGTTCATCGGCGGGGTATTCAGCGCCGGCAGCACGCGGGCAATTTTCAGACCGAAGCGCTGCTGAAGTTCGGTTTCCAGCGCCAGGCAGCCCTCATAACGCGAATTAATCTGGACGCGGATCACCCCCGACTGGCGGCCCTTCTCCAGCAGGCGGGAGATCTTTAACCGCGGCAGCCCTAAACGCTCGCCGATGTCGTTCTGCGTCAGGCCGTCGTGGTAGTAACACCACGCCACCCGCGCCACCAGCTCCTCCTCGGCTAACGCCAGCCCGGCGTAGCGGCTCTCTTCCGTAATGCGTTTTTCGCTCATAAAGTGAACTCTTATAAAAATTTAGATCATATGTTCGTTATTGCGCGGTCGGAAAATGTGAGCCGACTGGCAAAACGGATCTTTCGTTGTCCGCTGGTTTTCTTAAAACGATCGAAAGCATAAAACTGTGATCGTTGCACGGTTGTAAATATAGTTCACCGTCTACGCTTTTGAACATTATTAATTTAAAAAATCTTTTGTTCAAAATGAGGCGCGATGATGAAGCCCCTGCTTGAAGCTCGCCAAATCGGCAAACAGTTCTCCGGCGTCACCGTGCTGAAGCAGATTGATTTCACGCTGCTTTCCGGCCAGGTGCACGCGCTGATGGGCGGTAACGGCGCCGGAAAATCGACGCTGATGAAGATTATCGCCGGGGTAGAGACCCCCGACAGCGGTGAGCTCATCCTCGGCGAACGTACATTTGCGCGCCTTACTCCCGCCCAGGCCCATCAGCAGGGCGTGTATCTGGTGCCGCAGGAACCGATGTTATTCCCCAATCTGACGGTGCGGGAAAATATTCTTTTTCGTCTGCCAAAGCGGGCGGATACCGAGGCCCGCCTGCAGGAAAAGCTTCAGCAGCTTAGCTGCCAGCTTAACCTTGAGGCGGCGGCAAGCACTCTGGAAGTCGCCGACCAACAAATGGTGGAGATCCTGCGCGGGCTGATGCGCGACGCGCAGATCCTGATCCTTGATGAACCCACCGCCTCATTGACGCCGGGGGAAACCGAGCGCCTGTTTCGCCAGATCCGCTCTTTGCAGGCGCTCGGCGTCGGGATCGTGTTTATCTCGCACAAGCTGCCGGAGATCCGCCAGGTCGCCAGCCACGTCTCGGTGATGCGCGACGGCGCGGTGGTGCTGAGCGGGGAAACCGCGCACTACGGCGACAACCAGCTGATCGGCGCAATGACGCCCGTCAGCCGCGATCGTGCGCTGAGCGACACGCAAAAGCTGTGGCTGGCGCTGCCGGGCAATCGCCGCACTCAGGCGCAGGATTTCCCGGTCCTTAGAGTAGAAGATCTGACCGGAGAAGGTTTTATCGATCTCAACCTGGAGATCCGCGCCGGGGAGATCGTCGGCCTCGCCGGGCTGGTCGGATCCGGGCGCACCGAATTTGCCGAAACGCTCTACGGTCTGCGGCCGGCGCGCGCCGGGCGGGTATGGCTGGAAAACCGCGATATCTGCCGCGACAGTACGCGCGCCAGGCTGGCCTGCGGGCTGGTCTATCTGCCGGAGGACAGGCAGGTTTCCGGGCTGTTTCTCGATGCGCCGGTGCGCTGGAACACGGTGATGTTTAACCAGCCGTCGCTGTGGCAGCAGAACAGGCGCGAAGCGGCGCTGGTGGAGCGCTATCACCGGGCGCTGGGGATCAAAATGGCCGATGGCGATCGCCCGGTGCGCACGCTCTCCGGCGGTAACCAGCAGAAGGTACTGCTGGCGCGCTGCCTGGAGGCTAACCCGCTGCTGCTGATCGTCGATGAGCCGACCCGCGGCGTGGACGTTTCCGCCCGCGCCGACATCTATCAGCTGTTGAAAAGCGTCGCCGCGCAGAACGTGGCGGTATTGATGATCTCCAGCGATCTCGACGAGTTCGTTGGCCTGGCCGATCGGGTGCTGGTGATGCATCAGGGCAGGCAGAGCGGCGAGCTGGCGCAGCAGGCGGTCAGCGTTGACCGGATGATGACCCTGGCCTTCGGAGGACAGGCATGAAAACGTTATTAAAGAATCGTGAACTGAGCGCCTTTCTCGCCATCGTGGTGCTGTTTGCCGGGCTGGTGGCGCTCAACCCGGCTTATTTCAGTTTGCAAACCCTGGCCATGATCTTTGCCAGCGCGCAAATCCTTTGCCTGCTGGCGCTGGGGGCAACGCTGGTGATGCTCACTCGCAATATCGACGTTTCGGTAGGCTCCACCGTCGGCCTGAGCGCTATCGCGACAGGCGTGGCGCTGAATAGCGGGTATGGCCTGATGACCGCCATCGCCTTCGCGCTGGCGATCGGCGCGCTGGCCGGCGCCTTTAACGGCCTGCTGGTGGTGGGGCTGCGCATCCCGGCGATTGTCGCCACCCTCGGCACCCTCGGGCTTTATCGCGGGGTGATGCTGCTGTGGACCGGCGGTAAGTGGATTGAAGGCTTGCCGAACAGCCTGAAGGCGCTGTCGGAACCGGCGTTCATCGGTATTTCGCCGCTGGGCTGGCTGGTGCTGGCGCTGCTGCTGGCGGGCGGCTGGATACTGTCGCGCACCGCCTTTGGCCGTGATTTTTACGCCGTCGGCGATAACCTCGCCGCGGCCCGCCAGCTCGGGGTGGCGGTGAACCGCACGCGGATGCTGGCATTTACCCTTAACGGCATGCTGGCGGCCTGCGCCGGGATTGTGTTCGCCGCGCAGATTGGCTTTGTGCCCAATCAGACCGGCAGCGGCCTGGAGATGAAGGCCATCGCCGCCTGCGTGCTCGGCGGGATCTCGCTGCTTGGCGGTACCGGCACGCTGCTGGGCGCTTTTCTCGGCGCCTTCTTCCTCACCCAAATTGACACCGTGCTGGTGCTGTTCCGTCTCCCGGCGTGGTGGAACGACTTCATCGCCGGCCTGGTGCTGCTCGGCGTACTGGTGCTCGACGGGCGGCTGCGCCAGGCGCTGGCCCGCCATCAGCGGGCGCTGAAGTACAGCCGCTTTCAGCCCGGTAATAAAGGGGGCAAGCGCGTGGCCCCGTTTCCCGAACGCAAAAACAAAGAGGTGGCGTAAATGAAGCTCAACTGGGAAAGCGCGCTGCTGGCGCTACTGGTGCTGGAGATCCTGCTGTTTGGCGCCCTGAATCCGCGCATGCTGGATCTCAATATGCTGCTGTTCAGCACCAGCGACTTTATCTGCATTGGCATCGTGGCGCTGCCGCTGACGCTGGTAATTATCAGCGGCGGGATTGATATTTCGCTCGGTTCCACCATCGGCCTGTGCGCCATCGCGCTGGGGGTGATGATGCAGGCAGGCTGGCCCATGAGTCTCGCGATCCCCCTGACGCTGCTGCTCGGCCTGCTGTGCGGGTTGCTGAACGCGGCGCTGATTCATTACACCGGCATTAGCCCGCTGGTGATTACGCTTGGCACCCTTTACCTCTACGGCGGCGGCGCGCTGCTGCTTTCTGGCATGGCCGGGGCAACCGGCTAC
Organism: Klebsiella sp. CB_Kp196; assembly: GCF_040061575.1. NCBI lineage: Bacteria > Pseudomonadati > Pseudomonadota > Gammaproteobacteria > Enterobacterales > Enterobacteriaceae > Klebsiella > Klebsiella sp. CB_Kp196. Next base: position 130,775 of record NZ_JBEAFH010000033.1, read on the forward strand.
GAAGGCATCGGCGGATTCCCGGATAGCTTTACCGCCTTCGCCAACCTGACCCTGTTCGGCCTGCCGATACCGCTGGTGCTGTTCGCCGTTATCACCTTTTTCTTCTGGCTGCTGGCCCACCGCGGGCGCTTTGGGCGGCACCTTTTTCTGCTCGGGCAGAACCCGCGCGCCGCGCGCTACGCCGCGCTTTCCGTTAACGGGATGCCCTACGCGCTGTATGGCCTGGTGGGCGTGGCGTCGGCGGTAGCGGCGCTGGTGATGGTCTCCTATTTCGGCTCGGCGCGCTCGGACTTAGGCCGCGACCTGCTGATGCCGGCGCTGACCGCCGCGGTGCTCGGCGGGGCCAATATCTACGGCGGTTCCGGCTCGATCGTCGGCACGGCGCTGGCCGCGCTGCTGGTGGGCTATTTACAACAAGGTTTGCAAATGGTCGGCATCCCCAACCAGGTGTCGAGCGCGCTGTCAGGGGCGCTGTTGGTTGTGGTGGTGATGGGGCGTTCGCTGAGCCTGCACCGTGAATGGGTGCGGATGAGCTGGCGGCGTCTTTTCTCGCGTAAAACAATCGGAGCATAAAATGAAAACAAAACTGATCGTGCTGGCGATGGCGCTGGGTATGGCATCGGCCCAGGCGGCGGACCGTATCGCCTTTATTCCTAAGCTGGTTGGCGTCGGCTTCTTTACCAGCGGCGGTAACGGCGCGAAAGAGGCGGGCAAAGCGCTCGGCGTGGACGTCACCTACGACGGCCCGACCGAACCGAGCGTCTCCGGCCAGGTGCAGCTGATCAACAACTTCGTCAACCAGGGCTACAACGCGATTATCGTCTCCGCCGTATCGCCGGACGGGCTGTGCCCGGCGCTGAAGCGGGCGATGCAGCGCGGGGTGAAGGTCCTGACCTGGGACTCCGATACCAAACCAGAGTGCCGCAGCATTTATATCAACCAGGGGACGCCGCAGCAGCTCGGCGGCCTGCTGGTGGAGATGGCGGAAAAGCAGGTGACGAAGCCTGGCGCCAAAGTGGCGTTTTTCTACTCCAGCCCGACGGTGACCGACCAGAACCAGTGGGTAAAAGAGGCGAAGGCCAAAATCGAAAAAGCGCATCCGCAGTGGGAAGTGGTGACCACGCAGTTTGGCTATAACGACGCCACTAAATCGCTGCAAACCGCCGAGGGGATCTTAAAAGCGTACCCGGATCTCGACGCCATTATCGCCCCGGACGCCAACGCGCTTCCGGCGGCCGCCCAGGCGGCAGAGAACCTCAAGCGCCAGGGCGTGGCGATTGTCGGCTTTAGTACCCCGAACGTGATGCGCCCCTACGTGGAGCGCGGCACGGTAAAAGCCTTCGGCCTGTGGGACGTGGTGCAGCAGGGCAAGATCGCGGTTAACGTCGCCGATCGTCTGCTGAAAAAGGGCGATCTTAACGTCGGCGACAGCGTTGATGTGAAAGATCTCGGCGCCCTGAAAGTCGAGCCCAATAGCGTGCAGGGCTATCAGTATGAAGCGAAAGGCAACGGCATCGTGCTGCTGCCGGAGCGGGTGGTGTTCACCAAAGAGAATATCAATAACTACGATTTCTGATGGAGAATGAGATGGCTGATTTAGACGATATCAAAGAGGGAAAAAACTTCGGCTTAGACCGTCCGCAGCAGAATACGCTGTATACGCTGAAGGGCTGCGGGTCGCTGGAGTGGGGGATGCAGTCGCGGCTGGCGCGTATCTTCAACCCGCAGAGCAACCGTACGGTGATGCTGGCGTTCGACCACGGCTATTTTCAGGGGCCGACCACCGGGCTGGAGCGTATCGATCTCTCTATTGCGCCGTTGTTCGAAGAGACCGACGTGCTGATGTGCACCCGCGGCGTGCTGCGCAGTCAGGTGCCGGCGGCGACCAACAAACCGGTGGTGCTGCGCGCTTCCGGCGGCAACTCGATCCTCAGCGAACTTTCCAACGAGTGCGTGGCGGTGGCGATGGAGGACGCGCTGCGCCTGAACGTCTGCGCGGTGGCGGCGCAGGTCTATATCGGCAGCGAGCATGAGCATCAGTCGATCAACAACATTATCAAGCTGGTGGACGCCGGCAACCGCTACGGTATGCCGGTGCTGGCGGTAACCGGCGTGGGCAAAGAGATGACCCGCGACGCCCGCTACTTCTCGCTGGCCAGCCGCATTGCCGCCGAAATGGGGGCGCAGTTCGTGAAAACCTACTTTGTTGAGGAAGGCTTTGAGAAAGTCACCGCCAGCTGCCCGGTGCCGATCGTCATCGCCGGGGGCAAAAAGCTGCCGGAGCAGGAGGCGCTGGAGATGTGCTGGCGGGCGATCGACCAGGGGGCTTCCGGCGTGGATATGGGGCGGAATATCTTCCAGTCCAGCGCGCCGCGCGCGATGCTGAAGGCGGTGAAAAAAGTGGTGCATGAGAACCTGAGCGCCCGCGAGGCGTATCAGTTCTGGCAGGAGGAAAAACAGGGAGAGCTGCAATGAACGTAACGCTGGTGGAAATCAATATCAAACCGGAACGGGTCGACGAGTTTCTTGAGGTGTTCCGCGCCAACCACGAAGGAGCGCTGCAGGAGCCGGGCAATCTGCGCTTTGACGTCCTGCAGGACCCGGAGGTGAAGACGCGCTTTTTTATCTATGAAGCCTATATCGACGATGACGCGGTGCTGGCGCACAAGAAAACCCCGCACTATCTGGCCTGCGTGGCGAAGCTGGAGGCGCTGATGTCGCAGCCGCGGCAGAAGCGCAGCTTTATCGGCCTGCTGCCGGAGGTGTAAGACGAGCCCTCACCCCGGCGGGGTGAGGGGACATCGTAGCTACTTACGGAAAAACTCGTTATACAGCATGTACAGATGCGCCGCGCTCCATGAGAAGTTCGGTGCGCCCTGCTGAGCGCCGGTGAGCGGATTGTAATTCTCCTGAATCGGGCCATCGGAGGTTAACCCCCGGGCGTGCCTGAAGAAGGCGTCCGCCAGCTGCAGCGCCTCTTCGCGGTGGCCGTAGCGCTCCTTCCCTTTCAGGCCGAACCAGAACTGGTCCACCCACACGCGGCCGCGCCAGTAAATATCCGCGCCAAACGCCGGATTCGTTAATGCGGCGGTACCCAGCGGTACGAAAGTATTGAACTCTTTGTTGTCCAGCATCACCGAAATGACGTCATCGGCATGCGCCTGAGTGGCCGCGCCGTTGAACAGCGGCGACCAGCCCTCCGGCCCTTTGCCGCGCTCGACGATCGGCTTACCGGCACAGCCGTTTGCCAGCGGCTGCGCTTCAATGCGAATGTCGTAATAGAATTTGCTCTGCGGGTCGAACATGCAGGTGTTGATATAGTCGGCGAGCTTTTGCGCCAGCGCCCGGTAGCGTTTTGCCTCCTCCGGCTTACCGAGTAGGGTCGCCATCTCCGCCAGATAGTGGTTGTCGCTGTACATGTAGCTGGCCTGATCGACCGACTCCTGCAGCAGCGAATAGCCGAGCAGATTGCCGCTTTTATCCCGGTTTTCAGCAAATTTCACCGTCCAGTCGCTGCGTTTGCCGCCGTCGGCGATGTATTTATCCAGCTGATCTTTATCGATAAAGCCGAAGACCGCCGCGTCGTCGCGCCCCGACTCCCAGGAGGCTGCCACCTGTGCCGGGATCTCCAGGCTGTCGTAATCGCCCTTCGCCGTCACCTGCTCGTAGGTTTTCAGGCCGGAAAGCGTCCGTTCTTTATCGCCCTTTTTCACGGTAAACAGCATCGCGCCATCGGCGGTGTTGTGCGCTTTATCGCGGGTCGCGCCGTACTCCGGCACGCCGTTGCCGTTGTGGTCGCGATTGCGCAGCCACCAGTCATGGTAGGCCACCAGCTTCGGGTACATTTCCGCCAGCCAGGCTTTATCTTTCGTGACGTTATAGACTTCCATCACCGACCAGGCCGCCAGGCTCGGTTTGGTATTTCGCTCGTTCCAGTTGCTGCCGTCGCCGCCGCGCTCCGGGCTCAGGTTCCAGGCGATCAGATCCGGAATGAACCCGGCATCCTGCGGCCGCACTTTATCGTCGGCGGCAATCTGCCAGGAGAAGACGGCGCGGATGTTCTCTTTCGCGATCTCCGGGTTGAAGTGGGCCATGGCGTAGGCCTGCTTCCAGGTATCCCACGGCCAGGTCTGGTTGCCGGAGAACCAGCGCCCGGTTACCGACGGCGTGACGGTGTTGTGCTTAACGGCGCCGCCCGGCGCGCGCCAGTTGCCGTTAAGGGTTTCGATCGCTTTCACCGCCACCCGGGTTTGCTGCGCCGTGGCATCAGGATTGGTCAGCCCCTTTTGCAGATAGCCGTTCCAGCGCGCCTCGGAAGCGCGCAGATAGTGCGCCGGTCGCGCCAGAATATCGCGGATTTGCGCTTTCTCAAGGCGCACCTGCTCGGCGTTCAGCAGGTGCGAGTAGGTGGTATAGAGCGTGGTCGAGCCGTTGATTTGCGCGCTGCTGGTGAATCGATGGCCGTCGATTTGGGTGACCGTCGGCAGGGAGCGATGGATCTGATACTGCGATTCGCCGGAGGTCATTAAATCCGATGCGGAACGGACTTTACCGAAGCTGACCGTCAGTCCGTCGTGGGTCGCGCTCAGGCGGCGCTGATAGTCCGGGAAGGCCTGGTCGATGGTTTGCGTTGACTGCGGTTTCCCCTCTTTGGCGGAGAGCGTCTCCAGCAGCTCGCCGTCCCAGACCAGCTTAAGCGGACCGCTGCTGGTGATTTTAGTCTCCAGTAAAGACGTGTGCGCGCTGGCAAAGCGTAGGGTCATCTCGATCTGTACCCCGGCAGCGGAGAGCTTTTGCACCAGCGCGCCGGGCAGGCTCCAGGCCTGCAGGGTGAAGGCGACTTTTTTGCCGTTCTGGTATACCGTCAGGCGATCGAAATGGGTCGCCATAAAGTTGATGTACTCCTCAGTGAGCAGCGCGGGTCCGGGAAATCCGCCCATGGTGGCCGGACCGTCCGGCAGCAGATGCCCATGCCATGCGCCCAAATCGAAAAACGGGTTGAAGCGCTGGTGGTCATCGTTATCAAAATCCTGCATCGCCTGCGGCGCGCCGCTGCGGTTGATAACATTTTTAAAGTCATCCGCGGTCAGCGCGTGGGCGGAAAAGCTTAGCAGTAGGGCGCAGGCCAGCGGCGTAAGAGTAGTGGTAATCTTCACGGTATCTGTATTCCTTTTACCAATAGAAATATTGCATCAGGAAAACCTGGTCGCTCGGGTCTCCGGAGGCATTTTTCATGTAGAAGCGGCTGTCCGCGGCGGTCGCGAACCGTCCGCCGCCGTATTCGTACCAGATGCCGAACTGCATAAACGAGGTGGTTTCCTCGGCGGCGCGATCCGGGCGGTGTTTGGCGTAGCTATAGGCGGTAGAGAGATACACGCCCTTGAGCGCTTCATACATGGCGCTGGCCATAAAGCCGGTCTCCGTTCCCGGCACGTTTTGCCCCCTGGCGCGCCCGGTATGGTGCCAGGCGCGGGCGGCGAGGTTGGGGGTGAGAATACCGGTTAACAAGAGCTGACCGGTACCGTCGGTCAGCTCAAGACCGTTCATCCAGGTGACCTTTTCGGCAATATCGTACTGGACGTAGCCGTTGATCATCGCCGGGTAGGTATATTTATCGTCGTAGCGGTCGTATTTGCCGAAATGGAGCCACGCTTTGCTTTCATCGTGGTGCCCGGCGGGCGTGGCGGTCACGCTGTAGCGAAAATCTCCCGCCAGGTTCTGCACCTTGAGCGCGTACATAATATCGCGCGTATTGGGGATCACGTAGCCGAGGTCGGGTGTGAAATCGCCCCACCACTGCAGATCGTCGAGCGATGAATCCTGGCGCAGGCTGAGCATAATCTCGGTGCTGCTATCGGTTTTATATCCGCCGTAGAGGCGGTTTATTCCACCTTCGAATCCGCCCCAGCCGTGATCCGGTACCCAGGCATTCCCCTGACGATCGGCCTGGACCGTCCAGCCTTCGCCATAAATTAAGCCAAACCAGCTGCCGTGCTTTATTTCCAGCCCGCCTTCAATATAGGTGCCATCGCTATATTTATGTTTATCCTCGCCTTCTAAATCCATATATCCGCCGACCCCCAGTTCACCGTAAAAACGATAGGAAGTGGCGCTCAGTTGAGGCGTTTTCATATCATCATGTTCCGCCGGGTGAGCAACATCAGCCGCTACGGCAGGTGTGCAGAAGGCCAGGGCGGCAAGCGCCCCGTAAATCAAGTTATTCTTTTTCATCGCATTATTAAGAGATATTGTAATTTATTATTTTAGGGAAAATGGCTTATGACGCGTCGGAAGCCGGCGCCGCTTCAATTCTTTTTTCTTCTACCGTTAATCCCTTCACGTATTTGCTGTATTTCCACCACGCAAATCCGAGGAAGATAACAATGCCGCCGACGTTATAGAAAATAATGGTCAGAATATTGCCGCCGGTGGGAAAGGTGGAGGCGACGAAGCCGATAGCGAAAATAACAATCAGCATCGAGACCACCGTAATGCCGGTGGTGCGTGAGCCCATTTTAAAATCGCGCGGCAGATGATCGAGCCTGCGGCGCAGGTTGAGATACGCCAGCATGATAAACAGCGGCGGCAGCATCGAGGCGGCGGCGGTCATATTGATGATGGTGTTCATTAAATCCTGCACGGTACTGGAGCCCATCATCGGGATAATCATCAGCGGAATCACAATCAGGAACTGGATCCACGCCGCGCGCGCCGGTACGCCGTTTTGATTGAGCTCGACGGTTTTTTTACCAAATATGCCGGCCGGGATTTCGGAGAAAAAGATTTTGACCGGCGTCGCGGTCCACATTAATAACGAACCAAACATGGCGGTAAAGGAGACCAGGCCGACAAAACGGTTGACCACGATTTCCGGCAGGCCAAACCAGACCGCCATGCCGTGGAAGACCTGTACCGATCCGCCGGTATATTTCAGCTCTTTACTGCTGATAAACACGTTAATCAGCACCGAAGAAATGGAGTACAGCACGCCAATCACGATCCCGGCGAGGATAATGACCTTAACGAATGATTTCGATCCGCCTTTCACGTCATTGACGTACACCGCGACGGACTCCGCGCCGCCGGCCGCCATAAAGATCCAGGTGGTGATGCCGAGGAACGCCCAGTTAAAGTTCGGGATCATTGCATCCACGGTAATCGGATCCGCTGGCTGAATACCGCCCACCAGCGCGCTGCCGGAAAGCAGAATGTAGGAGAGCGTCAGCAGCAGCATTAACGACGAGGTCACCGAGGTAATAGGACCCAGCATTTTTGCGCCGTTGGTGGACACCCAGGTCGACAGGGCGAACAGCGCCATGCTCAACATCGTGGTGGCCACGGGCGTCAGAATGTACTCGTAGCCGAGGAAGGCGTAGGAGGCATACGCGATGACTCTCGGCAGCAGCGAGGTGAAAAAAAACAGATTCACGAACCAGTAGGTGTAGGCGGTAATAAAGGCCCAGCGCCCGCCGAGGGAGCTTTTTACCCACGCATAAACCCCCGCTTCGGAGTTTTTATTCAGCGAAACGAATTCCGCGATGATCAGGCAGAAAGGAACGAAGTAGAGCAGAGTCGCGAGGAAGAACATCGGTGCCGACGCCAGCCCCAGCTCAATATTGTTATTGATCACGTTGTTAAAACTGAAGACGGCGGCGAAGGTGAGCGACAGCAGGCCGAACTTGCCGATGGTATTACGTTTGATATCAGACATAACACATCTCCACACATTGTCCTTCAGAGCATGGCCGAAGGGGATTGTGTTGTTTGTAGGGTAGAGGTAGTTAAGTATTGCGGTTAATTTTAGTAAAAATTTTAGTAAATAAAAGCGGTAAAAATGAATTGCTTTAACTCGATCACGAAAATGGTTGAGCGCAAGATCCCGGCTGGCGGGTAAAAAAATCCCGCCGGGCGATTTAACGCTGGCGGGAGGAACGGTCGCTTATTTCACCGGATTTACCGCTGATTTCAGCACCGATGGTTGGCTCTTGCGCTGTTTTTTCTCAAAGCGGGTTATCCACCACCACGCGAGTCCGGAGAAGACTGCGGTCATAAAGACGTTAATGAAGAAGGCATTCACCAGATCGACCCCCGGTGGGAAAGCCGAGGCGGTCATGCTGACCAGGAAAATCACCATCAGCATCGACACCACGGCCATCCCAACCTTTCGTGACCCCATGCGGAAGTCGCGCGGCGTGTCGTCGTGTTTCCAGCGGAAAACAAAGTAGGCGGCCATGATAAACAGCGGCGGTAGCATCGCGGTACCCGCGGTCAGGTTGATAGCGGTGTTCATCATTTGCTGAACGCTGGCGGAGCCGAAACCGTTCACGATGAGCATCAGAAAGACGAAGACAAATTGCCACCAGGCGGCGCGCACCGGCACGCCGTGGACGTTCAGCTCGGTGGTTTTTTTGCCATAGATGCCGGCAGGAATTTCAGAGAAGTGAATTTTTACCGGTGCGGCGGTCCACATCATCATGCTGCCGAAAATGGCGATAAACAGAATGATGCCGACGAAGCGGCCCATCAGCGCTTCTGAAATATGGAAATAGGCGCCGAGGCCGGTGAAGATTTCCACCATGCCGGCCGCATAGGTCAGATCTTCACGTGCCACAAAGACGTTGACCAGCAAAGAGCCCAGCGCGTACATGCCGCCAATCAGGATCCCGGCGGTGATGATGACTTTAATAAACGATTTCTGCCCACCTTTGGTGTCGTTCAGGTACGCGGCGACGGTTTCAGCCCCGCCTGCCGCCTGGAAAATCCAGCACATGATCCCCAGCGTCGCCCAGTTGATGGTAGGCGCCATGGCGTGCAGCGTAATCGGCTGCGCGGGGACATGGCCCGCGCCCAGCGCGGTAAAAGCGCCGACCACGTAAATCGCAAAGAGCGCGAAGACGCCATACGCCACGCATTCGGAGATTTTCCCCAGCCAGGTCGCACCTTTAGTGGAAATGTGGGTGGCCATGGCGAACAGGACGATAGAGATTAGCGACGTGACCATCGGCGAGAAAGGAATGGCGTAACCCATAATGGCGTACGAGGCGTAGGCCACCACGTTCGGCAGCAGCGACAGGAAAAAGAACAGGTTCACAAACCAGTACAGGAACGAGCCGAGATAGGCCGCGCGGGTACCTAAAGGCTGCTTCAGCCAGGCGTACATACCTGATTCGGAATTCTTATTCGCTGACACGAATTCGGCGATGATAAACACAAACGGAATAAAATAGACCACCGTCGCAAACAGAAAGATAGGGGCGGAGCTGAGCCCTAACTCGATGTTGTTATTAACAATATTTCGTACGTTAAATACGGCGGCAAACGCCATCGACAGCAGGGCGAATTTACCTATTTTGGCACGAACTGATTCGGACATAAGTCCTCCGAAAAATTATCTGGCCCGCATTGAGGGTTAGGGCCGGGAAGGCCAGCGAGTCGATCCGCTGGCCTCATCTTGCTTCACGCGGGCTTACTTATTCATGAAGTAGCCGTCTTCGATAGTTACTCTGAGCACCACCTTTTTGACCGGCGAGTCGCAGATAAAGCGATAGGCTTCATGGGTGTCGCAAATCACCATTTGTCCTTCGTGAACCTGCACGGTTTCACCAATGCCTTTCAAATATTCACGGTCGGTTTCATCGCGATAGCAGGCTACGGTCTGCAGCTGCTCTTTGGCGGCAAACTCAATTTTTTGCTGACCCTGAAGGTAGTAATGCACCTCGAAATAGCGGCGGTTGCCAACGAACAGCGCATCCGTGGTGCTGTCGCTTGCCACGCGATAGGAGAGCGAATCGCCGATAGAGTGGGCCACCCCGGGCCGAATATTGTCGATGTTATTAATCGCTTCTACGCAGCGCTGCCATTTACGCCCACTGTGATAAATTTGCTTAAACTGTTCTAAGTTATCGAGAATTCTCATTTTTCAGCCTCGCTGTGTGAATCGGAGGAAAAGAAACCGGCGCCAAAGCTATGATTCGCCAGCGTCTGCGAGGAAGCGCTCCCGCCTTCCAGCGGCAGCAGCGTAAAGCCATAGTTGAACGGTTTGAGCCACACCCGCCAGCTATCCAGCACCTCGCTCCCCCAGGAGTTAGAGCCCAGGCCGAGCAGTTGGGCGTCGATATTCAGGGTGATGTCATCGCTGCGACGCAGTTCGTTACAGTGCTGCGCGGCGTGCAGATTCTCCGCCGTATAGTGCCAGGCGCTGATGTTGAGCGGATCGCGCGGGACCACCATCAGACCGCTGCCGTGACGGTCGGTAAACGCGGCCCAGCGGACGTGCTGGCGGTTGCCGTTGTTCTGCGGGAACGGATAGTTCACGAACATGTCGTCCACGGTGGTGCGCCAGAGGTCAATGATGTTGCTCTGCTGGCTGTCGGCGTAGTTTTCGCCGGGACCGCGACCGTAGTAATCCACCTGTTCAAACTGGCCGTTAATGCCCAGCATAAAACCGATGCACGGCACGATGTGCGGATAGTCGCCGTAACGTTCGCCCGCAAGCTCAACGTTAATATGGCCCTGCGGGGTAATCTGCCAGCGATAGGTGCAGCGCATGCCGAAATCGAAAACCGGCGGCGCGATGATGCTGCGGGCGGTGATAATCACCGTATCGCCGCGCTGCTCGGCGCTGAATTCGCGCAGATGCTCCTGCATGATTTGCAGATGATTGGGTTGCCACAGCCCCTCGTATTCCTGCTTGTGGTTATCAATCATCGGCTTGAAGAAGTTAATCTTCGGCTCACGGGTCACCTGGTCTACGCCGTTCACCTGCCATTCGCTCAGTTTGCCGCTGATTTTAGAGAAGACCACGCGGAAGTTATGCCCGGTGATGCTGTAGCTCAGTCGTTCATCAACTATCCGTAGCGGGGTTGCGCTGGCATTTATCAGCGGCGATTTCGTTGCCGTCTGTTCTTTTAGCCGGAACTGGTAAACGGCGATCGGATGGTTGGCCTCGCTGTACGGCGTACGGGAATCTTTGGTTACCATGATGTTGACGAAGGTTTCGCGATCGTCCAGCTCCGGCAGGTCGATAGTGATATCGCGGCCGCTGTTTGGCGCAAGATCGCGTACCTTAAGCTGCTGGCTGGCAAGCGTAGTCCCTTCGGCGCGCACTTCCACGCGCAGGGTGTAGTCATCCAGCGTCGAGAACCAGAGCTTATTATCGATGCGCAGTTCGCCGCGGGCGATGTCCGTCGCCTGAACTTTTACCGGGGCGATAACCTGCTTGTACTCTCTGAGCCCGGGTCCAGGCGTCTGGTCGGAGAAAATCAGCCCGTCGAGGCAGAAGTTGTAGTTATTGGGATAGTCGCCGTAGTCGCCGCCGAATTTGTACCATACCGCGCCGCTGTCGTCGGTGGCCTGGATTCCGTGATCGCACCACTCCCATACGTAGTGGCCCTGAATACTGTCATGCTGATAGAACACGTTCTGGTATTCGCTCAGTCCGCCGGGACCGTTGCCCATCGCATGGGCGTATTCGCAGATAATCCGCGGCTTGGCATGCGGATATTCCCCAAATTCGTTCATCAGCGGCACGCGGGTATACATGGTGGAGATGATATCTACCACCTCCGCGTCGCGATCCTCTTCGTAATGCACCAGCCGGGTATCATCGATCGCCTTAACGGCGTGATACATCGCGCGAATGTTGCAGCCGTAGCCGGACTCGTTGCCCAGCGACCAGATGACGATCGACGGATGGTTTTTCTGCGCGTGGACGTGGCGCACGATCCGCTCAACGTAAATATGCTCCCATGCCGGGTCATCGGTGATGGCGCTAAGGTTGCCGACGTTGGCGAAGCCGTGGGATTCGACATCGGTTTCCGCCATCACGAACAGGCCGTAAATGTCGCACATCTCATAGAAACGCGGGTCATTGGGGTAGTGGGCGGTACGAACCGAGTTGATATTGTGCTGCTTCATCAGCAGCAGATCTTTCTCAACGCGATCCATCCCTACGGCGCGGCCCTTCAGATGGTCGTTGTCGTGACGGTTAACGCCGTGGAGCATCACGTAGCGGTTATTGATATAGAACAGGCCGTTGCGCACTTTGATATCGCGAAAACCGACGCGCTGCGGGATAACTTCGATAATCTCCCCGGCGGCGTTTTTCAGCGTCATCACCAGGTGATAGAGCCAGGGATTTTCCGCCGACCACTGCTGCGGCGCCTTCACGTCGATCGCAAAGTCGACGTTCAGCAGCTGGCTGACGCTCAGGCGCGGCGTTGCGCCTTCATACAGCACCTTTTCGCCGTCGAACAGCGCGTATTCCAGCGTCGCTGCGTCCGGCTGCGCGGCGAGATTTTCCAGCACCAGCTGGCAGGAGAGCGTGGCGTCGACATAGTCATCGTTAAAATCGGTGCGCAGAGTGAAGTCCTGGACGTGAAGCGGGTTTTTGCCCATCAGATACACGTCGCGGAAGATACCCGCCGACCACCACATATCCTGATCTTCTATATAGGTGGAGTCCGCCCACTGCATGACGCGCACGCAAAGCAGGTTGTCGCCGGTTTTTACCGCGTGACTAATATCAAACTCCGCCGTCAGGCGGCTGCCTTTGCTGAAACCGATGTACTGACCGTTAACGTACACTTCAAAATAGGTTTCGACGCCATCAAATTTAATCAGGGTCTGCTGGCCCTGCCAGCCCTCGCTGAGGGTGAAGATGCGCTGATAGGCGCCGGTAGGGTTGTCGGTCGGCACGTAGGGAACGTCAATCGGGAAAGGAAAGCCCTCGTCGGTGTACTGTAGCTGGCCGTGGCCTTCCATCTGCCACATTCCCGGTACGGTAATCGGCCCCCAGTCGCTCATGTATTGCGAAGTGAACGCTTCCGGCACCTGCAGCGGGTTGTTAAAAAAGCAGAAGTTCCACTGTCCGCTAAGGGACAAAAAGCGGCTGCTGGTTTCACGGGCGAAGGTTCGCGCCTGGGCCTGCGAATCGTAAGAGAAGAAATAGGCGCGCGGAGGCAGCCGGTTTTCATGAGTGAGTTGAAGATTTTCCCAGCGATTCATATCGCCTCCCTGAACGGACTAAACGGATGGAGTTTATTTTAGTAAAACTTTTACTAAATAAAACCGCCGGGAGCGATTTACTTTAACTCGATCACAAAATGAGTGTGACCGGGCGCCTGAGGTTGGCGTCGGGAAGGGGACATTCCCGAAGGCGATGCTGCGCATCTGTTCGGGCTACCGTTTGGCAGGCGGCGGTGAATCCGTAGCCCGGGCAAGGCGCGATAAGCGCCGCCCCCGGGAGCAGAGCGCAGAGAGGTGGAGTTTCCCGGAGGCGATGCTGGCGCATCTGTCCGGGCTTGTTTTGCAGACGGCGGTGAACCCGTAGCCCGGGCAAGGCGCGTCAAGCGCCGCCCTGGGGAGCCGGGCGCAGAGGATTTAGCGTCAGAAACGGGATTAGCGGGTGGTGCCGCGCAGCTTCAGCACGCTGGGGACAAAGACGTTTAGCGGCAGCGCGCGGCCATCGCGGGCTTTCTCAACCAGCAGGTTGACGCCCTGGCTGCCCATCATTTCTGAATGAATGCGCACCGTGGAGAGCGGCGGAAAGGTAAAACGCGCGGTGGGGATATCGTTAACGCTAATGAGCGAAATATCTTCCGGGATCGAGAGACCGCGTTCATGAATGGCGCGCAGCACGCCGATGGCGATAGAGTCTGACGCGACGAACAGCGCGGTGGGGAAATCCGCCTTTGCCAGCATCGTTTTTGCCAGCTCATAGCCGGAGGAGCTGGAAAACCCGCCGCGCCAGATATCTTCTTCCGAAACCACTCCCTTCAGGCGGCCATATTCGACGAAGGCCACTTCGCGGATGTCGGCTTTACCCGGCTCATCCTGGCCACCAATAAAGCCGATGCGCCGCGCGCCCTGGGCGATAAAAAAGTCGATAACTTCTTTGGCGATGCGCACCAGATCGATGTCGACGGCGTCATAGCTGCTGCCGGGTTCATGGAAATCAATAAAGCAGACGTTGTCGGTTAACGCCGTGGCGGCGTCGCGAATCGCCCGCGAAGGCTGGCCGACAATCAGAACGCCGGTCACTTTTTTCAGCTCGGGTAGCGCGTTGTTAAAGTAGCAGTTGGTCAACTCGATACCGAGCTTTTCGCATTGCGTTTCGATGCCGTGGCGGATTGCCAGATAGTAAGGATCGTTGATTTCCAGATCCTGCTGGTAGCTGTAGATGGCCAGAATATGGTGGTGGCCGACGGTGTGAACCTGAGCCTTACGCGAGCTGGTACTTTTATATTCCAGCTTTTCCGCCACCTCAAGAATGCGATGTTTTGTCTCTTCTTTCACGTTCAGAGTGGGGTCGTCGTTTAAAACGCGGGAAACCGTCGCCAGTGAAACGCCTGCTTCGGTCGCGATATCTTTTAGTGTGGCCATTGTTTTCCTTATCTGACGTTGCCCCATCGACGCAAACCATTGTAAAGCAAGCGCGGGCAGCTGCATCTCTTTTCAGTAAATTTCCGCCGTATTATTCATCCCCGCCGCAGCGTTTCCACCGCGCAAAAGAGTGATGAATCTAACATTCTTCGCACTATTATGCGGAAACCTCGCCGACATTTGTTATCTTTTACTAAAATTTTACTTGAGGGGTGCAAGATGGAAACGGTGCTTTATGCTGATTTTGCCAGACTGGAAATGCGTACGGGAAAAATTGTGGCGATAAAACGACATGAGAATGCCGACAAGCTCTATATTGCCCGGATTGATGTTGGCGATCGCACGCTGCAGACGGTAACCAGCCTCGTGCCGTACTACAGCGAAGAAGAACTGCTGGGAAAAACGGTCGTGGTCCTGTGTAATCTGGCGAAAGCCAAAATGCGCGGTGAAACCTCGGAGTGCATGCTGCTTTGCGCCGAAACCGACGATGGCAGCGAAAGCGTACTGCTTACGCCGGAAAGGGCGATGCCTGCTGGCGTGCGGGTGGTATAACGCAATGCCCTCTCCCTGTTAGGGAGAGGGCAGGTCACTACGCCTCTTCCACCGAAACCCGCAGCGCCGCCAGCGCCAGGCGGGCCGCTTTTAGCACCTGTTCACACTGCTCAGGGGTCAGCGTCAGCGGCGGTTCAATGCGGATCGTTCTTGCGTTGTTGAGCGTTCCTGCCACCAGTACGCGCTGGCGGAACATCTCGCTGGCAAAGTCATAGCCGATTTCGTTATCGACAAACTCAATGGCCATCAGCATACCTTTGCCGCGCACGTCATTCACCAGATCCGGATATTCGCGGGCCAGCTGGCGGAAGCCGTCCAGCAGCATGTCGCCTTTCTGCTCCGCCTGCGCGGGCAGGTTTTGCGTCAGCAGCACGTTGATGGTCGCCAGCGCCGCCGCGCAGGCCAGCGGGTTGCCGCCGAACGTGGTGGTATGCAGGAACGGGTTATCGAACAGCACCGAGAATACCTCTTCGGTGGCGACCGTTGCGCCAATCGGCATGACGCCGCCGCCCAGCGCTTTGGCAAGGCACAGAATGTCCGGCTGGACGTTTTCATGCTCGCAGGCGAACATCTTGCCGGTGCGCCCCATGCCGGTTTGCACTTCATCGAGGATCAGCAGCGCGCCAAACTCGTCGCACAGCTTGCGCACCGCGGGCAGATAGCCCGGCGGCGGCAGAATCACCCCGCCTTCGCCCTGAATAGGCTCAAGGATCACCGCCGCGACGTCATCGCCGGTCTTTTTGCACTCGCTCAGCAGCGTGCGCATCGCGTTGATATCGCCAAAAGGCACGTGACGGAATCCCGGCAGCAGCGGCATAAAAGGCTTACGGAAAGTCGATTTCGCGGTGGCCGAAAGCGCGCCCAGCGACTTACCGTGAAACGCGCCGCTGGTGGCGACGAAGGTAAACTTGCCGCGCGGAGACTGATAAGCCTTCGCCAGCTTTAACGCCGCTTCGACCGATTCGGTACCGCTGTTGCTAAAGAAGCTGTATTTCAGTTTGCCCGGCGTTAAGGCCGCCAGGGTTTTAGCCAGCATGGCCCGCAGCGGGTCCAGCAGCTCCTGACTATGAAGGGGTTGTTTAGCGAGCTGATTTTCGACGGCGGAAACGACAACTGGATTACGGTGCCCTACATTAAAAATCCCAAACCCACCCAGGCAGTCGATAAACTCCTGTCCCTGAGTGTCGACAAGCGTATTTAACCCTCCCGCTTGCCACTCTACGGCTCCGTAATCCCCGCCAGCAGTGACCGATTTTCGATACGCTAAAAACCCCGGGTTCACATGCTCTTTAAAGTATTCCCTGACCTCCTGGTTAAGTGATTTCATCTCCTCATGATCGAGCGTTCGCTTCTCAATGAGATTCAGTGCGTGTGCGCTGCAGGCCAGAGCCGATGCGCTGGAAGGTAACCTGTTCAAAATATGCTCCTGGGCGGGGCGTATCACATGATACTGAATTAAGTATTGCAGGGATTACGCCACTTCGGCGCGGGCCAGGAAAATCGGGATAAACGCAACGTGAAATTGCGGTTGAGCAAAATTTAATCTTATCGCGAAATTATTGGCATGTTTTACTCCTGAAGGCGTGAAACCATGCGCAGAAGGGGTCCCGCCGCGTGCTTCGCGGCGGTGCAGGCTGCCCGGCGATGGGGCAGAGGGCTAGTCGAGCTGGGAGATTTCCATTGCCGCGCGGTCAATGACGCCGACGATCTGCTTTAGCTGAGCTTCGGTTATTTCCTGCTGGTTAACCCTTAAATCCAGTACCGCCTTAAAATTCTCCAGCGCGCGCTTCATCTGCGGATTTTTACGCAGTTCACAGCCCACCATGCGCGCCTGCAGCCTGGTCTGAATATGCTCCAACTGCTCCAGGTTCTCCGCGTGCAGCTGACTGCCTTCGGCGGTAATGGCGATTTTTTTGCGGCCGTTTTCGTCAGCCACGCTGATTAATCCCTGATCCTGAAGTAAATCGAGCGTCGGGTAGATGACGCCGGGGCTCGGGCTGTAGTTGCCCTGGGTCAGGGTTTCGATCTCTTTAATCAGTTCGTAACCGTGGCTGGCATTGCGGGTGAGGATGTCCAGAATCACCAGGCGCAGCTCGCCGTGACCAAAGAAGCGCTGCCGGCGTCCGCCGCCTCTGCGACCGTGCTCGCCGTGTTCGCTATGTTCCCCGTGGCGTCCGCGTGGGCCACGGCCTTCTTCGTGATGGTGTCTCATGTTTTTCTCCTGTGATTATTTGATATATCTAATTTATATCTAAAAATAATAAAGTAGCAACAAAGTAGTGAATGTATTTTTTATTTAATTGATATTTAACGTTTTAATTTTTGATTTTGGCTTTTGTGGCGTTTTTCTATGACTATATCAAAAAACGCTTGCATTCTTTTTTAATGGCAATCATTATCATTTGTAAGATTTTTAGATATATCTATTCCGTTCACGAAGGCGATGAAAGATGACAACGACCAGGCACCCCAAATACCCGCAGCGCGTACGTAATGAACTGCGCTTCCGTGAGTTAACCGTATTGCGCGTCGAGCGTATCGGCAGCGCATTCCAGCGTGTCGTGCTGGGCGGAGAGGCGCTGGAAGGCTTTGTTTCCCAGGGTTTTGACGACCACACCAAGCTCTTTTTCCCGGCCGCGGGCGCTGCGTTCACGCCGCCGGAGGTGACGGATGAAGGCATTAACTGGGGCGATGGCGTGCGTCCGGCGACCCGCGACTATACGCCGCTGTACGACGCCGGGCGTCATGAGCTGGCGTACGACTTTTTTATTCACGATGGCGGTATTGCCAGCAGCTGGGCGCTGGCGGCGAAAACGGGCGATAAGCTGGTGGTCGGCGGGCCGCGCGGTTCGCTGGTGGTGCCGGAAGATTACGCCTGGCAGCTGTATGTGACCGATGAGTCAGGCATGCCCGCGCTGCGCCGCCGTCTGCTGGGATTGCAGCAGCTTCCGACGCGCCCGCAGGTCACGGCGCTCGTCACCATTGGCGATGAGTCTTATCAAGATTACCTGGCCGATCTCGATGGTTTTCATATCGAGTGGGTGGTGGGACATCACTCCTCTGCCGTGGCCGAGCGCCTGGCGCGAATAGCGGTGCCGGCTGAGGACTATTTTATCTGGCTGACCGGGGAAGGCGCGGTGGTGAAATCGCTGCTGGCGCGCTTTGAAGGCCCGGGGATTGATCCGCAGCTGGTGCGTTCGCAGGCCTACTGGCACAGCAAATAAGCGCGGAGAAACCCCGGGTTGCGGCTGGCGCCTTACCCGGGCTACTGGCCCTACCGGCCCGTAGACGGCGGTTAACCCGTAGCCCGGGCAAGGCGCGTTAAGCGCCGCCCCCGGGAGCAGAGCGCAGAGTGGCAGAATTTCCCGGAGGCGATGCTGCGCATCTGTCCGGGTGACCGGCCCGTAGACGGTGGTGAAACTGTAGCCCTGCTAAGCGCAGCGCGAGCAGGGGGGACTATTTCTGCGCCAGCGCTTTAAATACCATGGCCACCGCGTGGGCGCCGGGGTCCATATTGCCGCGCAGGCTATCGCTGTTCAGATACGATGCGCGCCCGGCGCCCGCTTTGCTGGCGTGAAGCGTACGATCCGCGCCCGCCTGCGCCGCGGCGAAAGCCGCCTGCAGGTTATCCGGTTCGGCCAGCAGCGCCGTTAGCGCCGGCTGCAGGGCGTCAATCATGGTCCGGTCGCCTTCATCCGCACCGCCGTAAAACTTCATCTGCGCCAGACCGGCGTTTAATGCTTCGGCGACGCTTGCCCCCTGTTCCAGCTTCTGCCCGGCGGCGGTAAAGAAAATCGACATCAGCACGCCGCTGGAGCCGCCCATCACAACCGTCAGACGCTCGCCAATCAGGGCAAACAGCGTGGCGAGGTTAGCCAGCGGCAGCTGACGACGCTGAAGTAAGTCGGCGATGTCGTGCGCGCCGGCGGCGAAGGTGGAGCCGGTATCGCCGTCGCCGACTTTCGCATCCAGCGCGTTAAGGTCTGCTTCCAGCCCGCACAGCGTGCCGGTCACACGTTCCACGTAGCCCGCAACTTCGCTGTTCTCCGAAGGCGCAAACTCCACCCGCGTACTGCGCAGCGATGATGGCATCACGCTGACCGCGCGCGGCTGTACCGGCGTCTGCCAGCCGGCGGTTTCTACCGCGGAAAGCAGCGCCTTCTCAATGCTCTCTTCCAGCACGATGGCGGTGAGGGAGAAACCTTTCATATCCAGCGCGGTGACCAGCGACGCCGGGCCTATCAGCCAGTCGATACGCTGATGCAGCGGAGTATTGGCCAGCTCGCGGGTCAAAATCGCCATTTCGGCAATCGACACGCCGCCGAGATTATTGATCATCACCGCCAGGCGGCCGGTTTCCGGCAGGGCGGCGCTGAGCTTCTCTACCATCAGCGTAACGATTTCCGCGCTGTTCTGCGTGGCGATAACCGAAGCGCCCGGTTCGCCGTGGATCCCCATCCCCAGCTCGGCCTGATCCGGATGATGGCGCGGAGTCGTTTCCGCATCCTGCGGCAGATGACAGCTGGAAAGGGCCAGACCGAGGCTGAAGGTGTGTCTGGCGGCATACTGCGCCTCGCGCAGCACGGTTGCCAGATTGTGGCCGCGTTCGGCGAAGTAGCCGGCCACTTTATGCACCAGAATCGTCCCGGCAATACCGCGCGGATGTTTGTTATCCGGCAGCGAAATATCATCGCCGACGATCAGCATTTCGACGTTATAGCCCATACGGCGCGCTTTCTCCGCGGCGAGGCCGAAGTTCAGACGATCGCCGGTGTAGTTCTTGACGATCAGCAGGCATCCGGCATCGCCGGTCACGGCCTGGATGGCGGTCAGCACCGCATCGACGCTCGGCGAGGCAAACAGATCGCCGCAGACGGCGGCGGTCAGCATGCCTTTACCGACAAAGCCCGCGTGGGCCGGTTCGTGACCGGAACCGCCGCCGGAGATTACCGCCACGTTGTTTTTGTCGAGATCGCGACGCACCACCACGCGAATGGCGGGATCGCTCTCCAGCCGCGCCAGGTTATTCCACGGGCTGGCGATAATGGTCCCTTCAATCACTTCGTTGACGAGGTTGGCGCGCTGATTAAAAAAGAATTGAGACATAACGGATCCTGAAAGTTAAGCGAGTTCCCGGAGGGGACAGCCTCCGGGGCGGAAAGGTTAGGGCAGGTTAGCCGCGAATCACGCGTTTGCCGG
Source organism: Klebsiella sp. CB_Kp196 (assembly GCF_040061575.1). NCBI lineage: Bacteria > Pseudomonadati > Pseudomonadota > Gammaproteobacteria > Enterobacterales > Enterobacteriaceae > Klebsiella > Klebsiella sp. CB_Kp196. The sequence goes on from NZ_JBEAFH010000033.1 coordinate 150,908, forward strand.
GAATATCAAGGATGACGTTCTCGCCATCTTGCAGCGTCAGGGCACCGCTCTGCTGGCACAGCATCGCGATACCCGCCTGGCGGGCGATAATGGCGCCGTGAGAGAGCTCGCTGCCGGCCTGCAGGCAGATCCCCTTCACCTGCTCTGCGTTAAGCTGCAGGACGGTTGAAGGGAAGATATCGTCGGCAACGAGGATCGAAGGCGCGCTAAACTGCGGCAGCGCTTCATCGCGCTCGTTAAGGTGACGCAGCGTGCGGTGCAAAATATCTTCAATATCAATATAGCGCGCCTGCAGGTAAGCATCGTCGAGATGGCGATATTGTTGGCTTAAATCGCTCAGCACCTGTTGCCAGGCCCACGCCGCGCTGCACTGCTCGTCGCGTATGATGTCGCACGCCGCTGCGTATAAATCAGGGTCATCGAGCAGGGTATGATGCCCGGAGAAGATCGCCGCGATGTCGGCGGAAAACGTCGCCTCTGCCAGAGTCGTCAGCGCGCTAAGGTCTTCCAGCGTCCGGTCGATGGCCCGTTTCAGCCGCAGCTGCTGCTGGCCGATGGCGGCGCTCGTTTCCCGCGAGATCCTGTCCTGCGGCTGGGGATAAAGCACGACCTTACCCTCAACGCGGTCGGCGCTGGCGGGCCGACGCGCGGGCGCCGCCTCGGTTGGCTCGCCGAAGTTCTCCGCCGCCAGCGCCTGGAACGCCGCCAGCGCGGCGTCGGCGTCCGGGCCGCGGGCAAGCAGCCTTAAGGTATCGTTCCGGCGCACCTGAAGCAGGGCGATTTGGTTGAGGCTGTCCGGCGTGACGCATTTACCCCCTTTCTCCAGCACCAGGTCGGCATTGAATCCCGCCAGCGCGGCGACCAGCTTTGACGCCGGACGAACGTGCAGGCCGTTGTGGTTTTGAATCACCACGGAAACCGAGCGCGCGTCGCGGTCGTCGACCGGCGCGGCGGCCAGCGAAGCGTGTTGCGGTTGCGATGGTAACCCCAGCTGTACGCGTTTTGCCTCCAGCGCGTTCATGGCGTCTTCGATCACCTTGTCGATGCCGGCTCCGGCGGCGGCGCTCACCGTCGCCGCCAGAGTCCCTTCCACCAGCGGCGCCGCGCACAGGCGAACCTTCGCCGCAATGGCCGGATCGAGGAGATCCAGCGCGGTTTCGGCGCTCAGCAGGGCGCTGCCGATATCCATCATCACCAGGATATGATCGGCGTCGGCGACGGACTCGATGGCTTCCATAACCTTAATGGGATCGGTGCCGATCGGACTGGCGGGATCGTCAATTCCGGCGGCGATCGCCAGCTTACAGCCATCGTTCATTAACATCTGCCGGGCCAGTTCTCCGACACCTTCGCCCAGACGGGCGCTATGAGAAACAATAACCAGGTTTACCATCGCGTTTTCCTTACTCTTTGGCCGCTGCGGCCAGCATCTGAACCATCAACATCACCGAGGTCGCGCCCGGATCCTGGTGCCCGATGCTGCGTTCGCCCAGGTAGCTGGCCCGCCCTTTGCGAGCCTGCATGGCGATCGTGGCGTGGACGGCGGCTTGCGCCTGTTCGCAGGCAGCATCAAGGGCGCCTGGTATCGACAGGTGCTGTTCGCTGGACTGGCGCAACGATTCCACCACCGGCAGCCAGACGTCGCACATGGTTTTATCGCCCGGCTCGGCTTTGCCGCGATTCACCACCCCTTCCGCGCCTTCGCGAAAGGCCTGATAGAGCTCCTCCAGGGTCAGGCTCTGGTGGGCCTGGGTCACCTGAGCGGCGCGAATAAAGAAGGTGCCGAACAGCGGGCCGCTGGCCCCGCCGACGTTGGAGAGCAGCGTCATACCGGTATTTTTAAGAATAAAACCAATGTCTTTATCGGCAATCGACGGCAGCTTTTCCACCACCTTGCTAAAACCACGATGCATATTCAGGCCGTGGTCGGCATCGCCGATTTCCCGGTCCAGACCGGTCAAAAAATCGCTCTCTTTGGTGAAGATATCGCCGCAGCGATAGAGCCAGTCTACGATTTGCGTTCTGCTTAATGACATGTCGTTGCTCCTTATTTGCCCCAGTTCAGCGCCGGGGTGTGGACCGGGGCGTCCCATAATGCCAGCGTCTCTTCATCGGCCTTTAGCAGGGTGATGGAAAAGCCCACCATATCCAGAGAGGTACAGTAGCTGCCGATAAGGTTGCGCGCGATAACGATACCGGCCTCCTCGCAGCGCTGCGTCAGACGGTTATAGACGCCGTAGAGTTCGGACAGCGGCGTGGCGCCGAGGTTGTTGACCAGCGCGATAACCCGATCGCCTTTTTGCAGCGCCTGCTTGGTCTGCGTTACCTCCTGCCACGCGCCTTTCACGTTGTCCCAGTGGCGCAGCGTGCGGCTATAGGCGCCGTTTTCCAGCAGGGTATCGAACATTTCGTCAACGGTGCGATCGAGAGAGGTGAAGCGGCGGCGGTCGATGCCCGGTTCGCCGTGAATGCCGACGCCGAACTCCATCTCATCGTCCTGCAGTTCGAATGAGGGTTGCCCGGCGGCCGGAACGGTGCAGGCGCCGAGCGCGATGCCGATAGAGTGGCCCAGGTTGTTGAGCTTGCGCCCCAGTTCGGCGCAGGCTTCCAGCGAGTCGCCGCGTTCGGCGGCCGCGCCCACCAGTTTTTCAATCAGCACGGTATTCGCCACGCCGCGCCGCCCGGCGGTATAGAGGCTGTCTTTCACCGCCACGTCGTCATCGACTACCACGGTGGTAACCTTGACGCCGCTTTCGTGCAGCAGCTCGGTGGCGGTTTCGAAGTTAAGAATATCGCCGGTGTAGTTTTTGATAATCAGCAGCACGCCTTCGCCGCCGTCGATGGTCATGGCGCACTCAAACATTTTATCCGGCGTCGGGGAGGTGAAAATTTCTCCCGGGCAGGCCCCGGAAAGCATGCCCTGGCCAATATAGCCGCAGTGCATCGGCTCGTGGCCGCTGCCGCCGCCGGAGAGCAGCGCCACTTTCCCGGCCACCGGCGCATCGGCGCGGGTGACGTAGACCGGATCCTGGTGCAGCGTCAGTTCAGGGTGGGCTTTTGCAAGGCCAGCCAGTTGTTCACTCAGGACATCTTCGACACGGTTAATCAGTTTTTTCATTGTTTATGCTCCGTCGGAGTTTCGATGCGGCCTCTCTGCTGACGGAGGCGATCATCGTGTAGGGGTACCGCCTGACGATATGCGATATCGGGCGATGTATTGATTCTGGCTGAGTTGGCGGGAAAAAAAATCGCCATAAAATGAGTTTCATTACGAAACGTAATTATTAATTTTTGTTCCTTAATGAAACATTTTTGCGCAAGGAAAGGGAAAAATGCGAAGTAAGGCGCCTCTTTCACCTCGCTTCATCAGCGTGGAAAGCCCGCTCAGAGAAATAATTTTGCCCCTTCTTGCCGCCCGTGGTGGTGAAAAACGTCGACGATCGTCCGGTTGGTGACCTTCTTTTGCGCCAAAGGGGCGGATCGAGATCGCAATCCCATCGTTTCACATGAATTCATGTTTCAATATGAAACAATATAATTTATGTCCTGTTTCATATCGGGACAAAAAGGGGAAAGATTTTTTTGCCCGCGGCTCGCCCTACAGTGATGGCATCGCTCAGGTAGCGCTTTCGTCCCCGCCTTTGATGTAAGGCCGGACGGAGAAACACCGGGGCTCATCATGTCAAAACATGCACTTATTTGAGGGTGAACGGAATGCTAAAAGTTATTCAATCTCCAGCCAAATATCTCCAGGGACCAGATGCATCCACGCTGTTTGGGCAATACGCCAAAAACCTGGCGGACAGCTTTTTCGTGATTGCCGATGACTTCGTGATGAAGCTGGCGGGAGAGAAAGTGCTGGAAGGTTTGCACAGCCACAACATCAGCTGCCATGCGGAGCGCTTCAACGGCGAATGCAGCCACGTTGAGATCAATCGCCTGATCGCCATTCTGAAACAGCACGGCTGCCGCGGCGTGGTGGGCATCGGCGGCGGCAAGACGCTCGATACGGCGAAAGCCATTGGCTACTACCAGAAGCTACCGGTGGTGGTGATCCCGACGATCGCCTCCACCGATGCGCCAACCAGCGCGCTGTCAGTTATCTACACCGAAGCCGGCGAGTTTGAAGAGTATCTGATCTACCCGAAAAACCCGGACATGGTGGTGATGGATACGGCGATTATCGCTAAAGCGCCGGTGCGCCTGCTGGTGGCCGGGATGGGGGATGCGCTTTCAACCTGGTTTGAAGCCAGGGCCTGCTATGACGCCAGAGCCACCAGCATGGCGGGCGGTCAGTCGACGGCAGCGGCGCTGAGCCTGGCGCGCCTGTGCTATGATACGCTGCTGGCGGAAGGCGAAAAAGCCCGCCTCGCCGCCCAGGCCGGCGTGGTGACCGATGCGCTGGAACGCATCGTTGAAGCGAATACCTACCTCAGCGGTATCGGCTTTGAAAGTAGCGGTCTGGCCGCCGCGCACGCCATTCACAACGGTTTCACCATCCTCGAAGAGTGCCACCATCTGTACCATGGTGAGAAAGTGGCGTTTGGTACCCTGGCGCAGCTGGTGCTGCAAAATAGCCCGATGGAAGAGATCGAAACGGTGCTGAACTTCTGCCATACCGTCGGGCTGCCGGTTACGCTGGCGCAAATGGGCGTTAAAGAGGGCATCGATGAGAAAATTCAGGCAGTCGCCAAAGCGACCTGCGCGGAAGGTGAAACCATTCATAACATGCCGTTCCCGGTCAGCGCGCAGAGCGTGCATGCGGCGATTCTGACCGCCGACCTGCTCGGACAGCAGTGGCTGGCGCGCTAATTTAGCGTCGACCTGCCCCGTCTCATTTAAGCGATGAGACGTTTTCTCCCCCTCTGGCGGTAGCCGCCGGAGGGGTTGTCGTTTATGAAACAGCGGATAGGGATATGACTGCGCAGACTCAGAGCTTTCCTTTGGTGATAACCCAGTCGTGGCATCGCTGCAGCAAGTTTATGCAGCGGGAAACCTGGCAGACGCCGCATCAGGCGCAGGGGCTGACGTTTGAATCGATTTGCCGGCGCAAGACCGCGCTGTTGACGATTGGTCAGGCGGCGCTGGAGGATGCCTGGGAGTTTATGGATAACCGCCCCTGCGCGCTGTTCATCCTCGATGAGTCCGCCTGTATTCTTAGCCGCTGCGGCGATCCGCAGACCCTCGACCAGCTGGCGGCGCTGGGATTTCGTGACGGCAGCTACTGTGCGGAAAGCATTATCGGCAGCTGCGCGCTTTCGCTGGCCTCCATGCTCGGGCAGCCGGTCAAAACGACGGGCGAGGAGCATTTTAAACATGCGCTGCACGGATGGTCGTTTAGCTCCACGCCGGTGTTTGATAACCACGGGCGTCTGTTCGGTTCCATTTCCCTGTGCTGCCTGACGGAAGAACAGGCTTCGTCTGACCTCTCCCTGACCCTGGCTATCGCCCGGGAAGTCGGCAACTCGCTGCTCACTGATAGCCTGCTGGCCGAGTCGAATCGCCATCTTAACCAGATGTACGGTCTGCTGGAGAGCATGGATGACGGGGTGATGGCGTGGAACGAGCAGGGGATTTTGCAGTTTCTTAACGTGCAGGCGGCGACGCTGCTGCATCTTGATGCCCAGGCCAGCCAGGGGAAAAATATCAATGAGCTGGTGACGCTGCCGGCCCTGCTGCGTCGGGCCATTAAGCACGCGCGCGGGCTGAACCATGTGGAGGTCACCTTCGAAAGCCAGCATCAGTTTGTCGACGCCGTCATTACGCTCAAGCCAATCGTTGAAGAGCAGGGCAACAGTTTCATTCTGCTGCTGCATCCCGTCGAGCAGATGCGCCAGCTGATGACCAGCCAGCTTGGCAAAGTGAGCCATACCTTTGAACAGATGTCGGCGGACGACCCGGAAACCCGGCGGCTGATTCACTTTGGCCGCCAGGCGGCGCGCGGCACTTTTCCGGTGCTGCTGTGCGGTGAAGAGGGAGTGGGTAAGGAGCTGCTCAGCCAGGCGATTCACAATGAGAGCGAGCGGGGCGGCGGGCCGTATATCGCGGTCAACTGTCAGCTGTATGCCGACAGCGTCCTGGGCCAGGATTTTATGGGCAGCGCGCCGACGGACGATGAAAACGGCCGCCTTAGCCGTCTTGAGCTTGCCAACGGCGGGACGCTGTTTCTGGAAAAAATCGAATACCTGGCGCCGGAGCTGCAGTCCGCGCTGCTGCAGGTGATCAAGCAGGGGGTTTTAACCCGTCTGGATGCCCGCCGCTTGATTCCGGTAGACGTTAAAGTGATCGCCACCACCACCGTCGATCTGGCCAATCTGGTGGAGCAAAACCGCTTTAGCCGCCAGCTTTACTACGCGCTGCACTCCTTTGAAATCGTTATCCCACCGCTGCGCGCACGGCGTAACAGTATTCCTTCGCTGGTGCACAATCGCCTTAAGAGCCTGGAAAAGCGCTTTTCCTCGCGGCTGAAAATGGATGAAGATGCGCTGGCGCAGCTGGTGGCCTACTCCTGGCCGGGCAACGATTTTGAGCTGAACAGCGTGATTGAAAATATCGCCATTAGCAGCGATAACGGCCATATCCGGCTGAGTAATTTGCCGGAATATCTGTTTGCCGAGCGGCCCGGCGCCGACGCGGGCTCCTCGCTGCTGCCCGCCAGCCTGACCTTTAGCGCCATTGAGAAAGAAGCGATTATCCATGCCGCCCGCGTGACCAGCGGGCGTGTGCAGGAGATGGCGCAGCTGCTGAATATTGGCCGCACCACGCTGTGGCGAAAAATGAAACAGTACGATATCGATGCCGGCCAGTTTAAGCGCGGACGTATGGAGTAGTTTCCTGTGGGGAGTAGTACGGAATAGTCGAGCAGAAAAGCACCACGCAAGCGTTTAGCTGCGGTCTGAATCAAAGAAAGGCAACGATCTCTTTGATATCCCGGCGAAGATGGGTCCATAGTGTCATCATGTTCATTACGTGGTTAATTTTAAGGATAAGAGTATGCCAACAGCAATCGATAAAGCCCTGGATTTTATTGGTGGTATGAACACATCGTTGTCGGTGCCGAATACTATGGATGAAAGTACCGCTAAGGGAATTTTGAAGTATTTGCATGAACTAGGCGTACCGGCAAATCCTGCCGACGTCATGGCCCGGGGTGAAAAGGAGGGATGGGATGCCGGGTTCACGGAAAAAGTGGCCGGCTGGGCGGAAAAAATTGCCTCCGGTAACCGGATCGTCATTAAAAACCCGGAATTCTTCACCGTCTATATGCGCGAACAGCTGCAGGCGCTGGTGTAAGCCGCCTGTCGCGAACCTCACGTTAAGCTGCGGCGCCCCGAGGGGGCCGCACAATGCAAAAGGGCCGACGATTTTTCGTCAGCCCTTGCTGTATCTGGTGGCCCCTGCTGGACTTGAACCAGCGACCAAGCGATTATGAGTCGCCTGCTCTAACCACTGAGCTAAGGGGCCGTGGCGAGGGATTATAAAGTAACTGTTCCCCGCAATCCAGCCTAAAAATCACGCCTGCTGTTTTTATAAACAACGCATTTTCAATCCTTTATAATTACCTTTTAGGCATTGAGCTGGGGAAAACATGATTAACGATATTCTGGCGCCGGACCTGCGGGTGGTCTTTTGCGGTATCAATCCGGGGAAGTCTTCCGCCCATACCGGTTTTCATTTCGCCCATCCGGGCAATCGCTTCTGGAAAGTGATTCACCAGGCCGGCTTTACCGACCGTCTTCTGAAACCCGAGGAGGAACTCCAGCTGCTGGATACCCGCTGCGGGATCACGATGCTAGTCGAACGCCCGACGGTGCAGGCCAGCGAGGTTGAGCTGCTGGAGCTCCGCGACGGTGGTCGTGAACTGGTCAGAAAAATGGAAGAGTATCAGCCGCGCGCGCTGGCGATCCTGGGTAAACAGGCCTTCGAGAAAGCGTTTCAGGTGCGCGGCGTAAAATGGGGCAAGCAGCAGGTGACCATTGGGGCGACGGAAGTGTGGGTGCTGCCGAATCCCAGCGGCCTCAACCGGGCGACGCTGGATAAACTGGTGGAGGCCTACCGGGAGCTTGACGAGGCGCTGGCCACGCGAGGGCTTTAATGCATTTCCGACGACAATGGGGTTACGGCTTTCACCCCGGTCATCGGCGGCTGGCTTAAGCCTGCGGCTTTAGTCAGCTTTTTCGCAATCGCTAATATTCCCTTTTTCTATCATGAATAAGAGGGCGTCAAAAGCGAAGTCGAGAAAGGTTTTACGGTCTTTCTCAAGGTGACGTAAAAGACATTCTTCTCTGTACGAGGACTTTTCCACTAGCCCGGTCAGGCAGAGCCAGAACAGCATCATGACGTCTGCGACGGGAGCATTTAATCCAATCTCTTTTTTTTCGGCGGCGTCTGTGATTCGCTTTGCGATAATCTGGTGGATCTGTTCTCCAGTCATTGCGATATTTTTCAACGCCTTATTGTTTTTAGTGATTTTTTCAGAACAGGCGATCTTCCCGGCTATCGCGGAAAAGTAGGCAAGGCTTGTTTCGTGGAGAGCCATCAGCGCATGGCACAGCTCGCGATAAAATTCGCGAAATGAATTTTGCCGATTGGCGATTGGTATGAGCTCCTGATAGAAACGCGCCATTACCTCCAGGATAAGATGATCCAGAATATCCTTTTTATTGTCGAAATAGGTATAAAGCGTGGTTTTACTAAAACCGGCTTCATGTGCGATCTCATCCATGGTGGTACTTTCTATTCCACGGCTTAGAAATAATGTATTAGCGGTGGTTAAAATAACCGTTCTATTAAAATCAGCCAGCTGAATTTTACGCTTGCTATTCATTTCATTTCCCTATGATTTGCCTGCGGTTTTAGGCGTAAATACGCCCCATCAACCAACCAATAGTACAATTGTAAAACTATGAGTCCAGCGGTTTAATGGCACATAAATAAATAATAAGAATAAGACCTGGATATATATTGATGGGTTTTATATTGGGGTTTTAATATTTATTAAATAAATAGTTTCTGCTTAGACATAAAAAAAGCCAGTCATGTGACTGGCTTTTCAGGGGACGCGGCGATAATTAATCGTCGAGGAAGCTACGCAGCACTTCAGAACGGCTCGGATGGCGCAGTTTACGCAGCGCCTTCGCTTCGATCTGACGAATACGTTCGCGGGTTACGTCAAACTGTTTACCCACTTCTTCCAGCGTGTGATCGGTATTCATGTCGATACCAAAGCGCATACGCAGGACTTTCGCTTCACGGGCGGTCAGGCCAGCCAGAACGTCGTGGGTGGCGGCGCGCAGGCTCTCGGTGGTGGCAGAGTCCAGCGGCAGCTCGAGGGTGTTATCCTCGATAAAATCTCCCAGATGCGAATCTTCATCGTCGCCAATCGGCGTTTCCATGGAGATAGGCTCTTTGGCGATTTTCAGCACCTTACGAATTTTGTCTTCCGGCATCAGCATGCGTTCTGCCAGTTCTTCCGGCGTCGGCTCGCGACCCATCTCCTGCAGCATCTGGCGGGAAATACGGTTGAGCTTGTTGATAGTCTCAATCATATGCACCGGAATACGGATGGTGCGCGCCTGGTCTGCGATAGAGCGGGTGATCGCCTGACGGATCCACCAGGTTGCGTAGGTGGAGAACTTGTAGCCGCGGCGGTATTCAAACTTATCAACCGCCTTCATCAGACCGATGTTGCCTTCCTGGATCAGATCGAGGAACTGCAGACCGCGGTTGGTGTATTTCTTGGCGATCGAGATAACCAGACGCAGGTTCGCTTCAACCATCTCTTTCTTCGCACGGCGCGCTTTCGCTTCACCGATGGACATACGACGGTTGATATCTTTTACCTGCTCGATGGTCAGGCCGGTCTCTTGTTCAATCTGCTGCAGTTTCATCAGGCCGCGCTGAACGTCTTCTTTCACGTCAAGCAGCTTCTCTGACCACGGCTTGTTCATGGCGATGGCCGCATTGAACCAGGTTTCGCTGGTTTCGTTGCCGGTGAACAGAGTGATGAAGTTTTTCTTCGGCATTTTGCACTGCTCAACGCACAGCTTCATGATGATACGTTCTTGAGTACGAACGCGATCCATCATGATACGCATGCTGTTAACCAGGTAATCGAACTGCTTCGGTACCAGACGGAACTGTTTGAACACTTCGGACAGCTTGAGGATCTCTTCCTGCGCTGCGGCGTGGCTACGACCTTTCGCTTTGATGGTGTCGCGGGTCAGTTCGTACTGCGTACGCAGCTCGGCGAATTTCTCGCGCGCCAGCTCGGGGTCGATGCTGTTGTCGTCATCGCTGCTGTCGTCGTCTTCTTCTTCATCTTCGTCTTCGTCGTCATCCATCTCTTCCTGAGAGAGTTCAGAACCGACGTGCGTCGCCGTTGGCGCCATATCTTCTTCGGCGTTCGGGTCGACAAAACCGGTGATCAGATCGGACAGACGCGCTTCTTCCGCTTCAACGCGATCGTACTGCTCCAGCAGATAGGTGATCGCTTCAGGGTATTCAGCCACCGAGCACTGAACCTGGTTAATGCCGTCTTCGATACGTTTAGCGATGTCGATTTCGCCTTCGCGCGTCAGCAGTTCGACGGTACCCATTTCACGCATGTACATGCGCACCGGGTCGGTTGTGCGTCCGATTTCAGACTCAACGCTGGAGAGAACCTGCGCCGCAGCTTCTTCCGCATCTTCGTCAGTATTGTTGTTCGTTTCAGCAAGCAAAAGATCATCGGCATCCGGTGCTTCTTCCATCACCTGAATGCCCATGTCGTTGATCATTTGGATGATGTCTTCGATCTGGTCGGAGTCGACGATATCTTCCGGCAGATGGTCATTGACCTCGGCATAGGTCAGATAGCCTTGCTCCTTACCACGTTGGACAAGAAGCTTCAGCTGTGACTGCGGGTTTTGCTCCATAAGACGGTATCCACACTTAATTCGTTTGATTGGTGTAAGCAGGCGAACTGCCAACATTTAAAGCGAGGGCGTACTTATATTATTGCCGCTGCGCCTCGAGCGGCTGTCGGGGTCTTCCCGAACGATATTCGGCACTTAAGCCGTTCAATGCGTTATCTTTCAAGTTGTCTCTGCGTTAGCTACGTTCTCTCATCCTGGTCATGTGCTTGTGCGCACTCCCGGGGATTCGTTCTCTTGCTGCCTTGATACAACTTGAATGAGTTTGTCTTTCGTTTATTTTTTGGCCAGTTCCTGGCTGATGGTCCAGAGTTCCCGGCGCTCTTCACTGCTTAAGCCGTGCGTGCGGTCGCGAGCTATCAACTCTTCTTGCCGCAGCTCCAGCAGTGAATCAAACATATGGTTGAGCGAGTCGGTGAAGGTTTTTTCAGCAATATCCTTATCTGCTATATCGTCCCACATCGACAGTTTTTCAAGGGTTGCGGCCTCATTTGTGCCGCGATACTGCTCTAACAGCAGCCCGGTGGTCAGGCCCGGCTGTGCCAAACAGGTTTTAACCAGTTCGTTGAACAACCCAAGCCCCGGCATTTTACGCGGGTCCAGCCCTTCCAGGGGCGGTACCAGCGGCGCCAGATCCGGGTTTTGTACCAGTAACCCTATCAGTATACGCATGGTCGTGCGTTTTAGCTGCGGAGCAGGGCGCTGGATGCCATTTTCAGACTGTTTTGGCATTAAACGTTCAAGCTGCGCATCATCTAAAATCCCCAGCTTATTGCCTAACTCCTGGCGCAGGTAAATGCGCAGCGTTTCACCCGGCACCTGCGTTATCAGCGGCAGCGCTAAGGTACTCAGCTGCGCGCGGCCGTCCGGGGTGCTCAAATCCACCTGCGGTAGCAGGCTGTTGAACAAAAACGTGGAGAGCGGTTGAGCCTGCTCCATCCGCGCTTCAAATGCGGCTTTCCCTTCTTTGCGCACCAGCGTATCCGGGTCTTCGCCATCCGGCAGAAACATAAAGCGCAGCTGGCGCCCGTCGGTCATATACGGCAGCGCCGTTTCCAGCGCGCGCCAGGCGGCATCGCGGCCGGCCCGGTCGCCGTCGTAGCAGCAAACCACCTGATTGGTGACCCGGAACAACAGCTGAATATGGTCAGCGGTCGTCGACGTCCCCAGCGATGCAACGGCATAGTTAATGCCGAACTGCGCCAGGGCCACCACGTCCATATAACCTTCGACCACCAGCAGGCGGGGCGGTTCAGCGTTATCCTGCTGCGCTTCATAAAGACCGTACAGCTGGCGGCCTTTATGGAAAATATCGGTCTCCGGGGAGTTCAGATACTTCGGCATGGCGTCACCCAGCACGCGACCACCAAAACCAATCACCCGGCCTCGCTTATCGCGGATGGGGAACATCACCCGTTCGCGGAAGCGGTCGTAACTGCGTCCCTGATCGTTAGTGACCAGCATGCCCGCATCAATCAGCGACTGGCGGTTTTCTTGATTACCGCCAAAACGTTTTAAAACGTTGTCCCAACCGGGAGGGGCGTAGCCAATCGCGAAGCGCGTAATCACCTCGCTGCTTAAGCCGCGTTTTTCCAGATACTGGCGCGCGGGGCCGGCGGCGGGTTGCATCAGAGACTGTTGATAAAACGTGTTCAGACCATCCATCAGCTGATAGAGATTTTGCCGCTGATGGCGCTCAATCTGGCTGGGTCCGCTACCTGCTTCATACGGCACGTCTAAATTATGCATGGCAGCCAGCTCTTCGACGGTTTCCACGAACTCGAGCTTGTCGTAGTTCATCAGGAAGTCGATAGCGTTGCCGTGCGCACCGCAGCCGAAGCAGTGGTAAAACTGTTTTTCACCGTTGACGGTGAAAGAGGGGGTTTTTTCGTTATGGAACGGACAGCACGCGTGAAAATTTTTGCCCTGCTTTTTCAGCTTTACCCGGGCATCGATCAGATCGACGATATCGGTGCGCGCCAGCAGGTCATTGATAAATACTCGTGGAATTCGTCCAGCCATATGCCCCGTTTTATACACGTTACCCTTCAAGCTGCCTCTGCGTTGGCTTCGCTCGTTCACCCTGTCACTTACTTCGGTAAGCTCCGGGGACTCACTCCCTTGCCGCCTTGATGCATCTTGAATGATTGAGTGTATATGCTAATGCATAAACGAAAATAAGCCGCGCATTCCTTTCGGAAGCACGGCCTTACAACTACAACTCGGTCTGAATTGAGAGCGTGGCTCCCAACAGATTAGTACAGACGAGTGCGGCGTGCGTTTTCGCGAGCCAGTTTCTTCGCGTGACGTTTCACTGCGGAAGCTTTAGCGCGTTTACGTTCGGTAGTCGGTTTTTCATAGAACTCACGACGACGAACTTCCGCCAGAACACCTGCTTTTTCGCATGAACGTTTGAAGCGACGCAGCGCTACGTCGAACGGCTCGTTTTCACGTACTTTAATTACCGGCATGTAACTCTCACCTTTGATAAATTCGGTTTGCCGCTGGCATCAGCGCCAGCTTATTTCAAAATGGTGCGGAATTTTACTGCAATTGCTGCTGCTTTGTAAAGCACCGACGCGATTTTTGAAAGGGACTTTTATAAGGACAGGGAGTATACACGAAGTGAACGCCAGGGGTGAGGAAAGTTTTATACCCGTCGTCTTTCAGCCCGCAGGAGCGTTGGCTTTTCTCGCTTACCCCAGTCACGTACTTTCCGTACGCTCCGGGGGATGCGCTGCGTCGCCGCCTTCCCGCGACCTGAAATTCTTAGGGTATACATCAACCCGCATTGGTCCTACACTGCGCGGTATTGAAACGAGGTAAAACTAGCCATGCGTGTACTGGGAATTGAAACATCCTGCGATGAAACCGGCATCGCCATTTATGACGACGAAAAAGGTCTGTTAGCCAACCAGCTGTATAGTCAGGTGAAATTGCACGCTGACTACGGCGGCGTGGTGCCCGAGCTGGCCTCGCGCGACCACGTACGTAAAACCGTCCCCCTGATTCAGGCGGCGCTCAAGGAAGCCGGGCTGACGGCAAAGGATATCGATGCCGTTGCGTATACGGCGGGCCCCGGCCTGGTGGGCGCGCTGTTGGTCGGCGCAACGGTTGGCCGTTCGCTGGCGTTCGCCTGGAACGTGCCGGCGATCCCGGTACACCATATGGAAGGGCACCTGCTGGCCCCGATGCTGGAAGATAATCCGCCGCAGTATCCTTTTGTCGCGCTGCTGGTTTCCGGCGGCCATACCCAGCTGATCAGCGTCACCGGCATTGGCCAGTATGAACTGCTGGGCGAATCGATTGACGACGCGGCGGGCGAAGCCTTCGATAAGACAGCGAAACTGCTGGGGCTGGATTATCCCGGCGGCCCGATGCTGTCGAAGATGGCCTCCCAGGGCACCGAAGGGCGCTTTGTCTTCCCGCGCCCGATGACCGACCGCCCCGGGCTGGATTTCAGCTTTTCTGGCCTCAAGACCTTTGCCGCGAACACCATTCGCAGCAACGGCGATGACGATCAAACCCGCGCCGATATCGCCCGCGCTTTCGAAGATGCGGTCGTGGATACGCTGATGATTAAGTGCCGCCGCGCGCTGGATCAAACCGGCTTTAAACGGCTGGTGATGGCGGGGGGCGTCAGCGCGAACCGTACGCTGCGCGCAAAGCTGGCGGAAATGATGAAAAAGCGCGGCGGTGAAGTCTTCTACGCTCGTCCTGAATTCTGTACCGATAACGGCGCGATGATTGCCTATGCGGGGATGGTCCGTCTGCGCTCCGGCGCTAAAGCGGAGCTCGGCGTCACCGTTCGTCCGCGCTGGCCGCTGGCCGAGCTTCCGGCGGCATAACGTCTGATATTTCACAGGCCGACGTCCTGTCGGCCTGCCTTCGCGACTTATTCCATACTCTTACACAGCGAGCAAATCGCCCCCTGGTGCTTGTGCGAATGCATCACGTCAGGACGTTCGTACTCTTCCCGGCAGCTCAGGCAGCGGTAAACGGTGATCGACGCGTTACCCTGCGCATCGTAGCGCGGCTCGGCGATACCATCATCGTGCTGTTTAATGTAATAGCGCCCGCGGGTGGCGATCCCCATGACCGGCGTCATCACGAAAGCCACCGCCAGCGCAATCAGCGGCGAGAACGGCGCCAGCGTTTCGCCCAGCAGGCCGAAGAAGGCGCTAATCGAAAGGCCTGCCGCGAGGGCAAAAGAGACCACGCCTACCGGGTTGACGTTGTAGATCATCCCGCGGCGATACTCCGGCTGCGCCGGCGCCAGCTTCAGCACCCCTTTGTTGACGGTGATGTCGGTGGCGACCACCACCACCCAGGCGATGGCAAAGTTAGAATAGAAGCCGAGGATCCACGCCAGAGCGCTAAACATGTCGCCTTCCATCAGGGCAAGGGCAATCGTCAGGTTGACGATGACGAAAATAATCCGCCCCGGATAACGTTTGGTGGTACGCGTCCAGGCGCTGGTCCACGCCAGCGAGCCGGAATAGGCGTTGGTGACGTTAATTTTAATCTGCGAGATAACCACCAGCACCACCGCGAGGGTGAGCGCCAGCCAGCCGGGAACCAGGTTATCGAAGACGCTGACGAACTGTTGCACCGGTTCGGTGTTGTGCACCGCCGGGAAGCGGGTCAGCAGATAGAAGCCGAGGAAAGCGCCGATAATCTGTTTAATCGCGCCTAATACGACCCAGCCCGGGCCGGCGGAGAACACCGCCAGCCACCAGCTTTTGCTGTTTTCCGCGGTCTTCGGCGGCATAAAGCGCAGATAGTCGATCTGCTCGCCAATCTGCATGATCAGCGACAGGCAGACCCCCGCGCCGAGCATAATGGCGGTTAAATCTACCGTTGAGGCGTTGTTTTTACCGGCGAAGTTCATAAAGCCGTCCACCAGATCCGGGTCTTTGGCGATAAGCCACGCCACCGGAACCACCATCAGGACCAGCCACAGCGGTGTCGTCCAGACCTGAAGGCGAGTCAGCGCCTTCATGCCGTAGACCACCAGCGGCAAGACCATCAGCGTGGCGATGAGGTAGCCCATCCACAGCGGGATCCCCAGGCCCACCAGCAGCCCCTGCGCCATGATCGAGCCTTCAAGCGCGAAGAAGATAAAGGTAAATCCGGCGAAGATAATGCTGGTGATCACCGAACCAAAGTAGCCGAAACCGGCGCTGCGGGTGATCAGGTCGAGGTCGATATTATAGCGCGCGGCGGTAATCGCCAGCGGAATACCGGTAAGAAAAATAACCAGCGCCGCCAGCAGGATCGCGTAAATCGCATTGGTGGTGCCCCAGGCCATGCCGATGCTGGCGCCGATAGAAAAGTCAGCCAGATAGGCGATGCCGCCCAATGCGGTCACCGCGACAACCCCCGGTCCCCAGCGGCGAAAGCTCAGCGGAGCATAGCGAAGGGTATAATCTTCCAGCGTTTCTTTGGAGCCGGAGGCACTGGTTTGCGCAGGTAAATCAGTTTTTATATCCAGTGATGACATAGTCATTCCTTAATGGTTAGGCATGACTGGAATTAGCAAACCTTATGCCACATCGCAGGGCAGGCGCTATCAGGGCTTCATGAAGGGGATGGCTAAAGAGAGGGCAGGGTATGCACCATCCCGACACCTCTGCGCCGGGATGGTGCAGGGGTTACTTGCCGAGCATGCCTTTGTCTTCGATAAAGGCGATGATATTTTGCAGGCCGTCGCCGCTTTTCAGGTTGGTGAAGCTCCACGGGCGTTCGCCGCGCATGCGCAGGGTATCGCGCTCCATCACTTCCAGAGACGCGCCCACGTACGGTGCAAGATCGGTTTTGTTGATCACCAGGAAGTCGGATTTGGTGATCCCCGGTCCGCCTTTGCGCGGGATTTTTTCCCCTTCCGCCACGTCGATGACGTAGATGGTGAGATCCGCCAGCTCCGGGCTGAAGGTGGCGCTCAGATTATCGCCGCCGCTTTCTACAAAGATGAGATCGAGATTGCCGAATTTCTCGCTCAGCGCTTCCACCGCGGCAAGGTTCATCGACGCATCTTCCCGAATAGCGGTATGCGGGCAGCCGCCGGTTTCGACGCCGACAATTCGTTCAGGCTCCAGGGCGCCAGCCTCGGTGAGAATGCGCTGATCTTCTTTGGTGTAGATATCGTTGGTCACCACCGCCAGCTGCCAGGTGTCGCGCATGGCTTTGCAGAGGGCTTCCAGCAGCGCGGTTTTTCCGGAGCCGACCGGGCCGCCGACGCCGACGCGCAGCGGTTGCTTAATCATGTTCATACCTTCTCCTAAGAACGGAATAATCGAGAATACTGGGTTTCGTGCCGGGCGGAAGCGATAGCCGCAAGCGGCGTCGCCGAACCGATGGCGTCGTCCGGGGTCGCCAGGGCGCTGTCCATGTCCGCCGCGTAGCGGTCGCACAGGCGGAGAATCAACTGCTGGGCCGCCTGCTGGCCAAAGGGCACCAGCTTGACGCCCGCCATCACCGCGCTTTCAATCCAGCTATAGCCAAGGCTCAGGGCCAGGTCAGGAATGGCGATTTGCCAGAGTACGCCGAGCCACGCCATGCCGGTTAGCTGACTTTGCTGGCACAGCTTGCGCCACTCGGGCGGGCAGTCCGGCTGCCAGTCGGCCAGCAGCCGGGTGAAGGCCGCGCCGCGGTTGCGCTCTTCATCGCGCAGCTCGCGGGTTTCCCGGCAGGCGAGCAGATAAGCGGTCCAGCGCCGGGCGCAGGCCAGATCGCCCGCTTCGCAGGCCCGGTAGAGGCGGGCAAACAGCGGCAGGTCGACGGTAAAAAAGCTCTGCTCCATTTGGCGCAGCTGCCAGCGCTCAAAGGCGGCGGTATCCGCTACCCAGCCCGCTTCCACCGCCCACTCCAGCCCCTGGGACCAGCTGTAGCCGCCAACCGGGAGGCTGCTGCTGGCAAGCTGCATCAAGCGCAGACGTTTTTCCGGCGTCGGCATTTAGTGGCTGTGCTCACGATCGTGATGGTGGTGGTGATGGCCGTGCGATTCGCTGGCGTAGGCGCCGGCTTCCGGTTCAAACGGCAGATGCGCGAAATCCACGGCCAGGCCAAACTGGCGCAGCATATCGTCCAGGACGTGATCGTGATGATAGCGCAGCTCGCCGGGCATAATCTGTAGCGGCACGTGGCGATTGCCAAGGTGATAGCAGGCCTTCGCCAGCATAAAGGGGTCATCGCAGCGTACGACCGAAACGGCTTCATCAGCGGCGATCACTTCAATGAATTCGCTACCGTTTTCGTTACTGAGAATGTCGCCGCCGCGCAGCAGCAGACCGCGCGGCAGCAGCAGGCCCGCCTGACGGCCATCGTTAAGCGTGACTTTAATGCGGCTTTTTACCCGCACGTCAATCGGCAGGGTAACGCTGGCCGTGGCCTGCGCCGGGGTCTCCACCCGTTGGGTCAAATAAAGCATTTGCGCTCCTTAAAACAGGAAATAACGTTGCGCCATCGGTAACACGTCCGCCGGTTCGCTGGTTATCAGTTCGCCGTCGATGCGCACCTCGTAGGTTTGCGAATCCACGGTAATAGTGGGCAGCAGGCCGTTGTGGTGCATATCGCCTTTTTGTACCGTGCGGCAGCCTTTAACCACCGCCGTCGCGCTGCGCAGGTTCAGCCGTTCAGCGACGCCGTTTTCCGCCGCCGCCTGCGACAGAAAGGTCAAACGGCAGCGGTGGCGAGCGCTGCCCAGCGCGCCGAACATCGGGCGATAGTGCACCGGCTGCGGCGTCGGGATAGAGGCGTTGATGTCGCCCATCGGCGCCATCGCGATCATACCGCCTTTGACGATCGTCGCCGGCTTCACGCCGAAGAACGCCGGGGACCACAGCACCAGATCCGCCAGTTTCCCCACTTCAATCGAACCGACTTCATGGGCGATACCGTGGGTTAACGCCGGATTAATGGTGTATTTGGCGATATAGCGCTTCACGCGGAAGTTGTCGTTATCGCCGCTCTCTTCCGCCAGCGGGCCGCGCTGGACCTTCATCCGGTGCGCCACCTGCCAGGTGCGCAACACCACTTCGCCGACGCGCCCCATCGCCTGTGAATCAGACGAGGTGAGGGAGAAGGCGCCCAGATCGTGCAGGACGTCTTCCGCGGCAATGGTTTCCCGCCGAATGCGCGATTCGGCAAACGCCACGTCCTCGGCGATATCCGGGTCGAGATGATGGCAAACCATCAGCATATCCAGATGTTCGTCAATGGTGTTGACGGTATAGGGCAGCGTCGGGTTGGTTGACGAGGGCAGAATATTGGGGTGCGCGCAGGCGGTAATAATATCCGGCGCATGGCCGCCGCCCGCCCCTTCGGTATGGAAAGTATGGATAGTGCGCCCGCCGATGGCCGCCAGGGTATCCTCAACGAATCCGGACTCATTGAGGGTGTCGCTGTGCAGCGCGACCTGCACGTCCATTTCGTCGGCCACCGTCAGCGCGCAGTCGATTGCCGCCGGGGTCGCGCCCCAGTCTTCGTGAATTTTCAGGCCGATAACCCCGGCCGCGACCTGCTCACGCAGCGCATCCGGATTCGAACCATTGCCTTTACCCAGCAGGCCAATATTGACCGGCAGGCTGTCCGCGGCCTGCAGCATCCGCGAGATGTACCACGGCCCGGGCGTGCAGGTCGTGGCGTTGGTGCCCGCCGCCGGGCCGGTCCCGCCGCCGATCATGGTGGTGACGCCGGAGACCAGCGCCTCTTCCGCCTGCTGCGGACAGATCCAGTGAATATGCGTATCGACGCCGCCGGCGGTGACGATCTTGCCTTCCGCCGCAATAATTTCCGTGGCCGCGCCGATCGGGATCGTGACGTTGGGCTGAATATCCGGGTTACCGGCTTTGCCGATCGCGAAGATCCGCCCGTCTTTGACGCCGATGTCGGCTTTGACGATCCCCCAGTAATCGACGATCAGGGCATTTGTCAGCACCAGATCCACACATCCGGCGGAAAGCATCTGTCCCTGGCCCATACCGTCGCGGATCACTTTGCCACCGCCGAATTTGACCTCTTCGCCGTAGGTGGTCAAATCATCTTCGACCTCGATCCACAGCTCGGTGTCCGCCAGGCGAACTTTATCGCCGGTGGTGGGGCCGAACATGTCGGCATAGGCCTGACGTGAAATGTCACTCATCGTTTGCCTCCAGCGCGCCCATAACGTCTCCGCGGAAACCGTACACCGCGCGGGTTCCGGCCAGCGCCACCAGCTCCACCTCGCGCTTTTGGCCAGGTTCGAAGCGCACTGCGGTGCCGGCGGCGATATTCAGGCGATAGCCGGTCGCCTGCTGGCGATCGAACTTCAGCGCCGGGTTGACCTCGGCGAAGTGGTAATGCGAGCCGACCTGAATCGGCCGGTCGCCGTGATTTTCAACGATAATGCAGCAGGTGGCGCGGCCGACGTTAATCGCTATCTGGCCGGGTTTTACCTGATATTCTCCTGGGATCATCGCGCTACCTCAGATTATCGGGTTATGGACGGTAACCAGCTTCGAGCCGTCCGGGAAGGTGGCTTCGACCTGGATATCGGGGATCATTTCCGGCACGCCTTCCATGACCTGGTCGCGGCTCAGGACGTGGCGTCCTTCTTCCATCAGCGCCGCGACGCTTCTGCCGTCGCGCGCGCCTTCCATAATAAAGGCGCTAATCAGGGCCACGGATTCGGGATAGTTGAGCTTCAGACCGCGGGCCAGGCGACGCTCCGCCACCAGCGCGGCGGTAAACAGCAACAGCTTGTCTTTTTCTCTGGGTGTCAGTTCCATAGCGTTCTCTTAAGTCAGCCAGATTCGGGGGAGTACCGGAGATTTGCCGGTCAGGTGCGGGCGCATAAATTGCCAGATATCGCGCATCGCCCGCTGGCAAAGCAGATTATCGTCACTTAGAAAGCGTACCGTCAGCAGACCGTCGGTGAGCGTCGCGCCGGCGTAGTTTGCCAGCGGCGTAAGTTTTTCGCGTACGCCTTCGAGCAGCGTTTCGTTCGCCGGGTAGAACAGCATCGTTCCCACCCACGGCTGCTGCGCGACGCAGGCCAGCTGTCCATCGGCCAGGCTCAGGCGCTCAATCAGCAGCGGAGAGCCGCCGACCCACACCTCCAGGCGATTGGCGAGCGCGCCGTGGCTAAAGGCTTCGCCGATGACCGGCCGGCCAAGGCACAGCAGGTCCCACGCCAGCAGCGTGCTGGAGGCGGCGAGATGAAAGGCGGTAGACAAAGCGGCGTTGGCGCCGGGAAAGAAGATCGCGTCCTGCGGCAGCCACTCGAGCGTTGAGTTTTCGGCCAGCGTCAGGGTTTGCTGAAGACGCGCCTGCGCGCCGCTGCTGCGATAGAACTTGCTGGCGCCGGGCATGGTGATCAGCGTGTGGCACCCGGGATCCATCGTCGCGCTAATGGTGAGCTCATCGCCGCCGACGATACCGCCGGGCGGATGAAGCAGATAGAGGTGACAGGTCTCTTCTTCGGGATAAAACGGGCGCTGAACGGTGAGGGGACCGACATGACGACGGGAGGCGAGCGTGGTTTTCCCGCCGAGAAATTGAAACTGGAGGTCCAGCGAGGCCTGCCAGCCTTTTTTATTCTGTGGTAACACGGTGCCGTGCAATGTCGCGCCCCTGCAAAATCAAGATAAAACAGCAGCGAAGAGTATTGATCGGGGGCCAATCATCCCGGTCATATGAAAAGCTTATGCCCGTCATGCTTCGAGCCGCGGCCGCGTTGGTTCACCTTAATCACCTGGGGCTTACTTGCCGCGAAGTTGCGGCGCAGCAAAGGTTATTTCTGCTCCGGCGTTTTTTTCTTCTTTTTGAGCCGGGTCCAGATGCGGGTTTCCTGACGACGCCACAGACGCTGTATGTTGTCGTGATGGCGCAGCAGAATCAGGCATGACAGCATCGAAACCGGGAAAGTGTACTGCGGTTTGAACCACCAGACATAGAACGGCGCAATCAGCGCGCTCACGATAGCCCCCAGCGAGGAGTAGCCGCTGAGCAGAATCGTCAGCAGCCAGGTTCCGGCCATCACGCCGGTGAGATCCCAGCCGATAGGAGCAATGGCGCCGAAAGCGGTGGCCACGCCTTTACCGCCGCGAAAGTTAAAAAATACCGGCCAGATATGGCCCACGCAGGCGGCGATCGCCACCAGACCGAGCCAGAACGGCGTCAGGCCTAACGCCCACGCGCCCCAGACCGGCAGCATGCCTTTCAGTACGTCAAAAATAAGCACCGCTACGGCTGCGCCCTTGCCGCCAATTCGCAGGACGTTCGTCGCCCCTGGATTGCCGGAGCCGCTGTCGCGAGGGTCGGGAAGGCCAGCGAGGCGGCAAACGAGAATGGCGCTGGAGATTGAGCCGCAGAGGTAGGCGAGGATAACCAGTCCAGGCGCGATTGCACTCATCAGCTGTTCCATTTTGAAAGTGTCGTTTTATCCCCTGCGCACTGCGCGTTTTCCGCGCATTGGCTCGCCGGGACCCATAGCCACGCTATGCTCCTGGAGCCTTGCCGCGTCGCTGTCTTTCTGCAACGCAAATTATTTAGGGGATGTCTTTGCATCTGTGGATAATACGCATAATTGGCCGGAAGTGGTATCCGGTTTAGCCAAAAAGCAGGCAGGTCGTGATGGATATTGTATTTATAGAGCAACTTTCGGTAATCACCACAATTGGTGTTTACGACTGGGAACAGACCATCGAACAGAAGCTGGTGTTCGATATCGAAATGGCGTGGGATAACCGCAAAGCGGCGGTCAGCGATGATGTCAGCGATTGTCTCAGCTATGCTGATATCAGCGAGCTGGTAATCAGCCACGTCGAAGGCGGGCGTTTTGCGCTGGTGGAACGCGTGGCGGAAGAAATTGCCGACCTGCTGCTGGAAAAGTTTCAATCTCCATGGGTACGTATTAAAGTCAGCAAACCTGGGGCGGTAGCCCGGGCGGCTAACGTCGGCGTCATTATTGAACGTGGCCTTAATCTGAAACAAAACTTTTCAGGTCATACTCGTTAAACAAATTGCGTTTATACCGGTCATAGAATCCGGCCATCAGGCTATTTTCTTTGCCGTTTTGCCCTGTGACAGCGCTCGAAATCCTTGCGTACAACCTGTACGCTCACTTTTCTGCGCGCTGTCTGTGGCCAAATAAGCACGCCTGATAGCTCGGTTCTTCGTTCCTGGTTTTTTTCATTTTACTTTTTAAAGGGTTTAATTGGATGAGCGATATACACTCGCTGCTGATAGCGGCAATATTGGGTGTGGTTGAGGGTTTGACAGAATTTTTACCTGTCTCCAGTACTGGTCATATGATTATTGTCGGTCATCTGCTGGGTTTTGAAGGCGATACCGCGAATACGTTTGAAGTCGTCATTCAGCTTGGTTCCATTCTGGCCGTTGTGGTGATGTTCTGGCGCCGCCTGTTTGGTCTTATCGGCATTCATTTTGGCAAAAAACCCGAACATGAAGGCCAGGGCAGCGGTCGCCTGTCGCTTATCCATATTCTTTTGGGGATGATCCCGGCGGTGGTGCTGGGGCTGATTTTCCACGATACCATCAAGTCGCTGTTTAACCCGATAAACGTGATGTATGCGCTGATTGTGGGCGGCGTGCTGCTGATCGCGGCGGAGGTGCTGAAGCCGAAACAGCCGCGCGCGGTGGGCATTGATGATATGACCTATCGTCAGGCGTTCGTCATCGGCTGCTTCCAGTGTCTGGCGCTGTGGCCGGGCTTCTCGCGTTCCGGGGCGACGATTTCCGGCGGGATGCTGATGGGCGTCAGCCGCTATGCGGCCTCTGAGTTCTCGTTCCTGCTGGCGGTGCCGATGATGATGGGCGCAACCGTACTGGATATGTACAAGAGCATTGGCTTCCTGAACGCCGGCGATATTCCGATGTTTGCCGTCGGTTTTATCACGGCGTTTATCGTCGCGCTGATTGCGATTAAAACCTTCCTGCAGCTGATTAAACGTATTTCGTTTATCCCGTTCGCCATCTACCGTTTTATCGTTGCGGCAGCGGTCTACGTGGTCTTCTTCTAAGCGCCCGCCCTCAGTCCCGCGGCTGAGGGCAACGCTTTTCTTTCCAGCGGGCGACGGCCTGAATCCGCCGACGCGTCAGCTCTTCACGAATTTCAACGCCCTGAAAACCTTCCGTCACCACCTCTTTAGTTGAAACCGACCGGGCAACGTCCCAGGCTTCCAGCAGCAGGCGACCCTGCGGATAATCGCAGGCTTCAAAGCCGGTGCGCCCGCGCACGTCGGCCTCGCTGGTTAACGCGATTTGCCTGACACGATGCGGCTTGCGCCAGGCGTCGATATTATCGAACAGCTTGACCAGCGTTTTCGGCTGCAGGATGGGCAGGGTATGAATCAGATCGTGAAATTCGGCGACCAGTTTTGCCAGGTCGCGCAGCTCGTTTGGCACCCGCAAACGGGCGCAGAGCTGCTCGACCAGCTTAACGCCAGCCGGACCGTGACCATGATGGCGCGGCCAGAGCGCTTTCGGCGTCAGCCCTTTCCCGAGGTCGTGGCATAGGGTGGCAAAACGGACATCCACTTCGGGCGAGAGCATCGCCGCCATGGTGACGGTCATCAGCGTATGCAGGCCAGTGTCGATTTCCGGGTGCCATTTAGCCGGGGCCGGTACGCCATAAAGAGCGTCGACTTCCGGGAACAGCACCTTGAGCGCGCGGCAGTCGCGTAATGTCTGGAAGAAGACCTGCGGATTGCGGGTAGAGAGGGCGCTTTCCGTCTCTTTCCATACCCGCTCAGGCGTGAGGTGCGCCAGTTCGCCGGCCTCGGCCATCGCGCGCATCAGCGCCATGGTTTCATCGGCGATGCGGAACCCCAGATGCGCATAGCGGGCGGCAAAACGCGCCACGCGCAGGACGCGTAGCGGGTCCTCGCTAAAGGCGGGCGAGACGTGACGCAGCAGGCGCTGGCGTAAATCAGCCTGGCCGCCGTAGGGATCGATAATCTGGCCGTCGACGTCCTGGGCCAGCGCGTTGATCGTCAGATCGCGGCGCAGCAGGTCTTGCTCAAGGGTGACGTCAGCGGCGGCATAGCAGGTAAAGCCGGTGTAGCCGGAGCCGGACTTGCGCTCGGTGCGCGCCAGCGCATACTCTTCGCGGCTTTGCGGATGCAGGAACACGGGAAAATCACGGCCTACCTGCTGGTAGCCCGCGTCGAGAAGTTGCTGAGGCGTGGCGCCAACCACGACCCAATCTTTGTCTTTAACCGGTAGCCTTAATAACGCATCTCGTACTGCACCACCGACCAGATAAACCTTCACGCCTCACTCTCCCGTCTTTATTTTCTTACGATGATACGTAAGTCTGGCAGAGAAGACGAATTAGTTCATCCAGCGGTCTTTGCGTTTGCGGCTCGGTACCAGGTGCGGCAACACCAGTCCGAGGATCAGGCCGACGCCCAGCACGCCGCCGCCGTACATAAACCACTGCATGATAATGGTGCGCTGTTTGTCATCAAGCTGCAGATTTGCGGCGTTTACCTTTTTCTGCGCGACAACCAGCTCATTTTTCAGCTTTTGGTTCTCTTCTTTCAGACCGTTTATCACGGCGTCGCTACCGGCGACTTTCTTCTGCATGTCCGCCGTGCGCTGATTCCAGGTGGTGTCGATGTTGTTGAGTTTGTCGGTCAGGGTTTTGACCTGGTTTTCCAGATCCGGCACGCGGGTGCGCAGGCTGGGCTCGTTGCTCAGCTCTTTCAAGGGGATCCAGGCGGTACGGCCGCTGTTGTCGCGTACCTGAGCGTAGTTCGTGCTGTCGTTGGTTTGCAGCACCGCGACTTCTTCACCGGCGTTGATGGTGCCCACGAGACGATAGTTATCGCCCGGACCGCTGCGCACCCAGGTATTCAGTTCATCTGAAACGTAACGTTTTTCTTCCGCGTGAACCGCCGTGGCGGCGCTCAGCGCCAGCAAAGTCAATGTAATAAGGCGTAATTTTGGCATCAGGTCATCGTTTGGTCATAAAAAGTTGAACGATAGTAGTGGCATCGCCGAAGCGACGCAAAGTTTTCCGCCACAATCGGAATCATCCAGGAGGTGGCCCGGCAAAATGCGCATTGCATGGCGATTCGCCGCAAAATACTATTTACTGACAAGAAATATCGTTGTTAGTTCGCCGCAATTTCCCGGCACAGCATATAAGCGGAAGAATTCAGTCATGGCTCAAGAAATCGAATTAAAGTTTATCGTCGCTCAGGATGGCGTTGACGCGCTGCGTCAGCACCTCAACGCGCTGGAGGCAAAGCATACGCCAGCGGGTCAATTGCTGAATATTTACTATGAAACGGCGGATAACTGGCTGCGCCGCCACGACATGGGGCTGCGCATTCGCGGCGACCAGGGGCGCTATGAAATGACGCTGAAAATCGCCGGGCGCGTCGTCGGCGGCCTGCATCAGCGTCCGGAATACAACATTCCGCTGGACACCCCGGAGCTGGCGCTGGAGAAACTGCCGGCTGAGGTCTGGCCGCAGAGGGAACTGCCGGCGGCGCTCGCACAGAACGTACAGCCGCTTTTCAGCACCGATTTTGAGCGTGAAAGATGGGTGGTCAAAGAAGGCGACAGCGAAATTGAAATCGCGCTTGACCGCGGCGAAGTTAAAGCCGGCGAGCATCAGGAACCGATTTGTGAACTGGAGCTGGAACTGCTGTCCGGTACTACGCAGGACATTCTGACCCTTGCCCGTCGCCTGCTGGATACCGGCGTACTGCGTCAGGGCAGCCTGAGCAAGGCGGCGCGCGGTTATCATCTGGCGCAGGGCAATGAAGAACGTCCGCTGACCGCGTTAACGATCCTTCGCGTCGCGCCGAAGGCCTGCGTCGAGCAGGGTCTGGAAGCGGCGCTGGAAAGCGCGCTGGCGCACTGGCTGTATCATGATGAACTCCTCAATCGCGGCAATGCAAAAGCGAAAGCGGAGATTTTGCACGCTATCGCCCGCGTGCGGCACGCGCTGGTGCTGTTTGGCGGTATTGTCCCGCGCAAGGCCACCACGCTGCTGCGTGAGCGTCTGAGCGAAGCTGAGGCGGCGCTGGCGGAGGCCGAAACCGCCCAGGCGGCGCTTTTCAGCGTGGCGACCGTCAGAGCCAAGCTGACGCTCACCGATCTGCTGATAAACCGCGGCTGGCGTCCCTTCCTGAACGCAGCCGGAGAGCAGAAAATTGCCGGTTCGTTTAAACGCTTCGCGGATATTCAGCTCTCCAGAGCGGCGGCGGAGCTGAAAAACGCCTTCCGCCAGCCGTCCGCTGACGGTTATGTCGATCAGCTTCCGCGCCTGACCCGTGAAATTGACACCGTTCAGCTGCTATCCGGAGCTTATATCGACGCTGCCGCGCCGTGGCTGGAAAACTGGCAAGAAACCCGCCGGGCGATTGCGCATAACGACAGCAGCGTCATCGAATATTTTCGTCGCCAGGCGCTGGCCGCGGAGCCGTTCTGGCTGCATAGTGGAAAACGATAATTTTCAGGCCAGGGAGCCCCTAAGATGCCGCTTTCTTCGCAATTACAGCAGCACTGGCAGACGGTCGCAGACCGGCTACCAGCGGATTTTCCCGTATCGACGTTGAGCGATCGGGCGCAATCGGTCATGGCCTTTAGCGATTTCGTCGAACAGAGTCTGATCGCGCAGCCGCAGTGGCTGGCGGAGCTTGAAAGTGCGCCCCCCGAGGCGCAGGAGTGGCATCACTATGCCGAATGGCTGCAGGTTCGCCTGGCCGAGGTTAATGATGAAGCCGCGCTGATGCGCGAGCTGCGCCAGTTTCGCCGTCGGATCATGGTGCGTATCGCCTGGGCCCAGGCGCTATCGCTGGTCAGCGAAGAGAGCAGCCTGCAGCAGCTAAGCGCGCTGGCGGAGACCTTAATCGTCGCCGCGCGCGACTGGCTATACGCCGCCTGCTGCCGTGAATGGGGCACTCCGTGTAATGCTGAAGGTACGCCGCAGCCGCTGCTGATCCTCGGGATGGGCAAGCTCGGCGGCGGCGAGCTGAATTTCTCCTCCGACATCGATCTGATTTTCGCCTGGCCGGAGCATGGCGCCACGCGCGGCGGCCGTCGCGAGCTGGACAACGCCCAGTTTTTTACCCGCCTCGGGCAGCGCCTGATTAAGGTGCTGGATCAGCCCACCCAGGATGGCTTTGTCTACCGCGTGGATATGCGCCTGCGCCCGTTTGGCGACAGCGGCCCGCTGGTGCTGAGCTTTGCCGCGCTGGAGGATTATTACCAGGAGCAGGGGCGCGACTGGGAGCGCTACGCGATGGTGAAAGCGCGAATCATGGGCGATAACGATGGCGTTTACGCCAGCGAGCTGCGCGCCATGCTGCGGCCGTTTGTCTTCCGCCGCTATATTGATTTCAGCGTGATTCAGTCTCTGCGTAACATGAAGGGAATGATCGCCCGTGAGGTGCGCCGTCGGGGACTGAAGGACAATATCAAGCTCGGCGCGGGCGGCATCCGCGAAGTGGAGTTTATCGTCCAGGTCTTCCAACTGATTCGCGGCGGACGCGAACCGATGCTGCAACAGCGGGCTTTGCTGCCGACGCTGGCCGCCATCGAAGAGCTGCACCTGCTGCCGGAAGGGGATGCGCAGAGGCTGCGCGAAGCCTATCTGTTTTTGCGTCGCCTGGAAAACCTGCTGCAAAGCATCAACGACGAGCAGACGCAAACCCTGCCGCAGGATGAACTTAATCGCGCACGGCTGGCCTGGGGGATGGGGGCTGCCGACTGGGATACGCTCAGCGCGCGGCTGGCGGAGCAGATGGCCAACGTGCGGCGCGTGTTTAATGAATTGATCGGCGACGATGAAACCCAGTCGCCGGATGAACAGCTTGAAGAGTACTGGCGCGAACTGTGGCAGGACGCGCTGCAGGAGGATGATACCAGCCCGGCGCTGGCGCATCTCGCCGACAGCGATCGCCGCAGCGTGCTGGCGCTGATCGCCGATTTTCGTAAAGAGCTGGACCGGCGCACGATTGGCCCGCGCGGCCGTCAGGTACTCGACCAGCTCATGCCGCATCTGCTCAGCGAAATCTGCTCGCGCGCGGATGCCCCGGTGCCGCTGGCGCGCATTACGCCGCTGCTCACCGGGATTGTCACCCGCACAACCTATCTGGAGCTGCTGAGCGAATTCCCCGGCGCGTTAAAGCACCTGATTAGCCTGTGCGCGGCGTCGCCGATGGTCGCCAGCCAGCTGGCTCGCCATCCGCTGCTGCTGGACGAGCTGCTGGACCCGAATACGCTTTATCAGCCAACGGCCACCGATGCCTATCGCGATGAACTGCGCCAGTATCTGCTGCGCGTACCGGAAGATGATGAAGAGCAGCAGCTGGAGGCGCTGCGCCAGTTTAAGCAGGCGCAGCTGCTGCATATCGCCGCGGCCGATATCGCCGGAACCCTGCCGGTGATGAAAGTGAGCGATCACTTAACCTGGCTGGCGGAGGCGATGATTGACGCGGTGGTCCAGCAGGCCTGGCTGCAGATGGTGGCCCGCTACGGGCAGCCGACGCACCTGCACGATCGCCAGGGGCGCGGTTTTGCGGTGGTTGGCTACGGTAAGCTGGGGGGCTGGGAGCTGGGCTACAGTTCCGATCTCGATCTGGTGTTCCTCCACGATTGTCCGATGGAGGTGATGACCGACGGCGAGCGCGAAATCGACGGTCGTCAGTTTTATCTGCGGCTGGCGCAGCGCATCATGCATCTTTTCAGCACTCGCACCTCGTCGGGCATTCTGTACGAAGTGGACGCTCGCTTACGTCCTTCTGGTGCGGCGGGCATGCTGGTGACCACCGCCGATGCCTTTGCTGATTATCAACAAAATGAGGCATGGACCTGGGAGCATCAGGCGCTGGTTCGCGCCCGCGTAGTGTATGGCGATCCTGAGCTACAGGCGCGCTTTGACGCCATTCGTCGGGATATTCTTACGACCCCGCGAGAAGGCGAAAAACTGCAGACCGAAGTGCGGGAAATGCGCGAAAAAATGCGCGCTCACCTGGGGAATAAGCATCACGATCGCTTTGATATTAAAGCCGATGCCGGGGGTATCACGGATATTGAATTTATTACCCAGTATCTGGTCCTACGCTATGCCAGTGATAAACCGAAGCTCACGCGCTGGTCCGATAACGTCCGTATTCTGGAACTGCTGGCGCAGAACGACATTATGGACGAGGCAGAGGCGAGGGCGTTAACTCACGCTTACACCACGCTGCGCGATGCGCTCCATCACCTGGCGCTGCAGGAGCAGCCGGGGAACGTGGCGCCAGAAGCGTTTAGCCAGGAGCGTGAACAGGTCAGCGCCAGCTGGCAGAAGTGGTTGATGGCTTAACTAAAAAACCGGGTGTGCTATTATCGCGCGCAAAGTTTGCGTCTCGCAGGAGAGAGGAATGAAAGTAACGCTGCCAGAGTTTGAACGTGCAGGAGTGTTGGTGGTTGGCGATGTGATGCTGGACCGCTACTGGTATGGTCCCACCAGCCGTATTTCGCCGGAAGCGCCGGTGCCGGTGGTGAAGGTGGAAAATATCGAAGAACGTCCTGGCGGCGCGGCAAACGTGGCGATGAACATTGCGTCGCTCGGCGCGACCTCTCGTCTGGTTGGCCTGACCGGGATTGACGATGCCGCCCGCGCGTTAAGCAAGGCGCTGGCGGACGTCAACGTGAAGTGCGACTTTGTGTCCGTCCCGACCCATCCGACGATTACCAAACTGCGCGTGCTGTCGCGCAACCAGCAGCTGATTCGTCTCGATTTTGAAGAGGGTTTCTCCGGCGTCGATCCGCAGCCGATGCACGAGCGTATTCAGCAGGCGCTGAGCTCCATTGGCGCGCTGGTGCTGTCTGATTACGCCAAAGGCGCGCTGACCAGCGTCCAGACCATGATTAAGCTGGCTCGCGACGCGGGCGTCCCGGTGCTTATCGACCCGAAGGGTACGGATTTTGAACGCTATCGCGGCGCCACCCTGCTGACGCCTAATCTCTCAGAGTTTGAGGCGGTCGCGGGTAAATGTAAGGATGAAGAAGAGATCGTTGAGCGTGGGATGAAAATCATCGCCGATTTTGACCTCTCGGCGCTGCTGGTGACCCGTTCCGAGCAGGGGATGACGCTGCTGCAGCCGGGGCGACCGCCGCTGCATATGCCCACTCAGGCCCAGGAAGTCTATGATGTTACCGGTGCGGGTGATACGGTCATCGGCGTGCTGGCGGCGACGCTGGCCTCCGGCAATACTCTGGAAGAGGCCTGCTACTTTGCCAACGCGGCGGCGGGCGTCGTGGTCGGTAAACTCGGTACCTCTACCGTTTCGCCTATCGAACTGGAGAACGCGGTGCGCGGGCGCTCCGAGACCGGTTTTGGCGTGATGAGCGAAGAAGAGCTGAAGCTGGCGGTTGCCGCGGCGCGCAAGCGCGGCGAGAAAGTGGTGATGACCAACGGCGTGTTCGACATTTTACACGCGGGCCATGTTTCCTACCTGGCTAACGCGCGCAAGCTGGGCGATCGGCTGATCGTTGCGGTGAACAGCGACGCGTCAACCCGGCGTCTGAAAGGCGACTCTCGCCCGGTCAACCCGCTGGATCAGCGGATGATCGTGCTGGGCGCGCTGGAAGCCGTCGATTGGGTGGTCTCTTTTGAAGAGGATACCCCGCAGCGTCTGATTGCCGGAATTCTGCCGGATCTGCTGGTGAAAGGCGGCGACTATAAGCCGGAACAGATCGCCGGTAGCGAAGAAGTCTGGGCAAACGGCGGCGAGGTGCTGGTGCTCAACTTTGAAGATGGCTGCTCGACGACCAACATCATCAAGAAGATCCAGAAAGATAACAAACAGTAATGTTTTCTCTTCGCACCGTAGCGGCGGTATGTCCGGAATTATCGCGCTAACCGAGGCGTAACCGGCGATAACGCTGCGAAACAGGACAAAAGAGGCCCGCGATCGCCTAATCGCGGGCCTCTTTTTATTTAATGACGGCATAAATGATTTGGCTCAACAAATCGCCATTTGAGGCGCATTTTTCGTACAAAAAAAGCTAAGGTAAGGATAAATACTGAAGTCAGTAAAAAGCATATGACCAATCAGAACACCAACGGCTGAAGGAGTATGCGTATGAAGAAAAACGATATGTATTTAATGAAGAATTTTGATTTTCTGGCCCAGAGCTTCGCCAGAATGAACGCACAAGGTCAGCCCGTCGATCTTCAGGCCATTGTTGGTAATATGGATGAAGCGCATCGCGAATGGTTTTGTCAACGCTATGAACTTTACTGCCGCCAGGCGAATAAAACCATGACGCCAGAAGCGGAGCTGGAGCACTAATCTACTTACCGCAGTACAGATACGACAACGGGCCTGACGGCCCGTTGCTTGTTTTACGGTTTCTCTTCGACGTCCGGCGCTGCCGGCGCGCTCGGCGAACGGTTTTCCAGATCGTTAAGACGCTGCTCCAGAAGCGCCAGCTTTTCACGCGTGCGCAACAGCACCTGCGTCTGCACGTCGAACTCTTCGCGGCTTACCAGGTCCAGGCGAGTTAACTGCGACTGGAGCACCTGACGGATTTTTTTCTCCACGTCTTCCCCCAGATCGCGGAGCCCCTTCGGCATTGATTCATGAACCTGACGGGCGATTTGTTCAATTTTTTTCGGGTCAATCATGGTGGTTTCCTGCTCTGGTCGGTTATCCGCTCATTGTAGTGCGATCGTCGGCGCCTATAAACCATAAATGTTTGAAGCTTATGCATTGCCGACGATAGTCAATAGCGTTATAGTTGCTTTGCTTATTCTCAGGGCGGGGCGAAATTCCCCACCGGCGGTAAATCAACCATAGCGTTGAAAGCCCGCGAGCGCTTTCTGCGAATGCAGAAAGGTCAGCAGATCCGGTGTAATTCCGGGGCCGACGGTTAGAGTCCGGATGGGAGAGAGTAACGGCTCAGCCGGGTTTGTACCCGCTTGCGTTGACTTTTGCCGCTAAACCGGCGCTCCTAAGACTGCCCTGATTCTGGTAACCATACAATTAATGAGGTTTTTTTACCATGAATCAGACGCTACTTTCCTCTTTTGGTACCGCTTTTGAACGTGTAGAACGTGCTCTGGATGCACTGCGCGAAGGCCGCGGTGTGATGGTGCTTGACGATGAAGACCGTGAAAACGAAGGCGATATGATTTTCGCCGCTGAAACCATGACCGTTGAGCAGATGGCGCTGACCATTCGCCACGGTAGCGGCATTGTCTGCCTGTGCCTGACGGAAGATCGCCGTAAACAGCTCGACCTGCCAATGATGGTTGAGAACAACACCAGCGCCTACGGTACCGGTTTTACCGTGACCATCGAAGCCGCTGAAGGCGTGACCACCGGCGTTTCCGCCGCTGACCGCGTGACCACCGTGCGCGCGGCAATTGCCGATGGCGCGAAGCCGTCCGACCTGAACCGCCCTGGACACGTTTTCCCGCTGCGCGCGCAGCCTGGCGGGGTTCTGACCCGCGGCGGCCATACTGAAGCAACCATCGATCTGGTCACGCTGGCTGGCCTCAAACCGGCGGGCGTACTGTGTGAACTGACCAACGACGACGGCTCTATGGCGCGTGCGCCGCAGTGCATCGAGTTTGCTCAGCAGCACAATATGGAAGTGGTCACGATTGAAGATTTAGTGGCCTACCGTCGCGAACACGAGCGTAAAGCCAGCTGATTGCAGTCGTTGCGCTAAAAAAATGATAAGGCCGGGGTATCCCGGCTTTATTGTTGAGTAGCTCCTGAAGAAAGCTACTGATAGTTAATCTTTATAATGACATCTTTGCTGAAAGGCCCTTCCACAAGGCTTTTTGTTGGATGCTTCGTCAACTCTGCAATGTAGTCATGGGTTACCGTCGTAGCGCTACCTGGACTATAGGTTGCAAAATTTTGATATTGATTATACACGATATCGCTGCTAATTGTTTTGTCGTTAATGCGCATCAGAAGACCATTTCCCATATCCAGATGAGTATTATCGTATAGCGTATCATTAGTATAAAAGCTGGTTTTGACATCAAATTTCTCGGTGCATCCCAACGCTTCATTTTTAATAGTGGATATGCTAAATGGCTTCCTGGCTGGTTCTTTTAATATAACATTGTCAGATATTTGACCGAAGTCGATAATTTGTGATTCGGGGTAAATTTTAATATCAACGCTACAATCTAAAAAATGAATATTTGAAAGCCCATTAATATCATAGTGCAAGTTTTTTGCAGTCGCCAGCTGGTTGATTCCTCCAGAACCATCGAAGGCTAATACGGTGACCGCAGGGAAAGTATACTCTATCTGTGAAGGTGGAATCGCTTTTAGCTTAACGTATAAGCGAAAACGAGCGGAAAATGTCGTGTTTTTCTGGATTGTATGACCATTACATGCTTTATGCGTATATGAATAATCGAAGTCATTCATTTGATCAAGGCATGCTCCGGTATTGATTTTTGTATTCGGTATATCGTAATCCACGCCATTATAGGTTACACCAAATGCCAGATAAGGATTATTGATAATCAGGCTATCGGTGTTATGGAAACTGTCGAGAATATAAGCATAAACGTTTTCTGACCAGGACGATTTGGGATCTTTGTTGTTGTGGGTGGCTTCATCACAATAAACGGTTACGGTCATATCTCCGCTTTCCCAGATTTTTTTGCCAACAGGTGCGTCTGCAGGTACGGTAAATGAAGGCAGTGTTGTAGTAACCAGATGTTGTCCACCGTTGTTATTTTGATAACAATCGATTGCCCAGGATGATGATGAAAAAAGGCAAATCAGCAAAGTAAAAAAAATAAATGTTTTTTTCATCATTAGCCCCTTTTCGCCGGTTCAGACTGACATACCATTTGTACCGAATTACAGCTGACTTTAAACATATTCAGCCCGCCGTAATCACCAATAAAGCCCACCTGGAAATTAGCCGGCAGGTCTTTAATCTCCTGCGACGCCAGGCCAAACGGTTCAGCCATCATGCTGGATGTTTTTGGCAGCAGCGTTTTGCCATTCGTGCCGATATAACCCACGGTGATAAAGTAGGGGGAGTTGTTCTTTAACGTTAACCCGCTGGCCGTTCGGCTAATATCGAATTTACCGGTCAGATTCACCTGCCCGTTCTTCACTTCGACTGCCTTTGGTCGCCAGAAAATTTTAATGCGGCTCTGCATGGCAATTTGCATGACGTTTTTCTGTTCCGAGCGCGGCGGAATTTCGCGCACGTTGAAATAAAACAGCGATTCCCTGTCCGCCGGAAGCTGCGTCAACGTTGGCTGAGGAATCAGGCGAACCTGTACTTGCTCACCCGCCTCGAGGCGCACCATTGGCGGAACAGCAGTAATATAGTTTCGGGATTTTTTATTATCCTTATCCTCAATCCATGATTGGGCAAGGAAAGGGGCCGTTGTGCTCTGGTTGGTCAAGCGCACGGAGACGCTCTTATCCGACTGGTTAAGAATAATGCGGGTTCTGTCGGGCGACACGGCGGCATTTACCGCAAAGCTGGTACTCAACAAACAGAATAGTCCTTTCGCAAATGTCTTAATTTTCATCATCATTCATCCTGAATTAATGTGCGGGCTTACATGGTAAAATAATGGCCTGACCATCGAGATTGCTATGGTTAGGCGGTGTCAAATCACACACGTTGTCGTTCCATTTTAGCGTCAGGATGCTGTTTTCCTGTATTCCGCTCAGGTATACAAAGCCGTCATCAGCGACTAAACCTATATCGCGACCTGTTGCTTTGTCTGTTACGGTCACGCCCAGCGGTGGATAGCGTCCGTCTTCCAGGCGGATGACGCCGATGATCTGATAGCCTTTGGTCGCGCTCAGGGGCATATAGCCAATAGCGCCTTCGGTCAGCGTGGTGCGGATTACCGAGTTGGTTACATCCACGCCATCCGGCAGGTTGTTGTTGTTCACCATCACCATCGCCGTTGTGTAGTTACCCACTGACGGAACCACGGAAATACCAAACATATTGGTCATACTACGATGATTGTTTACCTCAACACCGGCTATTCCATCCGCATCCACCATGACGCGAGAACTGTTGCCAGTGTTGTAATCATGTAATGCCGCACCGTAACGGGTTGCCGTGAACGAGCCGTTCCAGCCAGCGCTGAGCGAGCGATAGCTGCTTGGCTTCACGCTACCGTTTACATTCAACCGGCCATAGGGTGAATAGTGCTGATAGTATCCGCGCATGGCCGCTTCGCCATCGCCAAACTCTTTATCTGTGCCTGAAACGGACATATTCCACGGGTTATTACGATCTGAACCATCGTACCAGGTTGCCGTTTGCGTCGTTGCGTCGTCGCCATAGCGCTGCAGGCTGTACATAATATTGCGATTATTTTCCAGCGGCAGGGTGAGTGAAAAGTAATATTGATTCTCTTCATCATCATTCCAGCGCACGCGGCTCATCGCCAATGAAGCTGAAATATTTTTAAACGCACCAATATCAAAGCTCCGGCTCAGAGAAAACGAGTAGTTCGTATTGGTTTCACTGTTCCAGTAGGTATTACGTGTGACACTCAGATAGGTATTTAGCTCCAGCGGCGCAACGAACTGATTAAAGGAGAGCACATAGCTCTCTTTCTCATTGGAGCTGGAGTCGGAGCCATCGCGCGAGCTGATATATTCGCTCATCGTGACGTACTCTTTATCTGAGAACCGGTAACCCGCGAAGGTTACCTGACTGTTTGTTTCTTCAAAACGTTTGGCATAGTTAGCGCGATAGCTGAAGCCGCGCTGTTTACCTTGATCGTCATTACGTAGATTAGCCTCGGCGCGGGTAATATCAAGGGAGAATGAGCCAAAACGGTTAAGGTTAAAGCCAACCCCACCGGTTGCCGCCTGATAGTCATCGGCGGTGACGATAGCGCCGCCGTAGAGAGAAACATCACTCAACCAGCCCCAGGAAGCCTCCCCGGTCCAGAAAAGGGGGTTATTCACATCATTGTGGGTCGTTGATGTGGGTTTACCCACTGAACTTTTATAACGTACCTGCCCTTTACGCGTCAGGTAAGGGATAGAGGCGGAACCAACCTGGAACGTACTTTTGCGTCCGTCTTCTTCCTCGATCGTTACATCCAGCTGCCCCTGCAAGGTTGTGCCCAGATCGGCGATGGTGAATGGCCCGGGGGAGACGGTCGTTTGATAGAGCGTGCGGCTGTTTTGCGTAACGGTGACTTTAGCGTTGGTCTGCGCGATGCCGCTTATTTGCGGCGCATAGCCGCGTAAATCCGGCGGCAGCATTTGTTCATCACTTTCCAGAGAGGCGCCGGTAAAGTGAAAAGTATCGTAGAGGCCTGAGCTCAGGTCGTACTGGCCCATCGTGAATTTTGACGCCAGGGACGGAATCGGGCGGAATAAATAGGTACGCGGCAGGCTGCTGCTGGTACCCGTTGATTTCCGCTCAGTAAACGATTGATCGTACTGATAATCGCTACGTAAGCGCCATGCACCGAGGTTGAAACCCAGTGTGCCATATGAGTTGACGCTCTGGTTGCTGTCGCCGTGGCTCGGCGTGTACTGGCTGGCGTAAAGGTTATAATCCAGCATAAGCCCCGCGATACCGTCGTCCCAGTACTCCGGCGGCGTCCAGTTTTTAGCCTGATATTTCATCCATGCCTGGGGTACGGTTAACGTCAGTACCATGTTCGCTTTATCCAGACGAATAATCAGCTCTGGCTGATGGCTGAGATCGAGACAGCCTTTTTGATTCCACATTTGTAGCGGTTCAATAAACGCATCGGCAAAGCCGAACTCTGCCAGGCGCTCTTTAGTGAGGCAAAGCTGAGATCCGCTTTCGTTATCAGCTTTTATCCACTCCAGGTGATAGGCTTTTGGTAAGGTATTTTTGTTGATCTGTACGCGTGCTACATAGGTGCCGACAGGAATATAGCCTTTTTTTTCAAATTGCGAGAGATCGATGTTTTTCCTGTCCTCAGCATCAATCATATCGGTATTGAATTCTATTGCATAAAGCGGCATTGATAGTGATGCGGTAAAACATACTGAGCAAAGGGTATGCTTTATTAAAAGGAATAACTTTCCTGGCATTAAACCGCTATGAATAATAGTGCGCATAAAATCCGTTTCTTTTAATAAAATAGACCAGGAAAGCCGGTGAATCCATCACCGGCTTGAATCGATAAAAATTAAGCGAAAGCGATAATTATTTATAAGCCAGGACGTAGTTTGCCTGAGCGTAAACATCACCCTCGGTTGCATTTTTACCTTTAGATTCCATGCGGGCGTGGAAGTCCAGGTTCTGAGTCGGGTTGGTATCGGTAAACACTACCGGCACTGCGGATCCCAGGGTTACGGTGTTGTAACCTGCGTCCATAATACGTACGCCAACGCCGGTAGCGCCGCCGTAGTTACTTTCTTTGGTATTTACCATCAGGCTGGCGTCATTGCTGTCGACGTTGGCAGAAGTGAAGGTCACGTTCACTTTATCCGTTGTCGTTTTCACGCCTTTATCATCCGTTGTGCTCAGAATACAGTCGCGCAGTTTGATAGAGAAATCTGCAGGCTGAGAGTACTGGCCGCCGTTCAGTACGCTATCGGCAACCTGGCCGAGATCGACATCAATCTGAGAGCTTTCCGGTGTCACAGAGCAAGGGGCGGTAATAACGGTACCGGAGAAGGTGACAATACCGTGGCCCTGATCTTCAGCGCTGGCATTAAAAGCAGTCGCAGAAAAAACAGCGGTAGTGACAACAGCGAGCAGCGTTTTTTTAAACATGGAATATAGTCCTTTATAGATGATCAATATTAAATATGAGGTATACGACAACTGGTATGGGATTGGGTTTGCTTGAATTAATATTAATTCAACGCGTAAAAACTATCATGCTGCTCACTGTTACGCATGTTAATTGTAATTAAAGGTAATTCACGGTTTTCCTTAATGTATGTATTTTAATGTGCTTTTTTTAGGATTTTTCGCAATGTAATATCTCTTTTGATGGTGGTTTTATGTGTATTTATTGTTGATGTGAATAAATTTCGTTTGATACCCGCAGAATTAACGTCAAATTAATGCCAAAGCAATGAGGGCGAATGCTGTGAAAAGGCTATTTACGCATGGTCTTAATTGACTAAAGGTTAAATTTAATACCTGTTCTCAATTCATCATTAATGATGAATTCATGTAATGAATTGACAAGTGAAATAATGGGGCATTGACTCAGCCAATGCCCACCGTTTGCAAAACCACCAGGCTTAATCCCATCACTGACATCCCGCACAGCACGCCATAGCTCGGGTTGCTTTGTGGATCGAGCTCTTTCGCCAGCGGCATAAGCTCATCAACCGACAGCGCAATCATGATACCGGCAACCGCGGCCATAACGGCGCCCATCATCACCGGGGATATCGCGCTGCCCAGCACCAGCCAGGCCAGCACGCCGCCGAAGATTTCCGCCATGCCGGAAAGACCCGCCCAGAACACCGCTTTACTTCTGGAGCCCGTGGCGGCATATACCGGTCCGGCTACCGCCAGTCCTTCCGGGATGTTGTGTAGTGCAACGGCTAACGCGACCCCCATGCCCAGCTCGAGATTATTGCTGGCCGTCACGAAGGTCGCAATGCCCTCGGGGAAGTTATGCAGGCTGATGCCTAAGGTCAGCAAAATCGCCGTACGGCGCAGGTTGCGCGGGCGGGAAATGCCGGGAGACATCAGATCCTGCGGGTGGGCGTGAGGCAGCATGCGGTCAAGCGCAAAGTAGCCCAGAAGGCCGATAATAAACATGCCGTAGCCGAGCAGGGGGGACATGCCTTCGGTAGCCAGCGCGGCGGGCAGCATCTCCATCAACGAAATCAGCAGCATGATCCCGGCGGCGAATCCCAGCGAGAACCCCAGTAAGCGATTCGAGGGTTTCTGCCCGATAACGCCGAAAATGGCGCCAATAAAGGTAGCGCTCCCTGCCAGCAGGGTCAAAATGACGGGTGAGGACAACATTCACCTCCTTATGAAAATGATTCTTATTAAGAGTATCGTGATCCATTGACGATCGCGAGCGCGCGGATTCACTCTTTACCGCCGCTTACATTCAAATTTTCTGACGATCATCATCATGCTTATCTGAGTTTATCCTCCATAGAAAGAGCGTAATGTAAATACATCAACTTTCTTAATAAAGGATATCACTATGTCCCGTACCCGCATGCCCGCGCTGTTTTTAGGTCACGGTAGCCCGATGAACGTGCTGGAAGATAACATCTATACTCGCGCCTGGCGGCATCTGGGCGAGACGCTGGCGCGGCCTAAAGCCATTGTGGTGATCTCCGCGCACTGGTTCACTCGCGGTACAGGAGTGACCGCGATGGAGGCGCCGAAAACGATTCATGATTTTGGCGGTTTTCCCCAGGCGCTCTACGATACGCATTATCCGGCGCCGGGTTCGCCTGAGCTGGCCCAGCGTCTGGTCGAGCTGCTGGCGCCGGTGCCGGTGACGCTGGATAAAGAAGCCTGGGGCTTTGACCATGGTTCCTGGGGCGTGTTGATTAAAATGTATCCCGATGCCGATATTCCGATGGTACAGCTGAGTATTGATAGTACGAAGCCCGCGGCATGGCATTTCGAAATGGGGCGTAAGCTGGCTCAGCTGCGCGATGAGGGCATTATGCTGGTGGCAAGCGGCAACGTGGTGCATAACCTGCGTACCGCACGCTGGCACGGCGAAAATACACCTTATCCCTGGGCGGCGTCGTTTAATGACTACGTGAAGGCGAACCTGGACTGGAAAGGTCCCGTAGCGGAACATCCGCTGGTGAATTACCTGGCGCATGAAGGCGGATCGTTATCGAACCCGACGGCCGATCACTTTCTGCCGCTGTTGTATGTGCTGGGCGCCTGGGACGGTGAAGAGCCGATTACGATCCCGGTTGAAGGAATGGAAATGGGCTCCCTGAGCATGCTGTCGGTAGTCATTGGCGCCTGAAAATAGATAAACCCCGGCAGTAAACAATGCCGCCGGGGTTTGCTGTTACTCGACGAAAATGTGCGGATAAAAGCGCGACAGATCCTGAGTGATCAGCGCCCGGTCTTCGCGAATGCCAATTCCGGCAGGCTGGTCGTTAATCAGCCAGCTGCCGATGAGCGTGTAGCTGTCGCCAAACTTCGGCAACGGATAGAACGCCTGGACGATGGTGCCCTCTTCACCGTACGGCCCTTCTACCGCCTCCAGCACTTTG
Organism: Klebsiella sp. CB_Kp196; assembly: GCF_040061575.1. Taxonomy (NCBI): domain Bacteria; kingdom Pseudomonadati; phylum Pseudomonadota; class Gammaproteobacteria; order Enterobacterales; family Enterobacteriaceae; genus Klebsiella; species Klebsiella sp. CB_Kp196. Next base: position 192,015 of record NZ_JBEAFH010000033.1, read on the forward strand.
CCATTCTCCACGATAGAGACGTTAGCGCCTTCGCGGGAGAAGATCGGTTTGATAACGTACTTCTCCAGCTCCGGATGCGCATCTTCGCTGAAATAAGCGGCCAGCAGGTTCGGATGGTTGGGGAACATCTCCCACAGCAGCGGCAGCAGCGCTTTGTTGGAGATAATGCTCTTCCACGCCGGCTCCAGCCAGCGCACGCCGGCATCTTCCAGCTTGGTGGAGAACACCTCGCGCAGCATGTACTCCCATGGATAGAGCTTGAACAGATTACCAATCACCTGATCCTGCAGGTCGGTAAACTGGCCTTTTTCGCCGAGACCAATATCTTCGATGTAGAGGAACTCGGTCGCCACGCCCGCTTCTGCGGCGCAGTCCTGTAAATATTGCACGGTACCGCGGTCTTCAACGGTATCGCGACAGCAGGCCATATGCAGCAGCTGGAAGCCGAACTGCTCGCGCAGCTCGCCAAAGCGATCGATCAGCTTCTCCTGCAGGCTGTTGAACTGATCGCTGCCTGCCGGCAGCTGACCGGCGTTCAGCTGATCTTCCATCCAGATCCACTGGAAGAATGCCGCTTCATAGAGAGACGTCGGCGTATCGGCGTTGTTCTCCAGCAGCTTCGGCTCACCCACGCCGTCCCACACGAGATCGAGACGCGAATACAGCGAGGGCTGATGGGTTTTCCACGACTGGCGTACGAAGCCCCAGGTGTGTTTGGGGATGCGAAATTTGGCCATTAACTCATCGCTGGCGATGACTTTTTCCACCGCCTGCAGACACATCTGATGCAGCTCAGCGGTGACCTCTTCAAGCTTCTCAACCTGCGCCAGCGTCAGTTTGTAATAGGCTTCTTCGCTCCAGTACGGCTCGCCGTACATGGTGTGAAAGTTAAAGCCATATTCTGTCGCCTTTTCGCGCCAGTCCGGGCGCTCGGTAATGCTGATTCTTTCCATGTCGCTTAGCCGCCCATCGAGCGTGAAGAAGAGGAGCTTGCTGAACTACGCTGCATGGTTGATTGCTTAGCGACCGAGTCGCCAAACCCGCCGCGCGTTACGGTGCTGGTGGTGGCTGGTTTTGGCGCCATCGCGGTTTTCGGCACGGTCATGGTACGGCCCGGCTGCGCTGCGCCGTAGCTCTTACCGCCCGCGTCGGTGTATTTACCATAGGCCGGGCTGGCCGGGTTTTTTGAGCTGAACAGCGGCTGCTGAGCGCCCATTCCGCCGCCCATCATCCGGCCCATCATGTAGCCCGCCATCAGCGGCATCCAGAAGCTGCCGCTGCTTTGCGCCTGGGCCTGGTTTTCCGGAGCCATGCCTGCCTGAGCCGGCGCCTGCTGGCACTGACCTTCACCGAACTCGGCGACGCAATCTTCACGAGAGGCGTATTTCGGCGCGGTACGTTCTGCTTCTTTGAGTGCGTTGTTGTAAGCGGTGGTGCACTCTGCGGATTTGCTCGGGTTAGCGGCAGAGCAGTCATCGGCGTTTTGATACAGAGAAACCGTTTCATCGCTTTGTTCACAGCCGGCGAGCATAAATACCGCCGTCACGGCGAGCGCAACGGGAGTTAAATGACGAGCGCTCCAGCTTTTGCGGAAGGAGGCGTGTTTAATATTTTTTGTCCGTTTCATGTTTGTCTTCCTGGACCCAGTGGTATGCGTTTTGTTAACGCTCAGGATAGAGGATGAGTGGTGGAAAATGAAGCGAATAGGGGCGGAAAGCGGGGGATCTTTACGTTGCCTTACGTTTAACGCTTCGCTTACCTGCGGGGTAAGCGAAGCGTGGAGTGCGCAAGCTTAATTACTGGCGGAACGGATTGCTGCCGCTGGTGCTGCGTGCGGACGCCGGTTTTGCCGCGACGGTGTTGCTGTAGCCGTCAGCGCTGGCATCCTGCTGCGGATTTTCCGGCGCCACGCTGTCCGGCGAGGTCGGAATCGCTTTACCCAGCGTGTTGTTCAGCGCAACCAGGTCCTGCTCGTTCAGCGTACCGAGCGCGGACTTGATGTTCAGCTCGTTAATCAGGTAGTTATAACGCGCGTTGGACAGCTGCTGTTTTGCGTTATACAGCGTGGTGGTCGCGTCCAGGACATCGACGATGGTACGCGTACCCACTGAATAACCGGCTTCCATGGCATCCAGTGAACTTTGGGCAGACACCACGGCCTGTTTGTAGGCATTGATGCTGCTGATGGACGCGTTCACGTTGTTAAAAGAGGAACGAACGGTCTGCACCACGCTACGATGCGCGCTTTCCAGCTGCTCGCTGGCGCCGACAAAGTTGTACTGCGCCTGTTTAACCTGGGAGTTCACCATCCCGCCCTGATACAGCGGCAGGGAGAAGTTCAGGCCGATTTGGTTCTGCCCGATATCTCTGTCCTGCGTGGTGTTTTTAGAACCACTGTAGCTGTTATTAGATACGCTACTGGACGCGTTTAAATTCAGGGTCGGCAGATGCCCATCCTGCGCCTGGCGAATTTGCTCGCGCGCCAGGTCCTGGCTGAGTCGGGCCTGCAGCAGCGACAGGTTGCGGTTTTCCGCTTCTTTCAACAGCGCGTTCACCGCCGATGGTTTAGTGGTTTTAAAACCATCAACGTTCAGCGAGGCCAGCTCCGGATAGTAGTTGCCGGTCACCTGACGCAGCCCTTCTACGGCGTTATCGAGGTCGTTGCGCGCGGTGACTTCATTCGCCAGCACGGCATCGTACTGCGAACGGGCGTTCTGTACGTCAGTAATCGCCACCAGGCCAACGTTAAAGCGCTGGGTGGTCTGATCTAACTGGCGGTAAATAGCCTGTTTCTGCGCTTCGGTATAGGAGAGCGTATCGATCGCGGCCAGCACTTTAAAATAGGCCGTCGCGGTGTTCAGAATCAGCGTTTGCTGATCCGTCTGATAGGTGACGTCCTGAATGCCGGCGTTCTTTTCCTGCAGCGTCAGCGCACGCCATTTCGACATATCAAACAGAACCTGCGTGAGCTGCAGCGATCCGCTGGTGACGTCGGAATTCTGGTCTTTAGCATCACGGAAGCCGCTGGTATAGGTATAATCTGCACCCAGACCGAGCTGTGGCAATAACGGGCTACGCGCTTCGTTGATCTTCTCGAATGCGGCATCACGATCGGCTGCTGATTTACGCAGATCAGGGTTGCTGACACGCGCCTGCTGATAAACCTGCAGCAGGTTTTCAGCCTGGCTCATGGCGCTGAAGCCAGTCAGGCCCAGGCCGATAAGGATGGGAAAGAGTTTCTTCATTTGCATTCCTTGTTGTGAAGCATTTAGCGCTACTCAAATTCTAAAAATAATCACTGATTGTATAGAGTCTGTTACCGTAAAAAGTTGGCGTTATGTGCCATGGGGCGGTAATTTGCACCAATCTAGCATACGAGCCGTAAAACGGTAGCCACACCGCCTATAAATTCATAACTTCATGTTCTACAGGATATCGAAATGAGCGACGTCAATCAGCAGGGGATTACCTTCTCTAAAAACGATGTAGAAATTATTGCACGCGAAACGCTTTATCGCGGTTTTTTTTCGCTCGATTTATATCGTTTTCGCCATCGCCTGTTTAACGGCGGGATGAGCGGCGAAGTGACCCGCGAAATTTTTGAGCGCGGCCACGCCGCAGTCTTGCTACCCTTTGACCCGGTACGCGATGAAGTTGTGCTCGTCGAGCAGATCCGTATTGCGGCGTATGATACCAGCGCGAGCCCGTGGCTGCTCGAAATGGTCGCCGGTATGATAGAAGAAGGCGAATCTCCTGAAGATGTCGCCCGTCGTGAAGCGGTGGAAGAGGCCGGGCTTATTGTTGGCCGGGTTAAACCGGTCCTGAGCTACCTGGCCAGCCCCGGCGGCACCAGCGAAAGGCTGTCTATTATGGTGGGTGAAGTCGATGCAACGACGGCAAAAGGAATTCATGGACTGGCCGACGAAAACGAGGATATTCGCGTTCATGTGGTGAGCCGGGAACAGGCTTACAGATGGGTGGAAGAGGGGAAAATCGACAACGCAGCCTCTGTCATCGCGCTGCAATGGCTGCAACTGCATTATCACAATTTACGAAACGAGTGGACAAAATGAAGCGTTATACGCCTGACTTTCCTGAAATGATGCGCCTGTGTGAAACCAACTTTGCCCAGCTGCGCCGCCTGTTGCCGCGAACGGATGCAGCGGGAGAAAAGGTGAGTTACCAGGTGGGCAACGCGCAATACCGATTAACCATCGTCGAATCGACCCGCTACACTACGTTAGTGGCGATTGAACAGACGGCGCCGTCGGTGAGCTACTGGAGTCTGCCGTCAATGACGGTACGGCTCTATCACGATGCAATGGTCGCTGAAGTGTGTTCAAGTCAGCAGATCTTTCGCTTTAAAGCGCGGTATGATTATCCTAATAAAAAGTTGCATCAACGCGACGAAAAGCATCAAATTAATCAGTTTCTGGCCGATTGGCTGCGATACTGTTTTGCACATGGAGCGATGGCGATTCCGGTTTGTTAGCGTCGTGAAACCTAAGGACACCATTTGGAAAGCCTGTTAAACCTACCTTTGGCTGGTGAGGCCAGAGTCAGGATATTACAAATTACCGATACTCACCTGTTTGCTGAAAAACATGAAACGCTGTTAGGTATCAATACCTGGGAAAGCTATCAGGCCGTACTGGATGCGATCCACGCCTCACAGCGAGAGTGCGACTTGATCGTTGCTACAGGCGATTTGGCGCAAGATCACTCTGCCGCGGCCTACCAGCATTTTGCTGAAGGCATCGCGAGTTTTACTGCACCCTGCGTCTGGCTACCGGGTAATCATGATTTTCAACCGGCAATGTACAGCACGCTGCAGGAATCCGGCATCTCTCCCGCTAAACGCGTATTGCTGGGCGACCACTGGCAAGTATTGCTGATGGATAGCCAGGTGTTCGGCGTGCCGCACGGCGAGCTGAGCGATTTCCAGCTGGAATGGCTTGAGCAGAAGCTGACCGAAGTTCCGCAGCGGTATACGCTGCTGCTGTTGCACCATCATCCCATGCCGTCAGGCTGTAGCTGGCTGGATCAGCATAGCCTGCGCAATGCCGGGGCGCTTGATTGCGCGCTGGCCGCTTTTCCTCGCGTTAAGCATCTGCTCTGCGGCCATATTCACCAGGAGCTGGATCTTGACTGGAACGGACGGCGCATGATGGCCACGCCATCTACCTGCGTGCAGTTTAAACCGCACTGCGCGAACTTCACGCTCGATACCGTCTCCCCAGGCTGGCGCTGGCTGGAACTGCATCCTGACGGCACATTGACCACTGAAGTTTGCCGCCTCGAAGGCGTGAAATTTCACCCGGATATCGCTTCAGAAGGATACTGATGTCTACGCTTCTCTATCTGCATGGTTTTAACAGCTCGCCTCGGTCGGCAAAAGCGACTGCGCTGAAAGCGTGGCTGGCGCAGACCTATCCTGACATCTCGATGGTGATACCGGAGCTCCCGGTTTATCCCGCGCAGGCGGCTGAGCATCTGGAGTCTATCGTGCTGGAGCATGGCGGTGAACCGCTGGGCGTTGTCGGGTCGTCGCTGGGGGGATATTACGCGACCTGGCTATCGCAGTGCTTTATGCTGCCCGCCGTGGTAGTGAACCCCGCGGTGCGCCCGTTTGAGCTGTTGAACAATTTCCTTGGCCCCAATGAGAATCCATACACGGGGCAGCAATATGTGCTAGAGTCTCGCCATATTTACGATCTCAAGGTCATGCAAATTGACCCGCTGGAAGCGCCGGATTTAATCTGGTTATTGCAGCAAACGGGTGATGAAGTGCTTGATTACCGCCAGGCCGTGGATTATTTCGCCTCCTGCCGACAAACGGTAGAGGAGGGCGGTAATCACGCATTTGTTGGCTTTGAAGATCATTTCACTCAGATTATCGATTTTCTGGGCCTGCGCTGAGCGGTTCGGAACGACCTACGAATACACACCATGACGCAATCTTCATATAACGCTGATGCCATTGAGGTACTCACCGGGCTAGAGCCGGTTCGCCGCCGTCCGGGAATGTACACTGATACCACACGTCCAAACCATCTTGGTCAGGAAGTTATTGATAACAGCGTGGATGAGGCCCTGGCCGGTCACGCGAAACGCGTGGAGGTGATTCTCCACGCCGATCAGTCGCTGGAAGTCATCGACGATGGACGCGGAATGCCGGTGGATATCCACCCTGAAGAGGGGGTTCCGGCAGTTGAACTGATTCTTTGCCGCCTGCACGCCGGGGGGAAGTTCTCCAATAAGAACTACCAGTTCTCCGGCGGCCTGCACGGCGTAGGGATTTCGGTGGTCAACGCCTTATCGAAACGCGTTGAGGTGAACGTGCGCCGCGACGGCCAGGTCTACAGCATCGCGTTTGAAAACGGCGATAAAGTAGAAGATCTGCACGTGACCGGTACCTGCGGTAAGCGCAATACCGGTACCAGCGTGCACTTCTGGCCGGACGAAAGCTTTTTCGATAGCCCGCGTTTTTCCGTCTCGCGCCTTTCTCATTTATTAAAGGCCAAGGCCGTTCTCTGCCCGGGCGTAGAGATTGTTTTCCGCGATCTGGTTAACGACAGCGAACAGCGCTGGTGCTACGCCGATGGTCTGACCGACTATCTTAGCGAAGCGGTTAACGGCCTGCCGCTGCTGCCGGAAAAACCGTTCGTCGGCACCTTCTCCGGCGATACCGAAGCGGTTGACTGGGCGCTGCTGTGGCTGCCGGAAGGCGGTGAACTGCTGACCGAAAGCTACGTCAACCTGATCCCGACGATGCAGGGCGGTACCCACGTTAACGGCCTGCGCCAGGGGCTGCTGGACGCCATGCGCGAGTTCTGCGAATACCGCAATATTCTGCCGCGCGGCGTGAAGCTGTCGGCGGAAGATATCTGGGAGCGCTGCGCCTACGTCCTGTCCGTGAAGATGCAGGACCCGCAGTTTGCCGGGCAAACGAAAGAGCGCCTCTCTTCACGTCAGTGCGCCGCGTTTGTTTCCGGGGTGGTCAAAGATGCCTTCAGCCTGTGGCTGAACCAGAACGTTCAGTCGGCAGAGCTGCTGGCGGAAATGGCGATCTCCAGCGCCCAGCGTCGCCTGCGCGCGGCGAAGAAAGTGGTGCGTAAAAAGCTGACCAGCGGTCCGGCGCTGCCCGGCAAGCTGGCGGACTGTACCGCCCAGGATTTGAACCGAACCGAACTGTTCCTTGTGGAAGGGGATTCGGCGGGCGGATCGGCCAAGCAGGCGCGCGATCGCGAGTATCAGGCGATCATGCCGCTGAAAGGTAAAATCCTGAACACCTGGGAAGTCTCTTCCGATGAGGTGCTGGCTTCCCAGGAAGTGCATGATATTTCCGTCGCCATCGGTATCGATCCGGATAGCGACGACCTGAGCCAGCTGCGCTACGGCAAGATTTGTATTCTGGCGGATGCCGACTCCGACGGCCTGCACATCGCGACGCTGCTGTGCGCGCTGTTTGTCAGGCACTTCCGCACGCTGGTTAAGCAGGGTCACGTCTACGTGGCGCTGCCGCCCCTGTACCGTATCGACCTCGGCAAAGAGGTGTATTACGCGCTTACAGAAGAAGAGAAAACCGGCGTGCTGGAGCAGCTTAAGCGCAAGAAAGGCAAGCCGAACGTGCAGCGCTTTAAAGGGCTGGGTGAGATGAACCCGATGCAGCTGCGCGAGACCACGCTGGATCCGAATACCCGCCGTCTGGTACAGCTGATTATCAACGATGAAGACGAGCAGCAGACGACCGCCATGATGGATATGCTGTTAGCGAAGAAGCGTTCTGAAGATCGGCGTAACTGGCTGCAGGAGAAGGGCGATCTGGCGGAGCTGGACGGATAATAAAAAATCGGCCGGGAAACCGGCCGATGTCGTTTGCTTGCTTAAATACCCGCTTCAAGAATACGAATATTCATTTCCAGTACGTCGCCTTTCACGGCTTCGCCGTAGGCTTTCATGTGCGGCGTCTGCAGGTGCGCTTCAAGATGCGCGACGCTTTCCCACTGCTCGACCATCACGATGGAATCCGGTGAAGTAGTCTGAAAACTGACGCCAGCGGCGTGATCCACCAGCGGCGCATAGCCGTGGCAGCCTTCTTCCTGGAGAACGGTCGGGGTAATTTTTGCGAACTGATCCAGCACCGCCTGACGATGGTGTTGGCCCGGACGAGTGCGAATTTCAGCGATCACTGTCAACATGGTTAACTCAACTCCTTCTGTATATTCTCATCATACTTCAAGCCGCCGCTAAAATGAGCCGCGCTTGTCGTCTTTTCATAACTCACTACAGTTAACCAAAAATTTCCGCCAGATGCTTGCGATATTCTGCCGTATAACGCGGAACATCGGGCATTTTGATCACATCGTTGGCGATGAAGGTGGGCAGGGCGCTCATCCCAAGGAACTGGTTGGCCTTATGGAATGGCAGGTACACCCCGTCGACGCCAACGCCGTGGAAGAACTGATCTTTCTCGGTGAACGCTTCCATCGGCGCGTTCCAGGTCAGGGACAGCATATATTTTTTCCCCTGAATCAGGCCGCCGGAACCATATTTCTTACTGGCGTCGGAGCGGGTGCGGCCATCGCTGGCATACAGCGCGCCGTGACCTTCGGTAAAGACATCATCAATGTACTTTTTCACCGTCCACGGTGCGCCCATCCACCAGCCCGGCATCTGCCAGATAACCACGTCTGCCCAGAGAAAATTCTGCACTTCTTCTTTGATGTCGTAGTCGCTCTCGGCGCGGACGACCTTAACATCATGCCCGGCGTCGCGCAGATAACCATCCGCGACCTCGGTCAGGGTGTCGTTCAGCTGGCCGTTAGAGTGGGCGAATTTTTTCGCACCGTTAATAATCAGGATGTTGCTCATTTTTTATCCTCAACTTTTCAATTTTGAGGCTAATTTTACCCCGCAGGGCAAAGCGGTAAAATGAGCAAAATGTGCAAAGTCTTTTGCTTTTTTAGCAATAATGCCGCTACCAGCGAATGCGCGCCTCGAATCCGCCGTCCCGGGCGTTGTCGAAGCTGGCCGTCATCCCGTGCAGCGCGGCGATGCGTTTGACGATGGAGAGCCCAAGGCCGCTGCCGGGTTGTTCCTGGCCGGGAGGGCGATAAAAGCGCTCGCCGATGCGCGTCAGGGCCTCGGCGCTGATGCCCGGGCCGTTATCGCGTACGCGAAATTCACCCGCATCAAGGATGATGTCGACCTGGCGTCCGGCGGCGCTATAGCGCACGGCGTTATCCAGAAGATTGCGCACCAGCAGGCTCAGCAGCAGCGGCTGGCCGGTGCGCGTGATGTTTTTCGCGTTCAGGTGCAGGCGTAGCTCAACGCCGGCCTGCTGCGCAGGGTGGTACATCTCCATGACCGCCGACTGCAGCAGTTCATCAAGGGCGATAGTCTGGAGATCGTCCAGCTGCGCCAGCGAATCCAGACGCGACAGGGTGAGCAGCTGGTCGACCAGGCGAGTGGCGCGATCGATCCCCTGGTGAAGCTGCGCCAGCGCTTTATCCAGCCCTTGCGGATCGTCCGTTGAGAGCTGAGCCACTTCGGTCTGCACCTTCAGCGCCGCCAGCGGGCTGCGCAGCTCGTGGGCGGCATCGGACGTGAAGCGACGCTCGCGGATCATGGTGTCATGCGTCCGGGTAAAGAGCTGATTTAGCGCGTCGACCAGCGGGCGAACTTCGCTGGGCACGTTCTCGCTATTTAGCGTTTCGGCGGAGTCCGGCGCCCGGGCGCGCAGCGTGGTGGCCAGCTTTTTCAGCGGCGCCAGCTCCCGGCTCAACAGCACGATGAGCAGCAAAAACATCAGCGGCAGCGCAACCAGCCAGGGCGTAAGCTGGGAGGTGACGATATCCAGCGCCATCTCGCGGCGGTAATCCCACTCCTGACCGACGGCGATACGATGGCGACCGTCGCGGGTGGTAAGCCACAGGAAGCGCCACTCGTCATCGTCGCCGCGCAGGTAGCCATCGCTGAACCCCTCCCGATGGTTACCCCACTGGATATCCTGGCCATTTTCGCCATCGTTAAGCACCATTTTGCCATCGGCGGTAAAGATAGCGAAAGCCAGCGCATCGTCATCGAGATGGCCATGTTTGACCTTTTTCTGCTCCCGTACCTGCGGAGCGAGGGTATGGAGTTCGTCAACATTCATCGCGCTCAGGCGGCGGGCGAACAGCAGCTGCTGGGTATCGAACAGTTTATCCAGTTTGTCGGCGGTTTGTTGCCAGGCCACAAGGCTGGCAATGCCCCAGGCGGCGCTGGTCAGCAGCAGAAAAAGCAGCGTCAGGCGGACGCGCAGGCTCAGTCTACCCAGTCGTTTCATGCATCCCCCAGGGTATAGCCGATGCCGTGCACGGTGCGAATGAAGCCGCTGCCGAGCTTACGGCGCAGATGATGGACGTGCACTTCTACCGCGTTACTGGAGACATCGTCATCCCAGCTATAGAGCTTTTCCTCAATCAGCTTACGCGGCAGCACGCGTCCGGCGTTGCGCATCAGGAGTTCCAGCAGAGCAAACTCCTTTGGCTTGAGCGGCAGGCTCTCGCCGTTTAGCGTGGTCGTGAGTCGGCCTGGATCGAGAACAACATTGCCGTGCCGCAGCTCGCTGCTGCTGTGGCCGTGGGCGCGACGCATCAGCGCCTCCAGACGCGCGGCGACTTCAACCAGTGCGAAAGGTTTGCAGAGGTAGTCATCGGCGCCAAGACGTAACCCTTCAACGCGCTGGCTGAGCGCGTCGCGGGCGGTGAGGATCAGTACCGGTTCGTGGCGGCCTTTGTCGCGCCATTCGCGCAGAATATCCAGCCCATCGATGCCGGGCAGGGTCAGGTCCAGAATAATGGCGTCGTAAGGGGCGTGGTACAGCGCAGCTTTGCCCTCTTCGCCGCGGGTAAACCAGTCGACGCTGAAGCCCAGCTTGGTCAGTCCGGTTTTGAGGCCGTCACCGATCAGTTTGTCGTCTTCCACCAGTAAAATGCGCATTTTCTGCTCCTGTGTCCCTCGGATATTCCCGCAGTAAAGCGCGTTGCGGCGCGCGCTGTACAGGAATAAAATTTATTTTTTCCGCTTAAGAAGTCGTTAAGTTTTGCCCGGTGTAATGGTGACGATATAAACACAAAGGGAGAACACATCATGAAGAAAATCGCCGCAATGACCGCTATCATCGCCTTAGTTTCCATGCAGGTACTGGCCGCCGGGCAGGGCGGATTTTCCGGACCCGGCTCGACGCAAACCAGCCAGACGACCACGCAAAACGGCGGGTTCATTGGCCCGAACGGGAGCGTAACGACGGTTGCGAATGCGAAAAGCCTGCGTGACGATACCTGGGTGACCCTGCGCGGTAAAATCGTGGAGCGTATTTCCGACGACCTGTATAAATTCCAGGACAGCTCCGGCACCGTGAACGTCGATATCGATCACAAGCGCTGGAACGGCGTGACCGTGACCCCGCAGGATACGGTAGAGATTCAGGGTGAAGTGGATAAAGACTGGAACTCAGTGGAAATCGACGTAAAGCAGATTCGTAAAATCACGCCATAATTTTCTTATCATCTTAAGCAAGATCGGTCAGGAACCGCACTCCTCGCTCTGTCAGAGTATGTTTCCGGGAGGATGCGATGAACGATACTCAGGTAAGCCCGGCCTTTGCCGGGCGTTTTCAGCAAGTGTGCTTGTACATTGAACGCCATCTGGACACGCCGCTGTCGCTGGAGACGCTTAGTGCGATAGCCCACAGCTCGCCGTATCATTTTCACCGGCAATTCAGCGCCTATAGCGGGGTACCGCTCTATCGCTATATCCAGTGGCTACGTCTGCGTCGCGCCTGTTGGCGACTGGCGTTTAATCCACAGGAAAAGATTATCGATATTGCCCTTGATGCGGGGTTCCAGAATCCTGAGTCGTTCAGCCGTGCCTTCCGCAGCGCTTTCGCGCAAAGCCCCAGCCAGTTCCGTCAACAGCCGGACTGGCTGGAATGGCATCGACGTGTGCCGAAACATACGCTACAGGAGCAACACCCGATGGATGTTAAAATAATCCAGCTACCTACCACTCAGATCGCGAGGCTGCGGCATCGCGGCAACCCTGATTTAGTCAATGAGACCGCCGCGAAGTTTATCGCCTGGCGCAAGGTGAGCGGTCTGTCCCCGGTCGCCAGCTGCGCAACCTGGGGAATCTCCTGGGACGACCCCGCGGCCACCCCGGCTGACGATTTTCGTTTCGATATTGGCGGTACGGTCAGCCAGCCGGTGCCGGAAAACAGCTTCGGCGTGGTGAATGGCGAGATCCCCGGCGGACGTTGCGCAGTGGTGCGTCATCACGGCTCTCTGGACACGCTCGCGCAGAGCATCTGGTTTCTTTATCGCGACTGGCTGCCCGCATCGGGAGAGTCGCTGCGCGATTTCCCTGTTTTCTTTCGCTACCTCACTTTCGTGCATGAAGTCGGTGAGCATGAGCTGCAGACGGACGTTTATCTTCCGCTGAAATGAAGGATGTCCACTGAATTCCTCAACCAGCCTAACGCCCTGTGACTCAGGGCGTCAGATAGGGTATTATCGCCGGTAGTTTTGCCGTCCGAACGGCCGGTACGCAGATTGAGGATTCACGATTAATGAGCGATATGGCAGAGCGCCTTGCGCTGCATGAATTTACGGAAAACGCCTACCTGAACTACTCCATGTACGTCATCATGGACAGGGCGCTGCCGTTTATTGGCGATGGCCTGAAGCCGGTCCAGCGTCGCATCGTCTATGCGATGTCTGAGCTGGGTCTCAACGCCAGCGCCAAGTTCAAAAAGTCCGCCCGCACCGTCGGCGACGTGCTGGGTAAATACCATCCGCACGGCGATAGCGCCTGCTATGAAGCCATGGTGCTGATGGCGCAACCCTTCTCTTACCGCTATCCGCTGGTTGACGGTCAGGGGAACTGGGGGGCACCGGACGATCCTAAATCCTTCGCCGCGATGCGTTATACCGAATCCCGTTTGTCGAAGTATGCTGAACTGCTGCTGAGTGAACTGGGGCAGGGCACCGTTGACTGGGTACCGAACTTCGACGGCACTTTGCAGGAGCCGAAGATGCTGCCTGCGCGCTTGCCTAATATTCTGCTCAACGGCACTACCGGCATTGCCGTCGGCATGGCGACGGATATTCCGCCGCACAACCTGCGTGAAGTCGCTCAGGCGGCCATTACCCTGATTGAAAAACCGCAGACCTCGCTGGACGATCTGCTGGATATCGTACAGGGGCCGGATTACCCGACCGAAGCGGAAATCATCACCCCCCGCGCCGAGATCCGCAAAATCTACCAGAATGGCCGCGGTTCGGTGCGGATGCGCGCGGTGTGGGCGAAAGAAGACGGCGCGGTGGTGATCAGCGCGCTGCCGCATCAGGTTTCCGGCGCCCGCGTGCTCGAGCAGATCGCCGCCCAGATGCGCAACAAAAAACTGCCGATGGTGGATGACCTGCGCGACGAATCGGATCACGAAAACCCGACTCGCCTGGTGATCGTCCCGCGCTCTAACCGCGTGGATATGGAGCAGGTGATGAACCACCTGTTCGCGACGACCGATCTGGAAAAGAGCTATCGTATCAACCTGAATATGATCGGGCTCGATAACCGTCCGGCGGTAAAAAATCTGCTGGAAATCCTCTCGGAATGGCTGACTTTCCGCCGCGATACCGTGCGCCGTCGTCTCAGCTACCGTCTGGAAAAAGTCCTCAAGCGCCTGCATATCCTGGAAGGTTTGCTGGTGGCGTTTCTGAATATCGATGAAGTTATCGAAATTATCCGTCACGAAGATGAGCCGAAGCCGGCCCTGATGTCGCGCTTTGGCATCAGCGAAACTCAGGCGGAAGCGATTCTGGAGTTAAAACTGCGCCATCTCGCCCGGCTGGAAGAGATGAAGATTCGCGGTGAGCAGAACGAGCTGGAAAAAGAGCGCGACCATCTGCAGGCCATTCTGGCTTCTGAACGCAAAATGAATAACCTGCTGAAGAAAGAGCTGCAGGCCGACGCCGACGCCTTTGGCGACGATCGCCGTTCGCCGCTGCGCGAGCGTGAAGAAGCGAAGGCGATGAGCGAGCACGATATGCTGCCGTCCGAGCCGGTCACCATCGTTCTGTCGCAGAGCGGCTGGGTGCGCAGCGCCAAAGGCCACGATATCGACGCGCCGGGGCTGAACTATAAAGCGGGCGACAGTTTTAAAGCCGCAGTGAAAGGGAAGAGCAATCAGCCGGTGGTCTTTATTGACACCACCGGGCGTAGCTACGCGATTGACCCGATCACCCTGCCGTCCGCACGCGGACAGGGCGAGCCGCTCACCGGTAAGCTGACCTTGCCGCCGGGGGCGACGGTAGAACATATGCTGATGGAGGCCGATGACCAAAAACTGCTGCTGGCTTCCGACGCAGGATACGGGTTTATTTGTACTTTCAACGATCTGGTCGCGCGCAATCGTGCCGGTAAGACGTTGATTAGCCTTCCGGATAACGCGCACGTAATGCCGCCGCTGGTGATTGAGGATGAGTCCGATATGCTGCTGGCCATTACCGCAGCCGGCCGCATGCTGATGTTCCCGGTGAGCGACCTGCCGCAGCTGTCGAAAGGCAAAGGTAACAAGATCATCAGTATTCCGTCGGCGGAAGCGGCTGCGGGCCAGGATGGCCTGGCGCACCTGTTCGTTCTGCCGCCGCAAAGTACGCTGACGATTCACGTCGGCAAACGGAAAATCAAACTACGCCCGGAAGAGCTGCAAAAAGTCACCGGCGAGCGCGGCCGCCGCGGCTCTCTGATGCGCGGATTACAGAAAATTGACCGGGTGGAGATTGATTCACCGCGTCGCGCCTCCGCGGGCGATAGCGAAGAGTAGGAGCATCCTCCCCCTCGGTTCGGCGGGGGAGGTTAATATTTACCGCAAAATCGTTGTTTATTCAGGCATTGCGATGAACAATATCCGCCAGCGTCATTCGAGATGCGCAACGCGCTTTGCAATGATGCCCGATGCCTGCAATCTGCGAAACAGCGAGTATAATTCTAAGCGGTTTGGGTTTCAGAGGTAGCTATGCTATTTATTTTTCGACTAATTATCGTTGTCATCTATTGTATTCTGGTCTGCATCTTCGGCTGTATTTATTGTCTGTTCAGCCCGCGTAACCCTAAGCACGTCGCCACCTTCGGCCACCTGTTTGGCAAACTGTCGCCGGTCTTCGGCCTGAAAGTCGAGCTGCGCAAGCCAGCCGACGCGGAAAGCTACGGCAACGCTATCTATATCGCTAACCACCAGAATAACTATGATATGGTGACGGCATCAAATATCGTGCAGCCGCCGACCGTGACCGTGGGTAAAAAGAGCCTGGCGTGGATCCCCTTTTTCGGCCAGCTCTACTGGCTGACGGGGAACCTGCTGATCGATCGCAATAACCGGGCAAAGGCGCATGGCACTATTGCCGAAGTCGTGAACGCATTTAAAAAGCGCAATATCTCTTTTTGGATGTTTCCGGAAGGGACCCGCAGCCGCGGCCGCGGTTTGCTGCCTTTTAAAACCGGCGCTTTTCATGCTGCTGTCGCGGCTGGCGTGCCCATTATTCCGGTGTGCGTGTCTAATACATCGAATAAAATTAATCTCAATCGCCTGAATAACGGTCTGGTGATTGTAGAAATGCTGCCGCCGGTAGATACCAGCCAGTATGGAAAAGAGGGCGTTCGCGCGCTGGCCACGCACTGCCGCGAGCTGATGTCCGCGAAAATCGCTGAGCTGGATAAAGAAGTTGCCGAACGCGAAGCGGCCGCAAAGAAATAACACAGGAAACGCCGCAAACAGCGCGCGGATTGCTGGCGGGAAACGAATTCCCTTATTAATTAGTCAGTATTTCATGGAGTTAATATGTCACTCAGTCGGCGTCAGTTCATTAAGGCTTCAGGCGTAGCGCTGTGCGCGGGCGCCGCGCCGCTGAAGGCACAGGCCGCTGGCCAGCAGCCTGCGCTGCCGATCCCCCCTCTGCTGGAGTCCCGCCGCGGGCAGCCGCTATTCTTGACGCTACAGCGCGCGCACTGGTCGTTTACGCCCGGTACCCGCGCCTCGGTGTGGGGGATTAACGGTCGCTATATGGGGCCAACCATTCGCGTCTGGAACGGCGACGATGTCAAGCTGATCTACAGCAACCGCCTGACGGAAAACGTGGCGATGACCATCCGTGGTCTGCAGGTCCCCGGTCCGCTGATCGGCGGCGCCGCGCGCATGATGTCCGCTAACGCCGACTGGGCGCCGGTATTGCCAATCCGCCAAAGCGCGGCGACCCTGTGGTATCAGGCCAACACCCCAAACCATATGGCAAAACAGGTCTATAACGGCCTGGCCGGCATGTGGCTGGTGGAAGATGATGTCAGTAAGAATCTGCCGATCCCCAATCACTACGGCGTGGATGATTTTCCGGTGATTATTCAGGACAAGCGTCTGGATAACTTCGGTACGCCTGAATACAGCGAGCCCGGTAGCGGTGGTTTCGTGGGCGATACGCTGCTGGTGAACGGCGTACAGGGGCCTTTCGTTGAGGTGTCGCGCGGCTGGGTGCGCCTGCGCCTGCTGAATGCGTCCAACTCCCGTCGCTATCAGCTGCAGATGAGCGATGGCCGATTGCTGCACGTGATTTCCGGTGACCAGGGGCTCCTGCCCGCGCCGGTTTCGCTGAAGCAGCTGTCGCTGGCGCCGGGCGAGCGTCGAGAAATTCTGGTCGATATGACCAACGGCGATGAAGTGTCGATCACCTGCGGGGAAGCGGCAAGCATCGTCGATCGTATTCGCGGCTTCTTCGAGCCGTCGAGCATTCTGATCTCCACGCTGATTCTGACATTGCGCCCGACGGGCCTGCTGCCGCTGGTGACCGATAGTCTGCCCGTGCGTTTGCTGCCGACGGAAATTCTGGCCGGCGCGGCGATTCGCAGCCGTGAGATCACCCTTGGCGACGATCCGGGGATCAACGGTCAGCTGTGGGATCCGCAGCGTATCGATATTACGGCGCAGCAGGGCACCTGGGAGCGCTGGATTGTGCGCGCCGACCGGCCGCAGTCGTTCCATATTGAAGGCGTCATGTTCCAGGTGCGTAACGTCAACGGCTCCGCGCCGTTCCCGGAAGATCGCGGCTGGAAGGATACCGTCTGGATCGACGGCCAGGTTGAACTGTTGGTCTATTACAATCAGCCCTCCTGGCCGCACTTCCCGTTCCAGTATTTAAGCCAGACGCTGGAGCTTGCCGACCGGGGTTCCATTGGCCAGATTCTGGTGAATCCGGCGCCGTAATTTATTCTGTCCCGGTTCCATGCGGCCGGGATTGGAAAAACCTCCTTCATTTCTTCCATCGTTCCGGCTTATAATCGCCGCCCTTTTTGATTATTTTTTTATCATTTCCCCGGAAGCAATATGAGCGCAATATCCCTGATCCAACCGGATCGTGACCTTTTCTCCTGGCCGCAGTACTGGGCCGCCTGCTTTGGCCCCGCGCCGTTCTTGCCGATGTCGCGAGAAGAGATGGATCAACTTGGCTGGGATAGCTGCGACATCATTCTGGTTACCGGCGATGCCTATGTCGATCACCCGAGCTTCGGCATGGCGATTTGCGGACGCATGCTGGAAGCGCAGGGGTTTCGCGTGGGGATTATTTCCCAGCCGGACTGGAATAATAAAAACGATTTTATGCGCCTGGGTAAACCGAATCTGTTCTTCGGCGTCACCGCCGGCAACATGGATTCGATGATCAACCGCTACACCGCCGACCGCAAGCTGCGTCATGACGATGCCTACACGGCGGGTAACGTTGCCGGTAAACGCCCGGATCGCGCCACGCTGGTCTATACCCAGCGCTGTAAAGAAGCCTGGAAAGATGTCCCGGTGATCCTCGGCGGTATCGAAGCCAGCCTGCGCCGTACCGCGCACTATGACTACTGGTCTGATACCGTGCGTCGCTCGGTTCTGGTGGACTCCAAAGCCGATATGCTGATGTTCGGCAACGGCGAGCGTCCGCTGGTGGAAGTGGCGCACCGTCTGGCCGCCGGTGAGCCCATCGGGCAAATTCGTGACGTACGCAACACCGCCATCATGGTGAAAGAGGCGCTGCCGGGCTGGAGCGGAGTGGATTCCACGCGTCTGGATACGCCGGGGAAAATCGACCCGATTCCGCATCCGTACGGTGAAGATTTGCCGTGCGCGGATAACAAAACCGTCGCGCCGCCAAAACAGGAAGCGAAGCGCGTTACCGTGCAGCCCCCGCGTCCGAAGCCGTGGGAGAAGACCTACGTCCTGCTGCCTTCCTTTGAGAAGGTGAAAGGCGACAAGGTTCTCTACGCGCACGCGTCGCGTATTCTGCACCATGAAACCAACCCCGGCTGCGCCCGCGCGCTGATGCAGAAGCACGGCGAGCGCTATATCTGGGTTAATCCGCCCGCAATCCCGCTCTCCACCGAAGAGATGGATAGCGTGTTTGCCCTGCCGTATAAGCGCGTTCCGCATCCCTCATACGGCGATGCCCGCATTCCGGCCTACGAGATGATCCGCTTCTCGATTAACATTATGCGCGGCTGTTTTGGCGGCTGTTCCTTCTGCTCAATTACCGAGCATGAGGGGCGTATTATTCAGAGCCGTTCCGAAGATTCGATCATCAATGAAATCGAAGCGATTCGCGACACGGTTCCCGGTTTTACCGGCATTATTTCCGATCTTGGCGGCCCAACGGCCAACATGTATATGCTGCGCTGCAAGTCGCCGCGCGCCGAGCAGACCTGCCGCCGCCTGTCATGCGTTTATCCGGATATCTGCCCGCATATGGACACTAACCATGAGCCGACGATTAATCTCTATCGCCGCGCCCGTGACCTGAAAGGCATCAAAAAGATCCTCATCGCTTCCGGCGTACGTTACGACATCGCCGTTGAAGACCCGCGCTATATCAAAGAGCTGGCTACCCACCACGTTGGCGGCTATCTGAAGATTGCCCCGGAGCATACGGAAGAGGGACCGCTGTCGAAAATGATGAAGCCGGGTATGGGCAGCTACGATCGCTTTAAGCAGCTGTTTGATACCTATTCGAAGCAGGCCGGTAAAGAGCAGTATCTGATCCCATACTTTATTTCCGCCCACCCCGGCACGCGGGATGAAGATATGGTGAATCTGGCGCTGTGGCTCAAACAGCATCGTTTCCGCCTGGATCAGGTGCAGAACTTCTATCCGTCGCCGCTGGCGAACTCGACCACCATGTATTACACCGGCAAGAACCCGCTGGGTAAGATTGGCTATAAGAGTGAGGATGTGGTGGTGCCGAAGGGTGACAAACAGCGCCGCCTGCACAAGGCGCTGCTGCGCTATCACGATCCGGCCAACTGGCCGCTGATCCGCCAGGCGCTGGAAACCATGGGTAAAAAGCACCTGATCGGCAGCCGTCGCGATTGCCTGGTACCGGCGCCGACGATCGACGAAATGCGCGAAGCGCGTCGCCAGAACCGCCATACCCGTCCGGCGCTGACCAAGCATACGCCGATTGTGCACCAGCGCTCGAACGGCGGGGCGACGGCGAAGAAGCCCGTAAAACGCGGTAAGGTCGCCGGTCGTTAATTCGGCTGCATTGCCCGCTGGCGCTTCGCTGACCGGGCCTGATAATTCCGGGCCCGGGCAGCCGCTTGCCAAACGGCAAAGCAAATTCTATGGCTAGGCTTCTCTGATTCTGGCCGCCAGCGCCGCCAGCTTTTCATCATCCGCCCGCTCATGATCGTGGGAGGAGAGATAGCCTTCATATTGCGCAAAAAACTTAGTCTGACGCGACTCGATAGGCCGCCATTGGGTCATATCCCCGGTGCCGTGCATCGGGCTGAGTTTGCTGTGGACATGATCAACGCCATAGCCTTCAAAAAACATCCCCGTACGGCCCACGTCATCAAAGGCTTTATCCAGAAGCTTCGCCACCTTCTGCGTCGCCAGCACCAGATCGGCCAATGCCTGCGGCGGCATATCAAACGCATAGCTGGGGTAGTGCTTCTTCGGGATCACGACCGTAAAACCGTCGGTATTAGGGAAAATAGAGAGAAAGGCGAGGTGGTGTTCATCTTCCCACACCTTATGGCAGGGGGCTTTCCCCTCAACAATTTGGCAGAAAATACAGCTCATCAGCACGCATCCATTTGATTGCAATAAACCCTGAATGTACGTGGTTTTAGCCGGATAGCAAAGCGATGCTCCGCCGGAAGCCGACGGAGCGGGAAAGGTTAACCGCCGAACTGATCCGGGTCTGGCCCCAGGCGTTTGTTCTGGTCCAGTTTAGTGATTTCACTCAATTCATCTTTATCAAGACGGAAGTCCCAGACGTTAAAATTCTCGGCAATGCGCGATGGCGTCACCGATTTCGGGATCACCACCAGGCCGCTGTCGAGATGCCAGCGGATAACGATCTGCGCCGGGGTTTTACCGTATTTATCCGCCAGTTGACGAATAATTTTCTGATCGAATACCCCTTCGCCGCCCTGCGCAAGCGGGCTCCAGGACTCGGTCTGGATCTTATGCGTCGCATTCCAGGCGTGAAGCTGGCGCTGCTGCATCAGCGGGTGAAGTTCAATCTGGTTTATCACCGGAGCGACGCCGGTTTCATCGATGATTTTTTGCAGATGATGAACCTGGAAATTACAGACGCCGATGCTTTTTGCCAGCCCCTGCCGCTGTAGCTCAATTAAGCTTTTCCAGGCGTCGACGTAATGGTTAGTTGCCGGAACCGGCCAGTGAATGAGGTATAAGTCGACGTAGTCGAGCTTCAGTTTTTTAAGGCTTTCCTGCAGCGCTTCTTTGGGCTGCTTTTGATCGTCATTCCACAGTTTCGTGGTGACGAACAGCTCATCGCGGGCGACGCCTGCGCTGCTTAACGCATTGCCGACGCCGGTTTCATTCTGGTACACGGCGGCGGTGTCAAACGAGCGATAACCGACTTCCAGCGCCTTATGAATGGCGGAGACGACTTCCTCGTTGCCTGCTTTCCACACGCCGAGCCCCAGCTGCGGCATCAGGTTGCCGTCGTGTAGTTTTATAACGGTTGGATGTGTCATGCCTTCCTCCTGTTAATGAACTCAGCGGAATAAATTCCGCCGAGGGGTAGCATTAAGTCTGGACGAAATAGCTAAAAACGGTAGTTAAACTCCTCTCCTTTGCGCGAGTTTACGCGTCGGAGAGGGCGTTGATTAGCGCGCAGCCTCGTAAATACGGCGGCTGACGTCCAGCGTAATATCCTGATTTTCACCGAGCTGGGTCATGCCGTGCTCTTCCAGTTTCGCCAGCAGCGCCGGGATGGAGCTGCCATCCAGACCGTAGGCGGAAAGGCGCGTCGGGACGCCCATCTGTTCGAAGAAATCACGCGTTGCGGCGATGGCGGCGTCAATGCGCTCTTCCTCGGAACCTTCGGTGATGTTCCAGACGCGGGCGCCGTACTGCAGCAGCTTGGCGCGTTTAGCATCGCGTTTTTCATTCCACAGGGCCGGCAGAACGATAGCCAGCGTCTGGGCGTGATCGAGACCGTGCATGGCGGTCAGCTCGTGGCCGAGCATATGGGTCGCCCAGTCCTGCGGCACGCCTGCGCCAATCAGGCCGTTCAGCGCCTGGGTGGCCGCCCACATAATATTGGCGCGAACGTCGTAGTTTTCCGGCTCTTTCAGCGCTTTCGGGCCGTCTTCCACCAGGGTCAGCAGAATACCTTCGGCAAAGCGGTCCTGGATTTTGCCGTCGACCGGATAGGTGACGTACTGCTCAACGGTATGGACAAATGCGTCAACGACGCCGTTAGCCACCTGGCGCGGCGGCAGGGTGTAAGTGTAAACCGGATCCAGAATAGCGAACACCGGCTGGACGTGGGTGGACATAAACGCGCGTTTGTCGCCGGTGGTTTTACGCGAGATCACCGCGCCTTTATTGGATTCGGAACCGGTCGCCGGCAGCGTCAGCACGGAGCCCATCGGGATAGCGCTGGCCACTTTGCTGCCGTAGGTTTCGAGGATTTCCCACGGATCGCTATCGGCCGCATAGTGGGCCGCCGCGGCGATGAATTTGGTGCCGTCGAGAACGGAGCCGCCGCCCACCGCCAACAGGAAAGTGATCTTTTCATCACGCGCGATTTTCACCGCGTTCATCAGCGTTTCGTAGGACGGGTTTGGCTCGATGCCGCCAAATTCCCGAACGTCAATGCCGTTCAGCGCGCTCAGAACCTGATCAAGCACGCCGGTTTTCTTCACGCTACCGCCGCCGTAGGTGACAAGCACGCGTGCATCCGCCGGGATTTGATCGCGCAGATTTTCAATCGCGCCTTTACCGAACAGAATGCGGGTTGGGGTATGTAGGTCGAAATTATTCATGGCTGGTGCCCTCAAATAGATAAAACCGCCAACAGAGACAATACCTCTGCCAGATGACGGACATTGTGTTCCCGCGGGCCGTTCCCCTCAATGCACATTCCTGCCGTTGTCTTGCCCATTTCTCCTTGGGGCTGGAGAAATTCGCCGGAAGTGCGCACAATGCGAAGGTATAAAAACGTTCGGAGAAGCACGATAAATGAACCGCGCTGAGATATGCCAGCTATTAACGCATAAGGTTAATCAGCTGAAAGATAAAGAAGAAATGCTTAATGCTCTGCTGCCGGATATTCGCCTGCTGTACGGTACCCAGCCGGGGACGCGCACGCCGGTTATGTATCAGCCGGGGATCGTTTTTCTCTTTTCCGGGCATAAAATTGGCTACATTAACGAGCGTACCTTTCGCTATGACACCAATGAGTATCTGTTGCTGACGGTACCGCTGCCGTTTGAATGCGAAACCTTCGCCACTCCGGAAGTCCCGCTGGCGGGAATACGGCTGAACGTCGATATTCTTCAACTGCAAGAACTGCTGATGGATATCGGGGAAGATGAGCAGTTTCAGCCGTCCATGGCGTCGAGCGGGATCAACTCTGCGGTACTGTCCGAAGAGATATTGTGCGCGGCGGAGCGCCTGCTGGATGTCATGGAGCGCCCGCTGGACGCGCGCATTCTTGGCAAACAGATTATCCGCGAAATTCTCTATCACGTGCTGACCGGGCCGTGCGGGGGGGCGCTGCTGGCGCTGGTCAGTCGTCAGACCCACTTCAGCCTGATTAGCCGCGTATTGAAGCGCATTGAAAGCCAGTACACAGAGAACCTCAGCGTCGATCAGCTGGCGGCGGAAGCGAATATGAGCGTCTCGGCGTTCCACCATAACTTTAAATCAGTCACCAGCACCTCCCCGCTGCAGTACCTGAAAACCTATCGCCTGCATAAAGCGCGCATGCTGATGATCCACGATGGTATGAAGGCCAGCGCGGCGGCGATGCGGGTGGGGTATGAAAGCGCGTCGCAGTTCAGCCGCGAGTTTAAGCGTTATTTCGGCATGACGCCGGGGGAGGATGCGGCGCGTATCAGAACGATTCAGGGGATGTGACGAACGATGTAAGGGCGGCGAATTCGCGCCGCCCCGGTAAACGATCAGGCGTTACAGTATTTCTTTTTAATCACCACGATAACCGTACCGAGCAGCCCGGCGATCAGCAGCGCGATAGGCAGAATCATCAGGCAGGTCATAACCTGATCTTCATGGCGCTTAACGAAGGGAATCATGCTCAGCGCATAGCCCAGACCGGTGACTACGCCAACCCACAGCAGCGCGCTCAGCCAGTTGAAGAACTGGAAGCGGCGGTTTGGCAGCCCGGAAATGCCCGCCATGGTGGGCAGCAGGGTGCGAACAAACGCCAGGAAACGCCCGGCCAGCAGCGCCAGCAGGCCGTGTTTGTCAAACATGCAGGTTGCCCGCTGATGGTACTTATGCGGCAGATGCCCAAGCCAGCGCTTAACCGTAACGGTGTTACCCAGCCAGCGCCCCTGGATATAGCTCAGCCAGCAGCCGAGGCTGGCCGCGGCGGTTAAAATGGCGACCGTAGGTACAAAGTCCATTACGCCTTTGGCGATGAGCGCCCCGGCGAGCAGCAGCAGGCTATCGCCCGGTAAAAATGAGGCGGGCAGCAGACCGTTTTCCAGAAACAGGGTTGCGAACATGACCAGATATACAACGCCCACAACGTGGGGGTTTGCCAACGCGGCAAAATCATGCTGCCACAGCGCGGCGACAATTTCTTGAATGACAACCATGGACTTTCCTAAGTGGTACCGTGTTTTTTGTCTAGTGTACTCCTGAAGAGGCTCGGGCACCTTGATCCCGGGCGCAACTAAAGCGGCCGTTTTTCTAAAAAACGTCCGCTATTGTTGCCACTGACCGTCACTTTACACGATACGCGCGAAGCCCGCCGCTAAATCATCCAGCAGATCGGTAACATTTTCTAACCCGATATGAAGGCGAATCAGCGTGCCGCTGAAATCAACTTCAGCATCAGGACGGATTGCGGCAATGTGTTCCGGCTGGTTGGCTAAAATCAGCGATTCAAAGCCGCCCCAGGAGTAGGCCATGCTGAACAAGCTGAAGTGGTCCAGATAAGCGGAGAGTTCGGCGTCGGTCAGGCGTTTATTGAGCACGAAAGAGAACAGACCGCTGCTGCCGGTGAAGTCGCGCTTCCAGTACTCATGGCCTTTGCTGCCGGGCAGGGCGGGATGATTCACGCGCGCCACCTGCGGATGCTGCGCCAGCCATTCGGCAATCTGCAGGCTGCTTTCATGGTGCTGACGCAGGCGTACCGCTAAGGTGCGCAGGCCGCGGCTGGTCATATAGGCGGTATCGGCATCCACCATTTGCCCCATCAGATAGGCGTTTTCGCGCAGCTGCGCCCAGCAGCGCTCATTGGACACGGCGGTACCCACCATCGCGTCGGAATGGCCGATCAGATATTTGGTGCCGGCCTGAATGGAGATATCGATACCAAACTCCAGCGCTTTAAACAGCACGCCCGCCGCCCAGGTGTTGTCGATCATAATGATGGCTTCGGGAGCGACGCGACGTACCGCCGCGACGATCGCCGGAACATCATGGACTTCCATGGTGATGGAGCCGGGGGATTCGAGGAACACCACGCGGGTGTTCGGCTGCACCAGACGGGCGATATCGCCGCCGATGAGCGGGTCGAACCAGCCGGTGGTGACGCCGAGTTTGGCGAGAATTTTCGTACAGAAATCCTGGGTAGGCTCATAGGCGGTGTTGGTCACCAGAATATGGTCGCCCTGCTCGACGAACGCCAGAATGGTATTCGCGACCGCCGCCGCGCCGCAGGGGAAGAGGGCGCAGCCGGCGCCGCCTTCCAGCTCGCACATCGCTTCCTGCAGGGAGAAATGGGTCAGCGTCCCGCGACGCCCGTAGAACAGCTCGCCTTTGGCGCGGTTGCGCGTCGCGTGCTTTTTCGCTTCGACGGTGTCGAAAACCAGCGATGAGGCGCGCTGAATGACGCTGTTTACCGAGCCCAGGGTGTATTTTTTGCTGCGCCCGGCGTGAACCAGCGCAGTATCAAGATGTTTATCAGCCATGTTCAGATAACCTGTTTTTATACGTCTGGACGTCTAAACTAACATGAATGCCCGTTGATGTACCGGGTCGCGGCGGATACAGGTAAAAATTTTATCAACGGCGGGGTCAGCAACTTTTTTACTGCGTAAGCGCAAGGAAAATAAACGTGATTTGCTGCACAGTGTAAATACTAATGAGAACCACTATCAATTCGATGTCGTTTTGATATTATTGTGCGCAGATTTTGTGATTTACGTCCTGGAGATACAGTGTGGGTAATAATTTGATGCAGGCGGATCTCTCCGTTTGGGGTATGTATCATCATGCCGATATTGTCGTTAAGGTAGTGATGATCGGCCTGATTCTGGCGTCGGTAGTCACATGGGCTATCTTTTTCGGCAAAGGCGCAGAGATCCTGGCCAGCAAGCGCCGCCTCAAGCGCGAACAGCAGCTGGTTGCTGAAGCACGCTCTCTCGACCAGGCCAGCGATATCGCTAACGGTTTCGATGCGAAAAGCCTGACCTCGCAGCTGATCAACGAAGCGCAAAATGAGCTTGAGCTTTCCGCGGGTTCTGAAGATAACGAAGGCATTAAAGAGCGTACCGGTTTCCGACTGGAGCGTCGTGTGGCGGCGGTAGGTCGTTACATGGGACGCGGCAACGGTTATCTGGCGACCATCGGCGCGATTTCCCCGTTCGTCGGCCTGTTTGGTACCGTCTGGGGCATCATGAACAGCTTTATCGGGATTGCCCAGACCCAGACCACTAACCTGGCGGTGGTTGCTCCGGGTATCGCGGAAGCGCTGCTGGCCACGGCAATTGGCCTGTTCGCTGCGATTCCGGCGGTGGTCATCTACAACATTTTTGCCCGCATGATCGCCAGCTATAAAGCGTCCCTTGGCGATGTCGCCGCCCAGGTTCTGCTGCTGCAAAGCCGCGACCTGGACCTGAGCGCCAGCGGCGTTAAGCCGGTACGTACTGCCCAGAAACTACGCGTAGGTTAATGCTTTATGGCGATGCATTTTAACGAAAACCTCGATGATAACGGCGAAATGCACGACATCAACGTGACGCCGTTTATCGACGTCATGCTGGTGCTGTTAATCATCTTTATGGTGGCGGCGCCGCTGGCTACCGTCGACGTGAAGGTGAATCTGCCTGCTTCCTCCAGCCAGCCGCAGCCGCGTCCGGAAAAGCCGATCTATCTGTCGGTGAAGGCGGATAAAACCATGTTCCTCGGCAATGACCCCATTACCGACGAGAGCATGATCGCCTCGCTGGATGCGCTGACCGAAGGCAAGAAAGACACCACCGTCTTCTTCCGCGCGGATAAAACCGTGGACTACGAGACGATGATGAAGGTTATGGATACCCTGCACCAGGCGGGCTATCTGAAGATTGGCCTGGTGGGCGAAGAAACCGTCAAAGCGAAGTAACCTCTCTCCACCCATCTTCTCAGGCTGGCCTTGCGCCAGCCTTTTTTATCTCCTCGAATCGCTCTCTTGTTGGACGCCTGTTGCTATAACGTTGCCCTGTTGCGGTATAATGGCGGCCGTTTATGTTAACTGACAGGATCTTATGGAACGCTTTCTGGAAAATGCTATGTACGCCTCGCGCTGGCTGCTGGCGCCGGTTTATTTTGGCCTTTCGCTCGGTTTGATTGCGCTGACGATCAAATTTTTTCAGGAGATCTTCCACATACTGCCGCATATTTTCAGCGTCAGTGAGTCGGATATGATTCTGACCCTGCTGTCGCTGGTGGATATGACCCTGGTGGGCGGTCTGCTGGTGATGGTGATGTTCTCCGGCTATGAAAATTTTGTTTCCCAGCTGGATATCAACGAGGGCAAGGAGAAGCTCAGCTGGCTGGGCAAAATGGACGCCACTTCGCTGAAAAATAAGGTTGCCGCCTCCATCGTGGCGATCTCTTCCATTCATCTGCTGCGGGTGTTTATGGATGCGAAAAACGTCCCGGACAATAAGCTGATGTGGTACGTCATCATCCACCTGACCTTTGTGCTGTCGGCCTTTGTGATGGGCTACCTCGATCGTCTGACCAAAGTGAAACACTGATCCCTCCTCTCCCGGCGGTGTTGGCCGCTGGGCTTTTTACTCCCCGTTTCTGCTTTTCTCCGCTGGCGTATGTCCGGGCTTCTGCTTTGCTTAAAGGGCGCTTAATAACGGAGGCAGGGTGATGACGCGACTAACGGCCAAAGATTTTCCGCAGCAGCTGCTCGAATACTATGACTACTACGCCCACGGCAAAATCAGCAAACGCGAGTTTCTCCAACTGGCGGGGAAGTATACCGTCGGCGGGATGACCGCGCTGGCGCTGTTTAACCTGCTGAAGCCCGACTATGCTCTGGCGGAGCAGGTGGCGTTTACCGACCCGGATATCCGTCCGGAGTATATTCATTACCCTTCTCCTGACGGCCACGGCGAAGTGCGGGCTTATCAGGTGACGCCGGTGAAAATAGCCGACAAAGCGCCCGCCGTGGTGGTGGTTCATGAGAATCGCGGCCTGAATCCCTATATTGAAGACGTTGCCCGGCGGGTGGCGAAAGCGGGCTATATCGCGCTGGCTCCGGATGGCCTGAGCTCCGTCGGCGGCTATCCCGGTAATGATGATGAAGGCCGCGCGCTACAGCAGAAAGTCGATCCCGTGAAGCTGATGAATGATTTCTTTGCGGCGGTCGCGTTTATGGCGAAGCATCCGCAGGCGACGGGGAAGGTCGGTATCACCGGGTTCTGCTACGGCGGCGGCGTCAGCAACGCGGCGGCGGTGGCGATCCCTGAGCTGGCCTGCGCGGTGCCGTTTTACGGCCGCCAGCCGCCGCTGAATGAGGTCGATAAAATTAAAGCGCCGCTGCTGCTGCATTATGCCGGACTCGATAGCGGCATTAATGAAGGCTGGCCCGCCTATGAAAAGGCGCTGAAGGCGCATAATAAAGTCTACGAGGCCTATATTTATCAGGGTGTTAACCACGGCTTTCATAATGACTCCACGCCGCGCTACGACCGGGCCGCGGCTGACCTGGCCTGGCAACGCACGCTGGCGTGGTTTGAGAGGTATTTGCGCTAAAAACCGGAGGCGGAAGCCTCCGGCGGGCATGGGCGCTACGCCTGGCGTTTATCTTCGGTTTGCGTGTCGAAGTCGCTGGCGTCATGGCGCTCGTGAAGCTGCTCGTTGAGCGGGCCTGAGGTGCGGTTAACCATCCTCCCGCGCTGAACGGCGGGGCGCTTACCCACATCCTGCGCCCAGCGCAGCACGTTTTTATAGCTACCGGCATCCAGGAACTCGGCGGCGTTGTAAACATTCCCCAGCACCACGTTGCCGTACCACGGCCAGATGGCCATGTCGGCGATGGTGTACTCCTCTCCTGCCACAAAACGGCCGCGGGCAAGCTGCTTGTCCAGCACGTCAAGCTGGCGCTTGGCTTCCATCGTAAAGCGGTCGATCGCGTATTCGATTTTCACCGGCGCATAGCTGAAGAAGTGGCCAAAGCCGCCGCCGAGGAACGGAGCCGAGCCCTGCAGCCAGAACAGCCAGTTGAGGGTTTCGGCGCGGCCTGCCGGATCTTTGGGCAGGAAGAAGCCGAACTTTTCCGCCAGATAGAGCAGGATGCTGCCGGATTCAAAAACGCGGGTCGGCGGAGTGGTGGAGTGGTCGCGGAGCGCGGGGATTTTTGAGTTCGGATTAACCTCGACAAAGCCGCTGGAGAACTGATCGCCTTCGCCGATGCGAATCAGCCAGGCGTCGTACTCCGCGCCGCTGACGCCTAACGCCAGCAGCTCTTCCAGCATAATGGTCACTTTCTGGCCGTTGGGCGTCCCCAGCGAATAGAGCTGAAGCGGATGCGCGCCCACCGGCAGCTCCCGATCGTGCGTTGCGCCGGAGACGGGACGGTTGATATTGGCGAATGCGCCGCCGTTGTTTTGCTTCCATTCCCACACTTTAGGTGGCTGGTAGTTATTCTCTGACATGCTGATCTGCCTTTTTAGTGAGGTGTTGATGTCGTGTCGCTGGCGCTACCGCGCCGGCGCGGGAGAGTCGTACTAAGCCAGAATCCGCGCGGCCCATACGCTGACGTCGTCGCCGCTGCCGAGATCCGCCTGCACCAGGCCGTTAACCATAAAGGTCGGCGACACGTGGATGCCGTTCTGGCGCGCGTACTTGCTATGCCATTTGATCTCGTTTTGCAGCTCCGGGCGGGCAAACGCCGCGGCCAGCGAGACGTGGCTATAGCGTTCGATACGCTCAATAATCTGCTGCGGCGTGGCGTTCATGTTCGGCCCGCTGCAGTGGTCGGTAAACTCAAACTCTTCGCGGTGGTCGGCGACGGCTTTAAGCACCTTATGCGCCTGCTCGCGGCCGTGCGGCAGGGTGGAGGCTGCGAGAATGCAGCGGACGATGACGCCGGAAAACAGATGCCACGGTTGAGACTGCAGACGAATTTTGATCGTCACGTTATCCGCGCCAACTTCATCCAGCAGGTCATCAAGCTTATTAAATGCCCGCACGGAGAAAGGACAGGTGGGTTCGAGGAACACCTCAAAGGTGCGGGGGCCATGCCCCCAGACCAGCGGTTGGGCGGTCAGATGCGATGGTGTGCTCATTGTCGACTCCTGATTGTTTTTTTATCTCAAATAACGATATCACTTTTGCCCGGGGGCGCAGGCTTATTTTCCTTAAGGGCACGATTAGCGAATCGAATGAGTGGTATCATCATTCCACCTCTGTCTGGTAAGTGCCTGCGGCAGGATAAGAAGAGGGAGTTTTGTTTCGCCAACTGCCCGGGCTGCATTAATTTGAGGTCAGGCTAAATGAGCAAAGGTTCCACAAGCAGTGACGCCCCGTTTGGTACACTATTAGGCTACGCACCGGGCGGCGTGGCGATTTATTCTTCTAATTACAGTAGCTTAAATCCGCAAGATTATCCGGATGACGCCACGTTCCGCAGCTATATCGGTAATGAGTATATGGGGCACAAATGGCAGTGCGTGGAGTTCGCGCGCCGCTTTCTGTTCCTCACCTACGGTTTTGTTTTCACCGATGTCGGCATGGCCTACGAAATCTTCTCCCTGCGTTTTCTCCGCGAGGTGGTCAACGACAATATTCTGCCGCTGCAGGCGTTCGCCAACGGCTCCCGCCGTCCGCCTCTCGCCGGCTCACTGCTGATCTGGCAGAAAGGCGGCGAGTTTAAGCACACGGGCCACGTGGCGGTGATTACGCAACTGATAGGGAATAAGGTCAGGATCGCCGAACAGAACGTCATTCACTCGCCGCTGCCGCAGGGCCAGCAGTGGACCCGCGAGCTGACGCTGGAAGTGAAAAACGGCCTCTACACGATTAAAGACACCTTTGCCGATACCGAAATCCTCGGCTGGATGATCCAAACCGCCGATACCGAGCACAGCCTGCCGCAGCCGGTGCTGCCGGGTGAGGCGATGGCCATCAAAGGCGCGCGTCTGCCGAATAAAGGCCAATACCGCGGCAACTGGCTCAACGAGAAAGATTCACTGCAAAAAGCCTACGTGGAAGCCAACGGCCACGTCATCAATAAAGACCCTTACCAGTATTTCACCATCACCGAAAGCGCCGAGCAGGAGCTTATCAAAGCCACCAATGAGCTGCATCTGATGTACCTGCACGCCACCGACAAGGTGATGAAGGATGACAGCCTGCTGGCGCTGTTCGATATTCCGAAAATTCTCTGGCCGCGTCTGCGCCTCTCGTGGCAGCGCCGTCGCCATCATATGATTACCGGCCGCATGGATTTCTGTATGGATGAGCGCGGGCTCAAGGTGTATGAGTACAACGCCGATTCCGCGTCCTGCCATACCGAAGGCGGGCTGATCCTCGAGCAGTGGCTGAAGCAGGGCTACTACGGCACCGGTCACAACCCGGCGGAAAATCTGCTGGATGAGCTGGCCGGAGCGTGGAAGCACAGCCGGGCGCGTCCTTTCGTGCACATCATGCAGGATAAGGATCTGGAGGAGAACTACCACGCGCAGTTTATCCAGCGTTCGCTGACCCAGGCCGGCTTCGAGAGCAAAATTCTGTTTGGCCTGGATGAACTGCGCTGGGATGCCGCCGGGCAGCTGATTGATGCCGACGGTCGTCTGGTCAACTGCGTCTGGAAAACCTGGGCATGGGAGACCGCCATTGAGCAGGTGCGGGAAGTCAGCGCCGATGAGTACGCGGCGGTGCCGATACGTACCGGACACCCGAATAATGAAGTGCGCCTGATTGACGTCCTGCTGCGCCCGGAAGTGTTAGTCTTCGAGCCGCTGTGGACGGTTATCCCCGGCAACAAGGCGATTTTGCCGGTGCTTTGGTCGCTGTTCCCCAATCATCGCTATCTTCTGGATACCGATTTTGTGGTCAACGAGCAGCTGGCGGAAAGCGGCTATGCGGTTAAGCCTATCTCGGGCCGCTGCGGCAACAATATCGACCTGATAGGCCCGCAGGACGAAGTGCTGGATAAAACCAGCGGCCAGTTTTTCGACCGCAAAAATATCTACCAGCAGCTGTGGTGCCTGCCAAAAGTGGATGGCAAATACATCCAGGTTTGCACCTTCACCGTCGGCGGTAACTACGGCGGGACCTGCCTGCGCGGAGATGATTCTCTGGTAGTTAAAAAAGAGAGCGATATTGAGCCGTTAATCGTGCTAAAAGACACAGATAGCCGTTAAGTTTGGCCCCGGATTGCGGCGGTGAGCGCCTTATCCGGGCTGCGGTTCTCGTCACCTGCGGCATTTGTAGCCCGGGCAAGGCGCATCGCGCCGCCCCCGGGGGAAGGCCGCAGGTTGCTGAAGAATAACCCGGAGGCGATGCTGCGCATCTGTCCGGGCTACCGAACATACGAACCCGTAGCCCCAGTGAGCATAGTTCGGCCGGGGGAATGAACGGTAAAAATAGATAAAACATCACAACAACAAGACAGAAAAGGAAAATAGTATGCACGATCGGCGACTCGCCGCCCGCGCGGGTGAACTTAAGCCCTCCGCCGTCCGCGAACTCCTCAAGCACAGTAAGCTGCCCGGCGTTATCTCTCTGGGCGGCGGTATTCCGGCCCCGGAGCTTTTTGATACCGAAGGCCTGAACCTGGCGGTGCAACAGGTGATGAACGGGCGCTTTAACGATGCGTTCCAGTACGGTTTGACCGAAGGTTATCCGCCGCTGCGTCAGGCCGTTAGCGAACTGTGTCAGGCGCGCGGCGTGGCCTGTTCGGCAAGTCATGTCTATATCACTTCCGGTTCGCAGCAGTCGCTGGATATCGTCGCCCGCACCCTGCTCGATCCGGGTGATGCGATTGTCGTTGAGCGTCCGACCTATCTGGCGGCGCTGCAGGTCTTCCAGCTGGCGCAGGCCAATATTCTCAGCGTGGATACCGACGATGACGGCATGCTGGTGGAACAGCTGGCCGATCTGCTGGAAACCACGCGTGTGAAAGCCGTTTACCTGGTGCCGACGTTTGGCAACCCTGGCGGGAAAACCCTGAGCGAAGCTCGTCGTCGCCGCCTGGTTGAGCTGGCGAAAAAGCACGACTTCGTCATTATCGAAGACGATCCGTACGGTGAAATCAGCTTCACTGATGAAGTACGCCGCCCGCTGTATCAGTATGCGGTTGAGCTGGGCTGTGAAGATCAGGTGGTTTATACCTCCACCTTCTCCAAAATCCTCGCGCCGGGGATGCGTATTGGCTGGATCGTGATGCCGGACTGGCTGGCGCAGCAGACGGTGATCGTTAAACAGGCGGCGGATCTGCACACTAATATGCTCTCGCAGGTCATCACCGCGGAATACCTGAGCATGAACCGTCTGGAAAGCCAGATTGCCCTGATCCGCGAAGATTACCGCAAGAAGTGCGTGGCGCTGGCCGACGCGCTGGAATCGCAGCTTGGCGAGCATCTGGCGTTCAGCCGTCCTAAAGGCGGTATGTTCCTGTGGGCTCGCTTCCGTTATCCGTTCGATACCATGGAATGGATGAAGAAAACGCTGGAAAATGGCGTGGTCTACGTACCAGGAGAAGCGTTCTATAACGATAACCCGGATACCCGCACGCTGCGCCTGTCCTACTCGACGGTGTCGACAGAGGGTCTGATGACCGCCGTCGAGCGCCTGGCGAAGTCGCTGTAATCGCCGTGCTCCGCGCCGTCGGCGGCGCGGGGCTCCCTTCTCGTTTTCTTCTTTAAGCCCCTGTTTTTATGCGAATGCATGATCTGCCGGCGGGCGAAAATCATCAGTGCGTAATGTGAAAACGGGATTGGCGGGTTTTTTGAATCGCCCGCAGCCGATGGCTACGGGCGAGAGAAACACAGAGGCGGGCGGTTTTGCGGCTTATCGCCGGCCCCGGTCGTTAATCCTGGTCGGTAATGCGATCGTCAAGCCAGATCAGCATCAACGTGGAAAGAAAAGCAACAGCGACGGTACCAATAGCTAACAGCATAAGAAGAGCCTCAGGGGTTTTTATTATTTTTCTGCTTTGACCGATGAGCGATTATTTCTGTCTGTGATGGTGACTTTTGTTCCTGACTGGGATGTTGCGAGGGTGAAAAAATCGTCAGCATCAATATCGAAATTGAGAACGATTTCTTTGTACTTCCCACAATTCATTAACTCTTTTGCTTCTTTCATACTACTGGCTGTAATAGTAGGCATCAGTTTCATCTCGTTTAAAAACTGAGAAGCAAAATAAGAGCTTGTCGATACCAGATCAACTACTTTTTATGGTAAGGACAATCATGCGTCAGATTGATGATTGCCGCTGCCAGTAGCGGATTGAAACATAATTTCTGTTTTACCTTTCCTGCCAGCGTTTCGTTTTGCCCATGGCGGCGAAAAATGCGCCGATCCTCGGCGGTGTATGTTTAACCGCTTTGCATTTTCGTGGCTAAGAGCAAGCCGCCCGCGGCGGCGGCCTGCTGGGGATGTTTAAAAGGCGTAGCCCACGCTAAGGCTGCCGCTGTAGCCGTGGCTGTCGCCGCCGCTGGCGACGTCAGCCTGGCCGCCAAGGTTCAGGCTCAGCGCACCGCGCGTGATGCTCAAACTGGCGCCAGCGTTGACCATGTCACGGCTATCGAAGGCCGCGTTCTGTACGACCTCATAGTGATAAACCTGTCCCTGAGTGCGTACCGAAGGGCCGCTGAAACTGTGTTCATAGCCGATATTTATCGCCGGCGTGAAGCGCCAGCCGCCGCCGTTTTGCGAATGAAATGCGATACTCACATTGGCAATACCGCTGGCGTTATTTTCACTGACGCGGTCGACGTTGAGCGCCAGCTCGCTGCCGCTTTCGCGGAAAGCGTCCATCCGCAGGTGGGTCAGGCGGGTCCCGACGGCGTACTCAACGCTGGCAAAATCGAGCGGACTGACGTAGCCGAGGCGCAGCGTGCCGCCAACCAGCTGGCCATGGGTATCGCCGGTGGCCGTACCCAGCCCGCCATTCAGCCGGCGCGTACTGCTATAATCGATCCAGCCTGCGTTGAGATCGGCGGCGGCAAAGAGGCCATGATTTAAATCCTCAAAAGCATAGCGACCGCCGAACCCCAGCAGAGTGGTGTTGGCATCCGCATCGGCGCTGGCGCTGCCCAGCGAGCCCCAGCTATATCCCAGAGTGCCGTAGCCGCTAAGCTGCGCGTTAAACCGCCAGGTATAGCCCAGCAGCGAGCCGGTGGTATGCTCATTACTGCTGGCGGCGCGGGCGGAACCATCGGTGCCAAGATAGCCGCTAAGCCCGGTCAGCCACAGTTTTCCTTCCCCATCCCGCAGCTGACGGCTATCAATATTCGGCGTTAACGCCCTGTCTAATCGCGAGCCGCTGCGCAGCAGGTAGCTGGCGGCGTCCGCGTAAATCTGCCCGCCGACCTGAGTCTCCACGCCGCCGAGGGTTCCGGCATCAATGGCCGATTGCAGATAATAGTTATAGTCGGTGTAGCGGCCCGATAGCTCGCTGTTTTGCAGGGCGTTAAGCAGCGCAGCGCCCTGCGCCGCATTCCCCTGCAGTTCGCTTTGTCCCGGCAGCTGGCCGTACTGCACCATTTTGCCGCGCAGGACGTAGAGCGTCTCCTGCGACAGCCCCAGGCCCTGCTTCAGATAGTTATCCACCGATCCGTACTCGCGGCTGATTTCATCCAGCCCGGCCTGAAGATAGCTGGCATCGACGCCCAGCAGCGGCTCGTAAATCGCCGCCATGGCGGGGGGCATCATCGCCAGGGTCGCTTCGACGCGCTGGCGGGTATAGTCGTTGGTGGCGAGGTAGTTTTCCATAATGGTCCCCTCATCGACGCCGGCAATGCTCAGCAGCATCGCGGCGGTCCAGCCGGTGCGGTCCTTGCCCGCGGTACAATGGAACAGCGCTGCGCCGTCGGCGCTGGCCAGATCGTTAAATAGCGTGGTGAACCGGGCGCGCATCCCGGCATCGCTGACGAAGGAGACGTTGGTCTGCTGCATCATCGCTTTGGCTTCAGCGGCGCTACTGAACGTTATTGAGGTGATGTTGCTGCCCGAAGCGGTGTTGCCGATGATATCAATATGGGTATACCTCGCCCCGTCGGGCATCACGTCCGGGCTGCTGGCGATTTCGCTGGCCGTGCGCAAATCATAAACATCGCTGATACCGAGCGTGCTCAGCGTCGCCTGGTCCGCGGAGGATAATGCCAGAGCATTAGAACGATAAAAAACGCCGGTGCGCAGGGTGCCGTCGTGGCTGGTGGTATAAACAGACGTCGTGCCAGCGATATCGCGGAAATTATCCATCGTAGCGAGTACGGGCGTATTTATCGGCGCAGCGTAGAGCACGCCGGAAACGGCGGCGGCGACCAGAGAGAGCGAAACGGGAATATAGCGAATCAAAATAAGCCTCGATAATTATTGGTTATAATTTACTGTTTATTAATGCTTGGAAATATAAGAGGAGATTGTGACGGAATTATTTCCAGAACGATTTTTTTAAATAAATAGGGTGATAATAACGTCAGGATATCGATTAAATATAACTTTTGCGCGCGCTAAATACTGTTATTCATTCGCCATGTTTATGTTTAACATTCCGCTCGTCGCAGCAGAATGTTATTTTCTATTATTATCAGCGAGTCATTTTGCGCAGTAATACGCCTTAATCCGGGCGCTGCTTTTCGCTCATCAGCTGGCGACAGCGCTGCTGGTCCTGGCTGATACTTTTCTGCTCTTCCGGCGTCAACTGCTGCCAGGTGTCCAGCATCCGTTGGCCCAGAGCGGGCACGTAGTGGGTCTTATGCAGCGCATAATCCGAATTGCCGCCTTCAATCATATTTTCCATATCGCGGAGAAACGCACGGCTGTCCTGATGGTCAATAACGCAGAAGACGGAGCGGTAGTACGCGACGTCCTCTTCGGCGTAGCGGGGCGTGAACCACCAGATAAGTAGAGCGATAAGCGCCAAAAGCGGGGCAATAAAAACGAGTTTCTTCAACATGAGTCATTCAAAAAGGCAAATTGAAGAATCAGTGTAGCCGTTGATGAAACAGGATGTAAGCGCCGTCGCGGGCCGGCAGCGTCATTCCGGCCCGCAGCGGCGCCGGTCAGTAGCCGACCTTATAGATCCGTCCGCTCTGAACGCCTTCTACGCTGCGGCGGTAGGCCTGAGCCACGCTGGCGGCGGGGACGCTGGTAAAACCGGGGAAGAAACCGTCGTAGGCTGCCGCCGATTCCGTTAATACGGTGGGGCTAATCAGGTTAATACGTATTCCGCGCGGCAGTTCGCAGGCGGCGGCGCGAACGAATCCTTCCAGCCCGGCGTTGACGGTGGTGGCATTGACGCCCTGAGCGATGGGCTCATGGGCGACGATCCCGCTAATCAGCGTAATAGAACCGCCGTCGTTCAGATAATGCTGGCCGGTCAGCGCCAGGCGAATCTGCCCCAGGAGTTTATCCTGTAGGCCCTGGTTGAAATCGCCGTCGGTCATGGTCGCCAGCGGGCCAAAGAAGAGATTGCCAGTGGCGGAAACAATCGCGTCTACCCGACCGGTTTTCGCAAACAGGTTCTGCACGCTCTGCTGTGAGGTGATATCGACCTGATAGTCGCCCTGAGTGCGGCCGACGCGAATGACTTCATGACGCTGGTTTAATTCTTGCGCAACCGCGCGGCCAACGGTACCGCTGGCGCCAATAATGATGATTTTCATAGCAGGTTCCTCTCTCGGGTGAGAGGCTATTCTTTAATAAAACAAATATCGGATAAACTGGCTAAAAATTAAATGATTGCTAACCAGGGGTTTGTAATATGGATAAGCTGCGGGCGATGGAGACCTTTATTGCGGTCGTGGAGTGCGGAAGCTTTACCGGCGCCGCAGCGCGGCTCGAGATGTCGGCGGTGATGGTCGGGAAATATATCGCGCTGATCGAGCGGCAGCTTAATACCCGTCTTCTTGAGCGCAATACCCGCCGCCAGAGCCTGACCGACGCCGGGCGGGTCTATTTTGACGAGGCGAAACGCGTCCTGGAGCAGGTCTCCATCGCCGAAAGTTCAGTGGAGAGACTACGGGTCGCGCCCGCGGGCACGCTGCGGATAAGCGCGCCGACGTCGTTTGGCGCCTGCGTGATTGCCCCGCTGACCGCCACGTTTCTGCAGGCCTGGCCCGACGTGCGCGTGGAGCTGGATCTGACCAACCGGATGGTCGATCTGGTGGATGAGGGCATCGATCTGGCGATCCGCATCGGCGAGATCCGCAATAACGATCTGGTGGCAAAGTATCTCGCGCCCTACCGGATGACGATCTGCGCCGCGCCCGGGTATTTAGCCCGCCACGGTACGCCGACAACGCCTGCGGACCTGGCCGATCATCTCTGTTTGTCGCATACGGTGTGGACCGCGCGCAATGAGTGGAAGCTGCCGGGCGCGGAGGAGGGCGTACGCTGGAAGCGCGACGCTGTTCTGCGCTGTAATGATGGCTACGCGCTGCGAACGGCGGCGATCGCCGGCGCCGGGCTGCTGCTGCAGCCGGAAGTGCTGCTGGCGGATGCGCTCGAGTGCGGCAAACTGGTGCGCGTGCTCGAGGCGTATACCCCGCAGCCGAGGCCGATTCACCTGCTCTGGCGGCAGGATCTGCGGCCGCTGCCGAAGCTGACGCGCTTTGTTGAGCATCTTCTGCAGGGGCAGGGCCAGAACGGGCAGACTGCTTAATTCTCTGCCGGGCGGCGGGCCTGATGTGATAGGGGATCTTGCCGCCCGGCAAGGCGTTAGCCGCCGCCGGGCAATCTGCTTAGTCGCGCAGCGCGTGGCGCCAGTCGGCGATCAGATCCTGCGGATCTTCAATGCCTACCGACAGCCGAATCAGCTGCGGAGTAATGCCGTTGGCTAAACGCTGCTCCAGCGGGATCGACGCGTGAGTCATGCTAAACGGCTGGCTCACGAGGCTTTCCACGCCGCCGAGGCTCTCCGCGAGGGTAAACAGCTTCAGCTTACGAATAATCCGCTCGGCGTAGCCATCGTCGCCTTTGACCACCACGGAGATCATTCCGCCGGGAAGCGCCATCTGCCTGCGCGCCAGCTGATGATGCGGATGCGAGGCCAGCCACGGGAACCAGACCCTTTCGACCTGCGGCTGCTGCTCCAGCCACTCGGCGAGCAGCAGCGCATTGCTGCTGTGGCGCTCCATACGCAGCGCCAGGGTACGAATACCGCGCAGCGTCAGGAAGCTGCTGAACGGGTCGAGGACGCCGCCGACCGCGTTTTGCAGGTAGCCCAGCTTTTCCGCCAGCGCGGCGTTGTCGCCGACCACCGCCAGCCCGGCGACCACATCGGAGTGGCCGTTAAGGTATTTGGTCGCCGAATGCACCACGATATCAAAGCCCAGCTCCAGCGGACGATGGATAGCCGGCGAGGCGAAGGTGTTGTCGGTGACGCTGATAATATTGTGCCGCCGCGCAATGGCGGCGATGGCGCTGAGGTCGGCCAGCTTAAGCAGCGGGTTGGTCGGCGTTTCAACCCAGATCATGCGCGTATCGGGCCGAATAGCCGCTTCGATGGCCGCCAGATCGTCGGGCTTCACCCAGCTCACCCGCAGGCCGGCGCTGCGGCGGCGAACGTTTTCAATCAGCCGGTATGTACCGCCGTAGACGTCGTCGACGGCGACCAGGTGGCTGTCTTTATCCAGCAGCTCTAGCACGGTTGAGATGGCCGCAAGGCCGGAAGCAAAGGCGTAGCCGCGCGTGCCGCTTTCCAGGTCGGCAATCGCCGTCTCCAGCGCGTGACGGGTCGGGTTGCCGCTGCGCGAATATTCGTACCCGGTATGCTGGCCCGGCGCGGGCTGAGCAAAGGTGGAGGTGGCATAAATAGGCGGCATCACCGCGCCGTGTTCATCGGTAAATGTGCCGCTATGTACGCTCAGGGTATGCAAATTTGTCATTGAGAAGTCCTTACTGTTCGAGTCGGTTACGCCAGGTGGTCAGCACATCGCTGCGGGTAATGAGGCCAAGAAAACGATCGTTGTCGGCGATAACGGCCACCAGGCCGCGATCGAAAATGGCCTTCAGCGCGCTTTCCGGCGCGTGCTTATCCAGGGTCTCCACGTTACGGGTCATCGCTTCCCTGACCGGCAGAGAAAAGCGTTGACTGTCGCCCTGGACGTGGCTAATCAGATCCCATTCGTCGACGATGCCGACGACGCGGCCGTTTTCCAGCACCGGCAGCTGCGAGATGTCGTAGAGGCGCATACGCGCGAGGATGGCCGCCAGGGTATCGTCCGGCGCGGCGGTGACGGTTGCCCCTTCGTCGTGGCGCAGAGCGATAAAATCGCTGAGGTCGCCGCGCGATGGACGGCTTAAAAAGCCCTGCTGGCGCATCCAGTCATCGTTAAACATCTTTGATAGATATTTATTGCCGCTGTCGCAGGCGAAGGTCACCACGCGTTTAGGGGATGTCTGCACCCGGCAGTAGCGCAGGGCGGCGGTGAGCAGCGTTCCGGTAGAGGAGCCTGCCAGAATGCCTTCAACCTGCAGCAGCTGGCGGGCGGTGGCGAAAGCTTCGCTATCGGTGACGCGGTATGCGCTGCGGACGCCTTCAAGATGGGCCAGCGGCGGAATAAAGTCTTCGCCGATCCCTTCCACCAGCCAGGAGCCGGTTTCGCCGTAGCGCCCGGTTTCGACCTGGTCCGCCAGAATGGAGCCCGCCGGATCGGCGAGGATAAATTCCGTTTCAGGGGAGTGCTCAGCAAACCAGGCCTGTAGCCCACCGAGCGTTCCGCCGGAGCCGACGCCGACGACGATCGCGTCAATATCGCCATCCAGCTGCTGGAAGATCTCCGGGGCAGTGGTGGTGGCATGCGCCAGCGGGTTAGCCTCGTTATTAAACTGGTCGATATAAAAGGCGCCTGGCGTTTCGTCGGCAAGGCGCCGGGCGTAGTCCTGATAGTAGGCGGGATGGCCTTTGTTAACGTCCGATCGGGTAAGCTGCACCTGCGCTCCCAGCGCGCGCAGATGGAAAATCTTCTCGCGGCTCATTTTGTCCGGCACCACCAGAATCAGGCGATAATTTTTCTGCGCGGCGATCAGCGCCAGACCGAGGCCGGTATTGCCGGCGGTGGCTTCGATAATCGTGCCGCCGGGTTTTAATTTCCCTTCGCGCTCTGCCTGCGTAATCATGGATAGCGCGACGCGGTCTTTTATCGAGCCGCCGGGATTTTGATTTTCCAGTTTTAGAAACAGGCTGCAGGGGCCGGTATCAAGCTTATGGAGCTGCAGCAGGGGAGTATGACCAATCAGGTCGCTAACGGAATGAAAAACTGACATAACATTTTGCCCATTCGTATCGAGATGATTTGAATGGTAGGGCTGCAAAATTGGCATTTTAAAGAACTTTTGTCTGCCGCTAAGAGCAAAAAGGAATATAAGATGCTTTTTAGCCGTCCGGAGGGAAAGGTAGTTAGCCGCCTGGGCGTGTTGATTTCCAGAATAGCGCGCTTTTGCCCGGTTTTTCACCGAATTATCCGTTTTTACGCGCTGCTTTATCTCTATTTCAGAAATGGATTGCCGAAAATAATCGATGGATCTCTGGGGCTATTTTAGATGTTGGTGAAACTATCAACGCCGCGTATACCGGCGCGGCAGCCAAAGACAGAAATTCAGATGAAGGAAATTAAAGCTAATAAAGTCGGCCTGCTCGCTTCAATAAATCGTCTATATCAGGAACCTCTTTCCGGAAATATCCTGACCTGGGTGTCATTCAGGCGGGAAATTGTCTGGTACGATCCAGTTAACAGAACAGGAACATAATTTATACCTGAAAGACATATACATGTAATGATTCAGTCGTAACCAGTTACAAGGAAGCTACTATGAATAAAAACGACATGAGTCCTTTACCCACCAATACCCACGAGTGGTTTTTTAATCGTAACAGCATCATCATTTTGCTCGATATTGTTCTGTTTATCGTTCTCTACAACACGCTACCCTATGAGCCG
This sequence comes from Klebsiella sp. CB_Kp196, assembly GCF_040061575.1. Taxonomy (NCBI): domain Bacteria; kingdom Pseudomonadati; phylum Pseudomonadota; class Gammaproteobacteria; order Enterobacterales; family Enterobacteriaceae; genus Klebsiella; species Klebsiella sp. CB_Kp196. The sequence continues at coordinate 233,934 of NZ_JBEAFH010000033.1, forward strand.
AAGGTGGTCATGGGGCTGAGTATGCTCGCTTTTATCGCCGTATTATGGTTAACGGAAGCGCTGCACGTGACCGTTACGGCAATCATGGTTCCCGTCATGGCCGTGCTGCTGGGGGTATTTAATACCCAGGCGGCGCTAAACAGTTTCGCCAACTCAACGATATTCCTTTTCCTCGGCGGTTTTGCTCTGGCGGCGGCGATGCATGTGCAGGGGCTGGATAAAGTCATTGCCGATAAGGTATTAGCGATGGCGAGGGGCAAAATGCGCCTCGCGGTCTTTATGCTATTTGGCGTGACGGCGCTGCTGTCAATGTGGATCAGTAATACGGCGACGGCCGCAATGATGATGCCGCTGGTATTGGGGATCCTGAGTAAAGTCGATGGCAAAAACCGCCATTCGACCTATGTGTTTGTGCTCCTCGGTATTGCCTATAGCGCCAGTATTGGCGGAATGGCGACCATCGTCGGCAGTCCACCGAATGCGATTGCCGCCGCCGAGGTGGGGCTCTCCTTCTTTGACTGGATGAAGTTCGGTTTCCCGGCAATGATCGTCTTACTGCCTGTCGCTATTGCGATTCTTTACCTCGTGTTCAGGCCGGAACTTAAGGGGACCTTCGAAACGAATAGTGAACAGGTCGATTGGGATAAAGGCAAAATAGTCACCCTGGCTATTTTTGCGCTTACCGTATTCTTCTGGATTTTCAGCGGCCCCATTAACGACCTACTGGGCGGTTTTAAATCCTTCGATACCATCGTGGCTTTAGGCGCCATTATATTAGTCAATTTCGCCCGGGTGGTTCACTGGAAGGATATAGAGAAAACGGCTGACTGGGGCGTGCTGTTATTATTCGGCGGCGGTATCTGCTTAAGTAATGTGTTGAAAGAGACGGGCACCAGTCTGTTCCTGGCAAACCAGATTAGCGGGATGGTGGCTCATATGGGGATATTTATTATTATCCTGGTTATTGCAGCATTCGTGGTGTTTTTAACCGAGTTTGCCAGTAATACGGCCAGCGCCGCTTTGCTTATTCCCGTATTTGCCTCAGTGGCCGAAGCGTTCGGCATGTCGCCTGTGATTCTGTCGGTATTGATTGCCATTGCGGCTTCATGCGCTTTTATGCTGCCCGTGGCGACGCCGCCAAACGCTATCGTTTTCGCCACCGGCCATATCAAGCAGCAGGAGATGATGCGCGCCGGCCTGTTTTTGAATGTCGCTTGTATCGTCGTTTTGACCGGATTTAGTATGTTGTTTTGGGTATAACTTCTGATAAGCGAGTTTCCACCCAATATCTTGCAAATTAAGACTGCTGTGCGGCGAATAATCGAACGCAGTTCGATGGAGAGTCCGGTCGCAGAAAAGCAAAAACCCGCCTTTTGGGCGGGTTCTTTAAATAGTGGTGCCGGACTCGGAATCGATGTTTTGATTTATTTTCATGATTTATAAATAAAATTTTTGATGTGATGAAATTTATGCCCTCATTTGTACCCTCTGTCCCGCCTGGTACGAATTTAAAACCCGAATCGGGGACGGCAAGGGGATGGTCATCTGAGGATGATGTGTAGATGCTTCATTGTGTTCTTTTGTCTGGCGACGCACCTGGTGCGTCACAAGGATCCAGTAACAAACCACCAGAAGAAAAGCACCAGGTACGCCAACTTTATTCTGGCCATAAGTAGTTGAGATGGCAAGGCGTTTGTTCAGACCCTTCAAGGGTAATGAAATTCCACTTTGTGCAGACAGATAAATCATCCTGAATACTGCATGGATGCCAGCGTGCCAGGGTAGTGGTGGGCGATGATGTCATTCAGCTTATCAACCAGCTCTGCCCGCTTAAATGTGATATGCGCTGTTCCCTTCTGAAAGTACTTAATAGAAAACATCTCATCTTCATAGCTGGTGCTGTTCCTGTTCTCATGAATATAATCGCCTAGACGGCAGGTAACATCGGCGCGGTTGTCGGGGATGGGCTTTCCATTCAGGAGCATCAGTACACGCTCCAGGTCAGCTAATCGATCGCGCTGCCAGCCCCAGCTCAGGCTGTAGCCCCATTTATCGTACTTCACCAGACTATTAATGATGATTTTTTTTCCAAACTTGCACGGGTTGTTGCTTTTGTAATCCCAGCTCAGATTTTTGAAGACGTTGATAACTCCCCGTTCAAATACCTCATCTTTACTCTGGTGCAGTTGCCGGAAAGTACTGAGGATATTGTCTTCAGATATCGCGGGGATATCGTCTTTCTCCAGGCTTTTGTGCCACTCGTCACGGGCATCAGCATCCATCAGGCTCAGCATGCCTGATTTATTCATCAGCTCTCGCCAGATGCGGCGATCAATATTGCGGGTCATCGCTTTCATTGCTTTATCGGTTTTTTCCGTGAACCAGCAATCGTAGCGATAGCCCTCCCGCATTCCCCACTCCTGTGCTGTACCACCGCCGATATCGTGGGTCAGAATGGAGATATCATCAAGTTCACTGATAAGGCTTTGAATCCGTGTCAGCGCAGCATTACGGCCTGTAACAATACGTTCAATGCTGGTGGAGCAAATCACATCAGTGTGCCCGGTTAACACTTCGGATTCATTAACATTATTTCCGGCCATTATTTCTCTCCTTTATAGTCAGAAAAACACCAGCCGTTCAGGGCTGGTGTTGATGTACTTGTTCCGTCCAGCTCATCGCTTGCCTGGAGCGCTGACCTGCGGATGTTGCCCTCTGGTAATAGCCGTCACCTCTTTATACGTGTCACGGTTCATCAGCCCCGTTGCTTTCCTGGCCCGGAGGATATCTATGGGTGTGATAAACGGAGACTGCGTCAGGATGCTGAAGCCTGGCCGGTCAGTCCGGACCAGTTCGTACTTTTCTACAATAAAATTCAGGGCATCGGCCAGCGAGATACCCGCGTCGATATGCTGCTGAATCACCTGTTCATCAATGAACGGCGTATCGCTAAGCGTAAGGCCATAGTGCTGTTCCAGCAGGCAGGTCAGCAGGGTCTGCCAGACACTCACGGGAGACGGACGTGACGATGCCGCCCGCATTAAAGGGGATGATTTGGTTTGCATAAGCGTTATCTCTTTAGTGGGAAAACATGTGTGCTGAAGGGCGAAGTGTTACGGTGTTATTCTGTGGTGACGGGAATGGGATAAATCGCGATATAAACATAGCCGTGCGAACCGAGCGTATCGGCCTCGCAGGTCAGACCTTTTGCATACAGCGTGACGCAGTGCTGATAACGAGGATTCAGTTCACCGCTGGTGAGCATTAACTCCAGCTGTTTCATCAGTACCGGGAAACCCTGGTCAAGATGGCGCAAATCCGCATCGCAGAACTGTCCGTTAAAATTCGCACGGTCAGCCAGGTAATGCAGGTGGTTTCCCTCCTGGACCAGACGGGCACCAAAACACGGGGAGACACTGCGCCTGAGCCCCCACCAGGGTTCGCTGATATCATGCGTTGTTAGCGTGATGTTCTTCGACAAAATGTAGTCCTCCTTAATCGTGAATTAATTCAACGTAACGCTGCGCAATACGACATAAGGGCCATTGCGGTCCTGGCGGCGCTCTGCGAATACGGCCAGTACACCGCTGATATCGTCCACCTCGCGACCGGCATAGTGGCAGATGCTGCCGGACCACGCGTATTTGCCGGTACAGAAGCGGAACAACCGGGACTGTGGATGCTGGCGGTATATCGCCATCGCCTGACGCTTACTGATAATTTTCATTAATACTCCTCCCTTACAACCAGCCCCGTTCAGCAAACGAGACGATATCCATTCCGCCGATGACGAGATGGTCCAGGAAGCGCACACCCACAAGGTCCAGAGCGTTCTTCAGTCGCTCAGTCACCCGTCTGTCAGCCTGGCTGGGTTCGGCATGGCCTGAAGGATGACAGTGAACAACAATCACCGCCGCCGCATTGTATTTAAGGGTGGCCTTCACCACTTCCCGTGGATGAACTTCGGTATGGCTGATGGTGCCTTTGAACAGCGTTTCATGCGTAATCAGGCGGTGCTGGTTATCCAGCAGCAGCAGAACAAATGCCTCTCTTTCCTCCATTGTCAGATGGAGCCGTAACCAGTCACGTACTGAGCTGCTGGACGTAAACGACGCGCCGGGTTCTCGTAACTGGCGCTCCAGAAGAGTCAACGCCTCGCGGATGGTCTGTTGTGCTGATGCCGTCAGTTCATATGCAAACAACGGTAATTGTTTTTCCATGGTGCAGTACCTCAGTCGATGATGTGCATAATGGCGTTGCACTCAGGGTGGTTCAGCGCATAATCCCGCAGACGGTAATAATGTTCCGTCATGGCATCGCACTCCGTTCGGCAGGCATGGTGGCTGTAAGCCATCAGACAGACGGCAATACCCGCAGCTTCAGCACTCATTTCAGCGCTGTTACCATTAAGGGTATTAAACAGCGACCAGGGGCCGTCACTCTCTTCCGGAGCCATGAAAGCACCACCGTTGCTGAGAGTGTAAAAAGCCCAGACGCCACCGCTGTAATCCGCACACAGCCGGTCCATCCAGGCAAAGATGCGAGGCTCAAGGGTTATCCACTGCGGGATACGGCCAAAATGCTGAGGCCAGAAACGAAGGCGCTGTTCATCTTTAACAGGTGTGGCACAAAGAGTGTCTGTCGGAATGGTGTTATCCGTTAATGCGTTGTTCATGATTAATGACTCCGGAAATAAAAAAGCCAGCCGGTCAGGGCTGGCGGGAAAGGATGAGGCTGAAGTCTGTTAAGGTCGGTCAGGACCTGCGGATGCCATAACGTGCGATGTAGCGATTCAGCATCACTCCGGCTTCAGGTTCAAAGTTCCATGCCCGCCAGACCATCGCACCCTCGCAACGTATAACCAGACGAAAATGCGTTCCCTGGTCGTCTTCAATGGTGATGTTGTCATATTGCGCTGCGATGCCTGAGGCCTGCTCACGGGTAAACGGGCCGGAGGGAAGGTGTGGGTGAGTTTCGGTGTTCACGGGTATGTTCCTCCGCATTGAAGTCATGCCTGCCCCAGCAGTTCGAGCATATTCTCTGCCATCACCCACAGCGCACGGTTAAGCTTCACATCGCCGTCGATACCGTTCACAGCACGGGTACGGTTGCTTCGCCCCTGCGCGGTACGCCCCGCCAGTCCTCCCTTCATCAGGTTCTCCTGCATCCGCTGATACACCGTCCAGAGGTCATCACTGCGGTCTTCGTAACGACGTGGCGTCAGTATCTGAGCGGTAGTGACGGGCTGGTGGTCTTCACCAAAACGATAGTGGAGAGCGGCCCTCGCCATCGCCTGTTGCGCTGGTGGCGGTAACAGAGCGGACTGCATGGCATCACGTTTCTCCTCCACCCGGTCAAATATCCCCAGTACCTCATAAGCCCCTTCAATAACTTTCTCCACCACATCCCCTTTATGCGGCACCCGCACTTCGCCGAATGACTGCCCGCAGACCAGCCCGTTGGTGCAGACGCCACGAAACAATCCCGGCAGCATCTGATAACTGGATGAGCCATCATGTGAATTGAGGAGGATAATTTCGGGAACCTGATGTCCGGTAAGTTGCCCGGTACGACGCAGGCGCAACATATGTTTGGTGTGCTCCCGTCGGCCCTGGTCACGTACGCGGGTCTGGCAGGCAAAGAAAGGCTCAAAACCTTCCCGCTGCAGATTCTCAAGAATAGTGATGGTCGGTATCCAGGTGTATCGGTCTGAACGGGATTCGTGCTTATTCTCACTAAAAACACTGGGGACGTATTGCATTAATTCTTCACGGGTTAACGGGCGGTCGCGCCGTACCTGATTTACCCGTCCAAAACGACTGGCTAGTTTCATGATGAGTTCCTTAATTTATCTCTTTGCACCAAACGGCTTAACCTCAGAAGAATAGATATATGCTTCGAGGAGTAACGGATTTTCACCAAAGTAATATAGATTCAAATTCATCCATAACTTAATAAAAAAAAGCCCGAGCATTATATGTGATAACTCCAGAGCAATTCGATGGCTAAAAAGGTATAAAAATCATGAATATCGTTAACTCCTTCCTTTATTGCAATTTCAACCCCAGACTAAAGAACAGTGGCGTTTGTCTATGTATGTATATAGATGTGTATATAGATTACTGATACATATCAATGCATTTAAATTAACATCTGTAGATTAATGAACATGAGAACACATGTAATTCAATACATTGAAACCAACAAACATTTCAGCACTAATAAAACAACGCTCATGCATATAACTCGGCAAGTAAACATAGACCGTATGCATAATGCATATGAACAATACAAGCGTAGAGCAAGTGATTTAATTAAATAATCAGCTCTACTACGACTAACACTTTCGAAATATAAAGAAGGAAACAAATAGTATGTACGAATATATCACCTCTCACGGAAAATTGAATCAATACCATTTAAAGAAAATAGAACAGACTATTGATAAAGCATTGAGTGAACACTCAAGAGTATTGGCTGTAAGAATAGATTTACATACTCCTGTTCTCAAACCATTAAATGACATGCCTGATGAGGCTAATTTCGCAAGGACAGATTCATCAGTAATATCCCGCTTTACGGATTCTCTGAAAGCAAAAATTTCACATCATCTTAACAAACGGGAGAAAGAGGGTAAGCGAGTTCGTAAGACATCATTACGTGTTGTCTGGGCCAGAGAGTTTGTACCTGATTCACATAAGAAACATTATCACGTTTTATTGTTACTCAACGGGGACACTTTCAATACACTGGGAGCGTATGATAGTAACAAAGGTACACTACGCCGCCTTATACGTGAGTCATGGATGAGTGCTGTCAGTTTCATATATCCCCCCGATAAAGAGTTAGTCCACATACCCAGGAATCCTTGTTATTACCTGAGTGCAAAGGATGGCAAGCAAAGTGAGTCATATTGAATCGCCACGGATAATCTAGACACTTCCGAGCCGTTGATAATACTGGTTTTCATATTCTGTCGGTGACATCTGTTCGCTAGAACCATGCCGACGCTTACTGTTATAAAACATTTCGATGTAATCAAAAATATCACTGCGGGCTTCTTCCCGCGTTCCGTAGATCTTTTTCTTTATCCGTTCACGTTTCAACAACTGGAAAAAACTTTCTGCAACCGCATTATCATGGCAGTTACCGCGACGGCTCATGCTGCCCTCCAGGCCGTGTGATTTCAGGAACGACTGCCACTCATGGCTTGTGTACTGACTGCCCTGATCCGAATGAACCAGCACCTGTTTTTGGGGATTACGCCGCCATACAGCCATCAGCAGTGCGTTCAGGACAATGTCCTTTGTCATCCGGGATTGCATGGACCAGCCGATAATTTTGCGTGAGAACAGATCAACAACCACGGCAAGATACAGCCAGCCTTCGTGGGTCCTGATATAGGTTATGTCGGTTACCCAACGCTCATCCGGAGCATCCGGATTGAACTGTCGCTGGAGCCTGTTGGGCGACACGATACTGGCCTCGCCTTTACGTGCCCGCGGGCTCCGGTATCCGACCTGAGCCTTTATCCCGACACGTTTCATCAGTCGCCAGACTCTGTTCACTCCGCACTGTTGCCCGCTGTCCCGCAGATCCAGATGGATCTTGCGATAACCATAGACGCATCCCGATTCCAGCCAGAACTGTTTAATCTGTCCTGTCAGTCTCAGGTCTGCCTGATGGCGTTGTGAATGCGGCTGCTGAAGCCAGGCGTAAAAGCCACTGGGATGAACATCCAGCACCCGACAGAGCAGGCGAACAGGCCAGCAACGGGCGTTGTCACGGATAAAGGCGAAGCAGGAAAATCGTCTTGAACGTCAGCTGCAGCAACTGAGTTATGCGCGGGTGCTTATCCTGGATGAAATAGGTTATCTGCCAATGAACCGTGAGGAGGCGAGTCTGTTCTTCCGGCTGCTGAACCGCCGGTATGAAAAAGCGAGCATCATCCTGACGTCAAACAAAGGGTTCGCCGACTGGGGTGAAATGTTCGGTGATAACGTGCTGGCGACGGCGATCCTGGATCGTCTTCTGCATCACTCAACGACGCTGAACATAAAAGGAGAAAGCTATCGGTTGAAAGAGAAACGCAAAGCCGGAGTGCTGGCAAAAAGCGCAACGCCAATCAGTGATGATGAAATGGTGGAAAGCGGACAACGTTAATGACCAACAGGGAGTGCGGGCAATGAAAATGGCGAAAAACGGTCAGTAATCTTGGCGTTGACACATCGGTTAAAACGGTTATAAAAGGTCTTCCTTGGGCCATATCGCTCAGGCAAATCGCGCCAGCAATGGCGCGAGGGAAAGCTGCTATTACCTTCTTCAGCGAGTCCTCAGCTACTTCCTGTGGCTTTCTATGCCGCTACCGTTGTTGAACCGGATCAAAGCGGTGCGTGGCTATAAAGCTTCATGCCGGATGGCTGGCAGACCTTCGGTCGTTGCCCCTAATCGTGTGCAGCGTGAATTTACCGTGGTAAAGCCCAATCAGGTCTGGGTGACTGATATCACCTACAGCGCGCCCGGATTTCAGGGCGGGTAACGTGTTTTACATACTGAGGATTGATAACTTTTACTTTATGTCCCTATTTTTCAGACTCATGCTGCCAGTAAAATGCCCCAGTGCTCGCTTCGACACTAATCAGGCAGACCGGAATCTTCGCCACCGCCTGGAGTAATTCTTTTCGACCAGTACGCTTTGAATAAACTGACTTACCCATGCCATTGTGATTTTAAACATCATTAAAATTATAGCCATTGGCGCATTGTAATTATAACCTCTAAAAATCAATGTGTTACTTTGCTTATGTTATGTTTGACAAAAGTCAACATGTCTTTGATTGGAATTGCTGATTGTTTTTTGTTTATTAATAGGCGCTAATCCATAAAACAGTCTCAATCAAGTTGTAAAAGAATGTATGTTTAATTTCGAAATAGCATTCTTTGACGCCGACAGCCTCGACGAATTCTTTCATTGAATTCTTTCCTGACGCCTTAAATATTGCGGCCTCCGGTCAGTCGAAGTTTCTATTAACAGTTGCACAAGTGAGCATCGCAAATCGCTTCTGACTTTTGTGCGAATTAACTGTTTGCTCATTGATACTTAATTCACTCTGACAAGGAAATGGCAATGAAAAAGGTTCTTCTCTCTGCTGCAATGGCAACTGCGTTTTTTGGTATGGCTGCGGCAAATGCTGCTGATACCAATGTAGGCGGCGGTCAGGTTAATTTCTTCGGTAAAGTTACCGACGTATCTTGTACTGTTTCCGTAAACGGCCAGGGCAGCGATGCGAACGTTTATCTGTCACCAGTGACTTTAACGGAAGTTAAAGCTGCCGCGGCGGATACCTATCTGAAACCGAAATCGTTCACCATCGATGTTTCTGACTGCCAGGCGGCTGATGGCACCAAACAGGATGATGTGAGCAAACTGGGTGTGAACTGGACCGGCGGTAACCTGCTGGCGGGCGCAACCGCTAAACAGCAGGGCTACCTGGCTAACACCGAAGCCGCCGGCGCGCAGAATATCCAGCTGGTTCTCTCCACCGATAACGCCACCGCGCTGACCAACAAAATCATCCCGGGCGACAGCACCCAGCCTAAAGCGGCCGGTGATGCCTCTGCCGTTCAGGATGGCGCGCGCTTCACTTACTACGTCGGCTACGCGACCAGCACCCCGACCACGGTTACCACCGGTGTGGTTAACAGCTACGCGACTTACGAAATTACTTATCAGTAATATCGACTGAGAGATAAAGCCGCCTCGCGCCGGGGCGGTCTATACCCGTCATACTTCGAATGGCACAGGCGTTGGCGACGTTTGCTCACCCCAGTCACTCTCTGGCCGCCTTTCTGCAATTCGAATTATTCAGGGTATACAACAATAATAAAGCGGCCACTGCTGCCGCTTATTTTTTTATTCTGAGGTCAGCATGAAGCGTATTGCCCTTTTTTTCTGTTTCATTTTTAGTTTTGCGGCCCATGCCAATAATATTATTGTTAACGGTACCCGCTTTATTTATCCAGGAAATGAAAAAGAAATAACGGTGCAGCTCTCTAACACCGCCGACCGTCCGGCGCTGGCGCAAGCCTGGCTGGATAACGGTAATGCCGACGCGACGCCGGATACCATTACGACCCCCTTTATTATCACGCCGCCTATTTCCCGCGTTGATGCGAAAAGCGGTCAAACCCTGCGTATTAAGCTCGGCAGTAATGCAGGGCTGGCTAAAGATAAAGAGACGCTGTGGTGGCTGAACCTTCTGGAAATACCGCCGGTTGAGGCCAGCCAGAAAAACGAAGGGCAAAATATTCTGCAGCTGGCGATTCGTTCGCGCTTTAAGTTTATTTATCGCCCTGCCGGGCTAGGCAATCGCGACGCTGCGGCAGAAAAACTGGCGCTCTCCGCTAACGGCAGCAGCCTGTCCGTCAGTAACCCAACGCCCTTTTATATCACCGTAAGCCGTATCTCCCGTAACGGCGGCAAAGCGCTCAACAGCAAAACGGTCATGTTTGCCCCGCAGTCCAGCCAGACCATCGCCCTCTCTTCCGCGGTGAGCAAAGGCGAGACCCTGACCGTTAACAACATTAATGATTATGGTGCAGATGTCGCAGTGAAAGTTACCGTCAAATAAGGGAAACGATCATGAAGCAGAGGTCAATCTGCCCGGGAAGATTAAGCACGGCTATTGCGGTTGCGCTGTGCTGCTTTCCGCCATTTTCCAGCGGACAGGAAAACCCGGGAACGATCTATCAGTTTAACGATGGTTTTATCGTCGGCAGTCGCGAAAAGGTCGACCTGTCGCGTTTCTCGACCAGCGCGATTAGCGAGGGCGTCTATTCCCTTGATGTGTATACCAACGGCGAGTGGAAAGGGCGCTACGACCTGAAAATCACCGCCGGTAAAGACGGCAAAATGGGCGTCTGCTATACCAAAGCGATGCTGATGCAGTATGGTATTTCGCCGGAAAAATTAAATCCGCAGCTCAGCGAAAAAGAGGGCTTCTGCGGGCGCCTGCAGGAGTGGCGTCACGAAGATAACGTCAAAGACACGCTGATTCAGTCCTCCCTGAGACTGGATATTGCCGTACCGCAAATCTACGAAGATCAGCGCCTGAAAAACTTTGTCAGCCCGCAATTCTGGGATAAAGGCGTTGCGGCGCTGAATTTAGGCTGGATGGCCAACGCCTGGAACAGCCATATCTCCTCGGCCAACGGTTCCGATAACAGCAGCGCGTATCTTGGCGTTAACGCGGGCCTGTCGTGGGACGGCTGGCTACTCAAGCATATCGGTAACCTGAACTGGCAGCAGCAGCAGGGGAAAGCGCACTGGAACAGCAACCAGACCTATCTGCAGCGGCCGATTCCGCAGATGAACTCGATAGTCAGCGGCGGGCAGATTTTTACCAACGGCGAGTTCTTTGACACCATCGGCCTGCGCGGGATTAACCTGGCGACCGATGACAATATGTTCCCGGACGGCATGCGCTCCTACGCCCCTGAAATTCGCGGCGTGGCGCAAAGCAACGCCCTGGTGACGGTGCGCCAGGGCAGCAATATTATCTATCAGACCACGGTGCCGCCGGGGCCGTTTACCCTGCAGGATGTCTATCCTTCCGGCTACGGTAGCGACCTGGAAGTGTCGGTTAAAGAGGCCGATGGTTCGGTCGAGGTATTCAGCGTACCTTACGCCTCGGTAGCGCAACTGCTGCGTCCGGGGATGACCCGCTACGCGCTCTCCGCCGGTAAAGTCGACGATAGTTCGCTGCGTAATAAACCGATGCTCTACCAGGGAACCTGGCAGCATGGTTTAAATAACCTGTTTACCGGCTATACCGGCGTCACCGGATTTGATGACTATCAGGCGTTCCTGCTGGGGACCGGGATGAATACCGGCATCGGCGCGCTCTCATTCGACGTCACCCATTCGCGGCTGAAGAGCGATACCCTTGACGAGCACGGTCAAAGCTATCGCGCCACCTTTAACCGCATGTTTACCGAAACCCAGACCAGCATCGTGCTGGCGGCGTATCGCTATTCCACCAAAGGCTACTACAACCTGAACGACGCCCTCTACGCCGTCGATCAGGAGAAGAACTACAGCAGCAACTACACCGTGTGGCGCCAGAAAAACGGGATGACCTTTACCGTCAACCAGAACCTGCCGGACGGCTGGGGCGGTTTTTACCTGAGCGGCCGGGTGGCGGATTACTGGAACCGTTCGGGAACGGAGAAGCAGTACCAGTTTAGTTACAACAACATGTACGGTCGGCTCTCGTGGTCGGTCAGCGCCCAGCGCGTCTATACCCCGGATAGCTCCGGCCACCGTCGCGACGATCGCGTGTCACTCAACTTTAGCTACCCGCTATGGTTCGGTGAAAACCGTACGGCTAACCTGACGTCGAATACCGCGTTTAATAATTCGCGTTTCGCCAGCTCGCAAATTGGCGTCAACGGTTCGCTGGATAGCGAAAACAACCTCAACTACGGCGTGTCGACGACCACCTCAACCGGCGGTCAGCACGATGTAGCGCTGAACGGCAGTTACCGTACCCCGTGGACGACGCTGAACGGCAGCTATAGCCAGGGCGAAGGCTATCGCCAGAGCGGCGTAGGTGCCAGCGGGACACTGATCGCGCATCAGCACGGCGTCGTATTCTCGCCGGAAAGCGGCACCACCATGGCGCTGATCGAAGCGAAAGACGCCGCGGGGGCGATGTTGCCCGGCTCGCCGGGTACCCGCATCGACAGCAACGGCTACGCCATTCTGCCGTATCTGCGGCCTTACCGGATAAATTCCGTTGAAATTGACCCGAAAGGCAGCAACGACGATGTCGCCTTCGGCAGTACCGTCGCGCAGGTAGTGCCGTGGGAAGGGAGCGTGGTCAAGGTCTCCTTCGATACCACGCTGCAGAACAACGTCACTCTGCAGGCGCGTCAGGCAAACGGGTTGCCGCTACCGTTCGCCGCCACGATTTACAACCCCTCCGGGAAAGAGATCGGCGTGGTGGGCCAGGGCAGCATGATGTTTATCAGCGACGCCAGCGCGCCGAAGGCCACGGTTAAGTGGAGCGGCGGACAGTGCTCGGTGGAATTAAGTCAGGAAAAAACAAAGGAAACGCTATGTCGCTAATGAAAAAACTGACGCTTTTTATTGGCTTAATGGCGATGGGGACCACGTCGGCATGGGCGTACTGTACGCGCCTGTCGCAGCCGACGGTTAGCCTCGACATGGTTGTGGGTCGGGTGGTAGTTCCGCCGGATCTGCCGGTAGGCTCGGTGATCGTGTCCCGCGACTGGACCATGTCGGCGCCGGGCGGGGCGAGCTATAGCTGCAGCAGCGGCACTAACCGCTTTGTGGCCAAAATCGTCACCCCCGGGGCGACCGATCTGGGAAATAAAATTTATTCCACCAACGTGCCCGGGATCGGCCTGCGGTTCAGCCGCGGTGGGGCGACGGTCAATATTATCTACCCTGACACGTTCTCCAGCTACGTCAGCCGGACCACGAATTACTCGCTGGAAGGCTCCCGCTTTACGCTGGAGGTGATTAAAACCGCGAGCGTGACCGGCAGCGGAACCCTGGCGGCAGGTAAGTACACCTCTTACGACTGGGAGAACGGCAATAACCCGATCCTCGAAACCCGCCTGAGCGCCAACGCCATCACCGTGGTATCGCCCTCATGTACCATCCTGAGCGGCAAAAATATGAATGTCGATGTCGGTACCATCAAGCGCAGCGATCTCAACGGCGTCGGCACCACCGCGGGCGGGAAGGATTTTAATATTGAGCTGCAGTGCAGCGGCGGGTTAAGCGAGTCGGGATACGCCAATATCCAGACCTCTTTCTCCGGCACGCTGGCCACCGGCACCACGGTGAGCCGAGGTGCGCTGCTGAACGAAAAATCCGGCTCCTCGTTGGCGAAAGGAATTGGTATCCAGGTCCTGAAAGAGGGCGTACCGCTGGAATTCAACAAGAAATACAGCGTCGGTACGCTGCGCACGCAAGAAACGCGATACATCACCCTGCCTCTGCACGCGCGTTTCTATCAATATGCGCCGACCACCAGTACCGGTGAAGTGGAGTCGCACATGATCTTTAACCTGACGTACGATTAATTCGGGAGGCGGGTATGCGTGATTCAGCACAATATAAAAATAGCAAACGACTCATTCAGCTGGCTCTGATAAGTGGGATGCTGATGGCCTTCCCGGCGTCGGGTTTTGAGACCAACTACGATCGGGGGCGGGTGGATTTTGCCGGACGGGTCACCGATATCTCATGCAGCGTGGCCCTAAACGGCGGCAACAACGCCGGGAGCGGCAGCGTCTGGCTGGCGCCGGTCAGCCTGGCCGAAGTTCACGATCGCGGCGCCGGGGCATTTATGAAGCCGCAGCCTTTTACGCTGGAACTCTCGAACTGCCAGCTGCGTCACGACGGCGGCGCGGCGGATAAAGACGAGATCCGCCTGGTTAACGTCCGCTGGGTTGACGGCTTTACAATCAATGCGGTGGGCAATGAAAATGCCGGCTATCTGAGGAATACGCGGGCGGACGGCGCCAGCCATATTTTCCTCGCGCTGTCGACCA
>NZ_JBEAFH010000062.1:0-57461 GCF_040061575.1 Klebsiella sp. CB_Kp196
CCGGGAAGCAGCTGCGCTGATGCATCAGGTTTGGCACCTTCCCCGGAGGCGGCGCTTGACGCGCCTTGTCCGGGCTACGGCGTGCAGACGGCTGGAAACCTGTAGCCCGACTAAGCGCAGCGCGAGCCGGGAAGCAGCAGCGCTGATGCATCAGGTTTGGCACCTTCCCCGGAGGCGGCGCCTGATGCGCCTGTCCGGCTCCAAAGCGCTTACAGCGTAATCGTCAACGCATTGCCCTGCGCGGTCACCACCACGCCCAGCTCGCTACCCGCCTGAGTCCCGCCCTGCACGCCCGCCACCTGCTGGATGTTGCGCAGGCACAGCGTCCAGCCGCTGGCCTCACCGTCACCGCTGACGGTGATGACGTTGCCCTGGCGTTTCGCCGTCAGGGTAAAGACCACCGACCCGTCCGCGGTCGGCACCTGACAGACGGCTTCGCGACCATCGTCGAGGCTAAACAGCTGGAAGGCGGTACCTTCGTTCCACGCGTAGTCCGGCTTCTGGTCATTGTTTCCCAGCGCCAGCAGAGTGTTGTCACGCACGTACACCGGCAGGCTCAGCACATCGTGATTCTGCTTATGCCAGCGGCTACCCTGCGCTTCATCGTTGTGCCACAGATGGGTCCAGCGGCCTTCCGGCAGCCAGAACTGGACGTCTCCCGCTTCGCTAAACACCGGCGCCACCAGCACGGAATCCCCCAGCATGTACTGCCGATCCAGATAGTCGCAGGCCGGGTCGTGCGGGAACTCCAGCATCATCGAACGCAGCATCGGCGTACCGAACTCATTGGCCAGCGCCGCCTGACGGTACAGATACGGCATCATGCGGCATTTCAGCTGCGTGAAGTGGCGCACCACGTCGCAGGACTCGTCATCGTAGGCCCACGGCACGCGATAGGATTTGCTGCCGTGCAGACGGCTGTGGCTCGACAGCAGGCCGAAGGCGCACCAGCGCTTGTAGACGTGAGCGGGCGCGGTGTTTTCGAAGCCGCCGATATCGTGGCTCCAGAACCCAAAGCCGGACATGCCGATCGACAGGCCGCCGCGCAGGCTTTCCGCCATCGATTCATAGTTGGCGTAGCAGTCGCCGCCCCAGTGCACCGGGAACTGCTGCGCGCCCACCGAGGCGGAGCGCGCGAACAGCACCGCTTCTTTCTCGCCGACGGTCTCTTTCAGTACGTTCCACACCAGCTCGTTATAGATGAAGGCGTAGTGGTTGTGCATTTTCTGCAGATCGGAACCATCAAACCACTGCACGTCGGTCGGGATACGCTCGCCGAAGTCGGTCTTGAAGCAGTCAACGCCCATCGCCACCAGGCCTTTCAGTTTGTCGGCATACCACTGGCAGGCTTGCGGATTAGTGAAGTCATAAATCGCCAGGCCCGGCTGCCATTTATCCCACTGCCACAGCGAACCGTCCGGGCGTTTCAGCAGATAGCCTTTCTCCTGCAGCTCTTTAAACACCGGCGAACGCTGGCCGATATAGGGGTTAATCCACACGCAGACCTTCAGCCCTTTCTCTTTCAGACGCTTAATCATGCCTTCCGGGTCAGGGAAGGTCACCGGATCCCATTCAAAATCGCACCACTGGAAGGCCTTCATCCAGAAGCAGTCAAAGTGGAACACGTGCAGCGGCAGGTTGCGCTCCGCCATGCCGTCGATAAAGCTGTTAACCGTCGCTTCATCGTAGTTGGTAGTGAACGAGGTGGTCAGCCACAGGCCGAAAGACCAGGCCGGCGGCAGCGCCGGACGCCCGGTAAACCGGGTATAGCGGTTCAGCACCTCTTTCGGGGTCGGGCCGTCGATAACGAAGTACTCCAGGTATTCACCTTCGACGCTGAACTGCACCTTAGAGACTTTTTCGGAGCCGATTTCGAAAGAGACGCGCTCAGGATGATTCACCAGCACGCCGTAGCCGCGGTTGGTCAGATAGAACGGGATATTTTTGTACGACTGTTCGGTGCTGGTGCCGCCGTCTTCGTTCCAGGTGTCGACCGTCTGGCCGTTGCGCACCAGCGCGGTAAAGCGCTCGCCGAGGCCGTAAACGGTGTCGCCGACGCCGAGATCCAGGCGCTCAAACATATAGTTACGATGCGTTTTGGTATCCTGCACGTAGCCGTCATTTTTCAGCTGGCTACCGGTAATCCGCACGCCGTCGCGCAGGAAATCCAGCGACCAGAAATCGCCTTTCGTGACGCGCGCGGTCAAATTGCCGCTCTTCAGCTCGGCATACTCAGCGCCGTTGTTAATCTCCACCTTGACGTCTTTCAGCACGTTCAGCGGATAGTGTGGGCCGTTGTTCAGCGCGCCCTGGAAGTGCTCCATGCGGACGCCGATCACCCCTTCCTGCGGAGAGAAGAAGCGCACGGTAAAGAGCGGAACGTCCAGCTGGGCGGCACGCTCGCGCACTTCGCGCGACGCGACGTAGACCACCATGTCGTTGCCCTGTTGCTCAACCTCATAGACCTGCACGGGTTGGATCAGATTGAGCCCTGGTTGAATAAGCCAGTTTCCATCACTGATTTTCATGAATAGCTTCCTCTTAGTTTTGCAATTCTTTGCCTGTCGGCGCTGAAGTGAAGTCGTGTTCGTTGCGGCGCGCGCCCTGAGCCAGCTCCGCCATCATCTTTTTCAGGAACGGGGTTTTCAGGGTGTAGTAGCGTTTCGCGATAACCGCGCTTAGCAGATAACAGACCGCCGGAGCGAGGGTGAACAATGAGATGATGATGGTGATAGTGGCGCTGTTCTGGGTTTTGGCCGCGGCATCGTAACCGCCGCCCGCCAGCATCCAGCCAATCAGCGCGCCGCCCAGCGCCAGGCCCAGCTTGAGCACGAACAGGGTGCCCGCAAAGCTGATACCGGTCAGGCGTTTGCCGTTACACCATTCGCCGTAGTCGACGGTGTCGGACATCATCACCCACTGAATCGGCGTCACCAGCTGGTGCAGCACGCCAATCACGAAGATAAAGGCGAACATGGTGATTTCGGCGTCCATCGGCACGAAGAACATCACCACGCTCAGCGCCGCCAGCAGAGCGTTAGTCCACCAGAAGACGCTGACTTTGCATTTCCAGTCGGTGAGCGGCTTCGCCAGCGCCGAGCCAATCAGGTTGCCGACGCAGTAGGTGGTGAGGAAGGCGGTGAACAGACCCGCGGACCCCATGATCCATGTGGTGTAATACATCATCGCGCCGCCGCGAACGCAGACCGCGAGGATGTTGAGGATGGTCAGCAGACCAACGACACGCCACTGATCGTTGCGCCAGATATCGCGCAGGTCTTCCCGCATTGAGGTAGAGCTCGGCGGCGCTTCGACGCGCTCTTTGGTGGTGAAGAAGCAAAACGCCAGCATCAGGAAAGCGATCGCCGACAGCACCGCGATGCCGCCCTGAAAGCCAAAGGCTTTGTCTTCGCCGCCGATAAAGTTCACCAGCGGCATCATCAGTACGGTGGAGAGCATGCCGCCCGCCGTCGCCAGCACAAAGCGCCAGGATTGCAGGGAGATGCGCTGCGTTGGGTTGTCGGTGATAACCCCGCCCAGCGCGCAGTACGGGATGTTGACCACGGTGTAGAGCAGGGTCAGCAGCGTGTAGGTGACCGCGGCGTATATCAGCTTGCCGTTATGACTCAGGTCCGGCGAGCTGTAGGCCAGCACGCAGACGAGGCCGAACGGAATCGCGCCGAACAGGATCCACGGGCGGAATTTTCCCCAGCGGCTGCGGGTACGGTCGGCCAGCAGCCCCATGCAGGGGTCGGATATCGCATCCAGCGCGCGGGCCAGCAGGAACATGGTACCGACATAGCCTGCAGGAATACCAAAGATATCGGTATAGAAAAACATCATATACAACATGACGTTATCAAAAATGATATGGCTTGCGGCATCGCCCATGCCGTAGCCAATCTTCTCTTTGACGGACAAAATATGATCTTTCATCGCACACTCTTCTCTCAGCGCTGCCGCGGGTTGGTACCGGTTACATGCTTTGTAACCCATCCGCGCAGTAAGATGAATTGCGATATCTCATAATCAAATTACGTTTCTTGTTTTATGTGATCCCGGTAGCCTGAAAGAGTGTATAAAAGTGTAAGCCACGGATTTTGCAAGGAATTGTTTAAGAAGGTTCTGTAAAGTCCAGTTTTAACAGTAAAAAAGTGCGTTTGGGTATGTGGTTAATGCAGGAAAGTAGCTATAATGCGCCCCGCCTCCATGTAGCAATCGAGGCGCGGAAGATCGTCATCTCCGGTGAGGTGGCTGGACTTCAAATCCAGTTGGGGCCGCCAGCGGTCCCGGGCAGGTTCAACTCCTGTGATCTTCCGCCAGTTCAATCATTTTTATCCATGTGAACTTATCCAGAAAATCAGCCTTTCGATTCAATACCCTTCGCTTTTAGCGCTTCTCGCCAGCTCTTTAAACCAGCTCGTAAGTCTCACCCTTTCCGGCAAGTGGTTACGCGCAGCGGGGTTCGATACCGGAAAGCGCTTCACGGTTAAGGTAATGGATGGCTGTATTGTTCTGCTGCCGCAGAGCGATAAGGAAGAAATGCTTAAAGCGGAGCTACTGCAAATTCAGCAATCCTTTAAAAGCGTCAACAATACGCTTCATCTCGTCTGACGCCCGGACATGTTCGCCTTCTGGATAGCCGCTCCCAAATGACGCCGGGTTAATCGTCCGTCTAATGAAATTTATGCTCTTCTGACATACTATGCGAACCAAAGCAGGTTAACCCGGAGGCTATATGGCAAATGAACACTTAACGTCGTCCCCCATAGGCGAGTTCGTTATGTTTGCCAGCGGTGATGGGAAAGTACGTGTTGAATGCCGCTTTGAAAGCGATACGCTTTGGCTCTCGCAGGCAATGATCTGCAAACTCTATGGTAAAGCGAAAGCCACCATCAGCGAGCATATAAAGCATATATTTGAAGAAGGCGAACTTGAGGAAAATTCAGTTGTTCGGTTTTACCGAACAACTGCCAGTGATGGAAAAAATTATCAGGTTCAACACTTTAGTTTGCCTCTGATACTTGCCGTTGGCTATCGCGTTCGCTCCCCTCGCGGCACTCAGTTCCGCCAGTGGGCAACCCAGACGCTCCAGGAATACCTGATCAAAGGTTTGTGATGGATGATGAGCGGTTAAAAAATCCGCCTGTTGGTTCATCGGCTGTACCCGACTATTTCGATGAGATGCTGGAGCGCATCCGCGATATTCGCGCCAGCGAACGCCGGGTTTATTTGCGCGTGCGAGAGATAATTGCCTGTTGTTCGCGCCTTTCTGCCGGGCGGCGCCTTGCCCGGCCTACGCGATGCGAGATTATCTTTGGGCCTGTGTAATTCCCACCGAGCCGCGCTGCATGGCGTTTAGTTATACAATCCCAGCTTCTGTGACAGCTCGCTCAGCTCACGCATCGCCGCCAGGCTTTTTTGTTTCCGCTGTTCCGCAGCAAGCTTCTCCCGCACCCGCTCCGCCACCCTCTCCGGCTCCTCAGACGAAACCACCCGGCAATCGTCTAATGCACAATATTCCCTAAAGCGCTGGCGGAACTTCATCTCTTCTTTTTCTCTGACCAGACCTAAGCCGCGTGTCAGCTGGCGCGCGACCACTATGCGCGTAGCGATATTAATATCCTCTGAAGGCAGTAGCAGGATGGAGTACCCGGACTGCCGCACAAGCTGTCGATTCCCGGCGACAATCTCCGGGCAGACATCGGTGGCAAGAAATCCCGAGGAGAGCACCACCACTCGTTTTTCATGCGGATTCTCCGCCAGCAGGCGAGAGCATAGCGCGGCGTTCTCACGCACATAGCGCTCATATCCATTGCGCTGAATATATTGGCGAATATTTAAAATCTGCTCGCAAAATTCGCTATCGAGATCGATAAGCCGGTAGCTCATCGCCTGCGCCAGCAGCGCTCCAACCGTGCTTTTCCCCACCCCGCCAGGGCCAATCAGAAATAGCGTATTCATCTTTATTCCTCGCGTCCGTGTGAAAGCATTATGTCAGCAGAATACGCCAAATAATGCCGCGATCGCGGCGGTTTTTTGTTCACTTCCATCTCCCCAGCCAATCATTTCCATCCAATGTTTGCGTTATTCCCTTCACCTTTAAATCCTTACACTAACGGGATAACGTGGCTTAGAAAGGAGACCAATGATGACACCCGAACTCGAACACAGCTTCTCTATCACCATTCAGGTAGACAAACCGGTCATCGTCTCCCGCAGCCCGCAGAGCGGGAAACGTCAGCTGATCCCAATCCTCAGCGGAACCGTACGCGGTGAGCTTAACGGCCACGTCTTACCCGGCGGCGTCGACAGCCAGATCGTCGAGCCTGACGGCACCTGCCGCCTCTCTGCCCGCTATGCATTACACGTGGAAGAAGGCACGGTATACTTCGAAAACAACGGTATTCGCCGCCTACCCGAAGAGTACAAAGAACGTCTTTTCGGCGACGATATGCGATTTTTTAGCGATATTCCGCCGGAAGCTATCTATTTTCGTACCGTACCGACTTTTGAAGTGGATGCGCCTGCGCTGCGCTGGCTCACCACCTCGCTGTTTATCTGTTCCGGCGGCCGCACGCAGGACGGCGTGATGCTCGATTTTTATCGCGTCCGCTGATTTTCACTTTTTCAATATAACTGTTATCGCCGTCGGGCCATTTTTCCCCCGCGTGCCGCGGTCTATCCTCAATACATTCAAACGATGAACCTTATTCAAAACCGGAGAGTGTATGAAAGCGATCGCCATTACCCGCGCGGCGGCAGAAGGCAGCAATATTCCTTTTTTAACCGACATCGAGCTGCCGCAGCCGGTTGCCGAGGGACATGACCTGCTGGTTGAAGTGAAGGCTATTTCCGTCAACCCGGTGGATACCAAAGTCCGCGCCGGATTTAACGCCGACACCCCGCGCGTGCTGGGCTGGGACGCGGTGGGCGTGGTGAAAGCCGTCGGCAGCGCGGTGACGCTGTTCGCCGCGGGAGATGAAGTGTGGTACGCCGGCGCGCTGGGCCGTCCTGGCAGCAACAGCGAGTTTCAGTTAGTGGATGAGCGCATCGTCGCCCGCAAACCGCGTTCTCTGGATAATGCCGCCGCCGCCGCGCTGCCGCTCACCGCCATTACCGCCTGGGAGCTGCTGTTCCACCGTCTTGGCGTAGAGGAAGGCGGCAACGCGGGCGACACGCTGCTGATCGTCGGCGCGGCGGGCGGCGTCGGTTCGATACTGACCCAGCTCGCCAGCAAGCTCACCGGTATGACGGTCATTGGCACCGCCTCGCGCCCGGAAAGCCAGAAATGGGTACGGGAAGCGGGCGCGCATCATGTTATCGATCACAGCAAACCGCTCGCCGAAGAGCTGGCGCGGATTGGCGTCAAAGCGGTAACCCACGTCGCCAGCCTGACCAATACCGACCAGCACTATCCGCAGCTGATCGCCGCTCTCGCACCGCAGGGCAAGCTGGCGCTCATCGACGATCCGCAAACCCTCGACGTGGTGCCGCTGAAGGCGAAAAGCATCTCCCTGCACTGGGAATTTATGTTTACCCGCTCGATGTTCGACACGCCGGACATGATCGCCCAGCATCAGCTGCTGACCCGCGTGGCGGCGCTGATTGACGACAACACCATTAAGACCACCCTCGGCGAGCACTACGGCGCCATCACCGCCGCCAACCTGCAAAAAGCGCACGCGCAGCTGGAAACCGGGCGTTCGGTGGGCAAAATCGTGCTGGAGGGCTTTTAAGATGAGCGGCGAGGCGATTTCACTTCTCGCGGTGCTGACGGCGAAACCGGGCCACAGCGACGCGCTACGCCAGGCCCTGCGGGCGCTGCTGCTGCCGACGCGTCAGGAGCCAGGCAACCTCGA
This sequence comes from Klebsiella sp. CB_Kp196, assembly GCF_040061575.1. Lineage (NCBI taxonomy): Bacteria > Pseudomonadati > Pseudomonadota > Gammaproteobacteria > Enterobacterales > Enterobacteriaceae > Klebsiella > Klebsiella sp. CB_Kp196. The sequence goes on from NZ_JBEAFH010000062.1 coordinate 7,863, forward strand.
TTACGCCCTGTTTCAGCTGCGCGATGCGCCGGATACGTTCTATATGCGCGAATCCTGGCGCAATCAGGAAGCGCTGGACGCGCATATCACCCTGCCGCACTTCCAGGATTTTATTGCGCAGATGGATAGCCTGCTTGCCGGGCCGCTGCGGCTGGATTATCTGACGCCCGTCGCGCCCTGATATTTTCTGTACTCCGTTTGCGGGGGTGAGCCCATCTTTAACCCTTTGAGCTCTCCCCCACCCATCGCGCCTCAACCAGGCTACGCTTGATCCTGCCGCTCAAAAAACGCTCTCCCCCCTCCGTTTTATTCAACGCCGTTATGTAGAAGAGGTTTTGCTATGCAGATCAACGCTATTGGAACGAACTCGGCCAGCCAGCCGTTGGGGTCTATGGCCATCACCCGCCGCGAACCGGGGCCGGACGATGTGCAGATCGCCATTGATTATTGCGGCGTCTGCCACTCGGATGTACACCAGGCCCGCTCCGAGTGGGCAGGGACACTCTATCCCTGCGTGCCGGGCCATGAAATCGTCGGCCGGGTGACCGCCGTAGGCAGCCGGGTCTCCGGCCACGCCGTTGGCGATCTGGTGGGCGTCGGCTGTATGGTCGACAGCTGTAAAGAGTGCGAGGAGTGCCGGGACGGGCTGGAAAACTATTGCGATCGTATGGTGCTCACCTATAACGGCCCGACGCAGGACGCGCCCGGCCACACGCTCGGCGGTTACTCCCAGCAGATCGTTGTGCATCAGCGCTACGTGCTGCGCGTCCGCCATCCCAAAGAGCAGCTGGCCGCCGTCGCGCCGCTGCTGTGCGCGGGCATCACGACTTACTCGCCGCTACGCCACTGGAACGTCGGGCCGGGCAAAAAAGTCGGCATCGTGGGCATTGGCGGGCTGGGGCATATGGGCATCAAGTTGGCCCACGCCATGGGCGCCCACGTGGTGGCCTTTACCACCTCGGAATCCAAGCGTGACGCGGCGCGGGAGCTGGGCGCGGACGAAGTGGTGGTCTCGCGCAACGAAAACGAAATGGCCGCCCACCTGAAGAGCTTCGACTTCATACTCAACACCGTGGCGGCGCCGCATAACCTCGATGCCTTCACCACCCTGCTCAAGCGCGACGGCACCATGACGCTGGTGGGCGCGCCCGCCACGCCGCATCCCTCGCCGGAAGTGTTTAATCTAATCTTCCGCCGCCGGTCAATTGCCGGGTCGATGATCGGCGGCATTCCGGAAACCCAGGAGATGCTCGATTTCTGCGCCGAGCACGGTATCGTCGCCGATATAGAGCTGATTCGCGGCGACCAGATTAACGAGGCCTGGGAGCGGATGATTAAAGGCGACGTGAAATACCGCTTCGTCATCGACAGCGCCACGCTCGGCGGCTAAGCCCCGCGACGAAAGGTGCGCCGCCACTCCGCCGGGCTGACGCCAAAGCGCGCTTTAAACTGCTGGCGCCAGGTTACGGCGGAGCGATAGCCCACTTCCTCCGCCACCTGCCCGACCGGTAAATCCCCGGCCTCCAGCAGGATCTGGCTGCGCCGCAGGCGCTCGGCGGCCAGCCAGTCGGCGATGCCCATGCCGGTCGCTTTGGCGAAATGGCGGGTCAGGGTCCGGCGGCTCATCGCCGCCACCTGCGCCAACGAGTCGAGATTATGCGGTTCGCGGATGTGCTGCTGGAGATACTCAAGCAGGCCGTTTATCCGCGCGTCGCGGGTGTTTTTGGGTACCGGCTGGGCGATAAACTGCGCCTGGCCGCCCTCACGGTGCGGCGGGACGATCATCCGCCGGGCGATCTGATTGGCGACAAGGCTGCCAAAACGCTGGCGAATGAGATACAGGCAGCAGTCGAGCGCCGCCGCGGTGCCCGCCGAGGTGATAATCCCCTCATCGTCAACGTACAGCGCGTTGATATCCAGCCGCACCTGTGGAAACAGGCGCTGAAAATCCTGCTCGAACTCCCAGTGGGTCGCCGCGCGCCTGTCGTCCAGCAGCCCGGCGTAGCCGAGTACAAACGCCCCGAGGCACAGGCCGACGATCTGCGCGCCGTTATTGCGCGCGCGAACCAGGCCGTCAAGCAGCGGCTGCGGTGGGCGCTGATTCACCGCCCCCCAGTAAGGCACCACCACGATATCCGCCTGCGCCAGGAGGGAAAAATCGCCGCTGGCGTTCAGCGCGAAGCCGTCGCGGGCGCTGAGCAGCCCCGGCCGTTCGGCGCAAATATGCAGGTTAAAGCGTTTGGTTTCCGAGACCGTATCGCCAAACAGCATACAGGGCACCGAGTAGTGAAACGGGCTAAACCCGTCCACCGCCACAATCGCCACTTCCGTGAGTTTCATCGCCTGCTCCGCTTCTAAAAGACCATACTTTCCCCATCCTGCGGGATGCTGACCGCTTCGGCAATCTGATTGTCAGCCACGTACTGGCGCAGCTCATCGCGGCTCAGCAGACAGTGGTTCACCGCATCCATATGGCTGGCGACGATTTTGGCTTCCGGCAGGACGAAGTGCGCCTTCAGCACATCCTCTTTGCCCATGATGATCGGCCCAAAACCGATGACGTGCGCATACCCGGCATTCAGCACCACCACGTCAGGGCGCAGCCTGAGCATGTCGGCTTCCACTGCATCGCGCCAGATGGTGTCCCCCACCAGCCATAGGGTTTTCTCCTGCGGATGGCGCAGCACCACGCCGCAGGCTTCGCCCAGGCGCTCGGCCATTGCCGGCACCGCATAAGTGCGGTCGCTGCCGTGCTGGCCCGAGGTGGTTTTCACCAGCGCAACGTCAGCAAACGCGCTGTCCTCAGAGAGCAGACGAATATCGCAAAAGCCCTGGCCGCGCAGCAGCTGTCCGTCGGCATCATGCTGGACATAAACCGGCAGGGTTTTGGGGATCGCGGCGATCGCCGCCTCGTCCCAGTGATCCTGATGAGTGTGGGTGACGATAACCGCATCCACGTCAACGATCGTTTCGATGGAAAAAGGCAGTTCCACCAGCGGGTTACGCAACTCGCTGCGCGCGGTACCGGCAAAGCCCGCCCAGGCGCCTTTGGCAGAAAGCATCGGGTCAATCAGAAACTTTTTACCCGCATAATCAATAAGCTGGGTGGCATTACGCACATGGGTGATTTTCATGATGTTCATTCCTCTTTGCGGTCATCTGCTGAACATCGTACGTCCCACAAGCCTGGCGCAATATGGGCGTTTGGGCAATGAACGATGAAATCGGGCCAATCTGCGACGGTTGCCATCGGCTCCCGGCTATGGTGTGCTGAACGCTCAACTTTGAGGAACAGTGGCTACGATGAAAAAGAAACTCACCTCCGCCGATATGCACGATGTCGAGGTTCTGGCAGACACCCCATGGTTCAGCATGCGCAAGGTCGGAATTGATATGGCCCCCGGCGATCGGCGGGATTTTTACTCCATTCACTATCCTCGCCCGGCGGTGGGGATTGTGGCGATGCAGGATGACAAAGTGCTGCTGATTCGCCACTACCGTTACCTGATCGATCGGGTGGTGTGGGCGATTCCTTCCGGCGGCGTCGATGAAGGCGAAGACCCGCGCGCGGCGGCCCTGCGCGAGCTGCGGGAAGAGACCGGCTGGCAGGCGCAGCGCGCCGACGAAATTATCCGCTATAACCCCTCCTACGGCAGCAGCGACCAGCTATTTATTACCTGGCTGGCCCACGATTTGACCTGGGTGGGAATGGATGAAGATCAGGATGAAGTGATGGAAACGGGCTGGTTTACCCTCGAAGAGATAGGCCAGCTGATCGCCCGCGGCGAGATGCCGGACGGGCTATCGCTGGTGCCGCTGCTGCATCTGATGGCGCAGCGGCGCACCGGTTTAGCGTAGCGGCTTCAGCATCCGCCAGCGGAACCACAGCTGAGCGACGAGGATCAGCAGGCCGCCGATAATTTTCTGCAGCGGTAGCTGTTCGCCGTACCACAGCGCGGCGGCAATCACCGTGAGCAGCGGTTCCAGCACCATAATAATCGCCGCGCTGGCGACCGCCGCGTACTTCTGCCCCTTCATTTGCAGGCCGAAGCGCAGGCTGGTGGCGATAACGATGCTGGCGAGCAGCCAGCCGAAGGTCGGCAGGGTAAACGGCTGAGTCCAGCTTTCAACGGCGGCGGAGATCCCCAGTCCGACAATGCCGGTAATGCCGAGCTGCACGGTGGTCAGCGGGATCAGCGGCACCTCGCGGGCGCTTTTGCTGGTGTAGCAAAACCAGATCGATTGCACCAGCGCGGTCAACAGGAACCAGCCCTGGCTGGGGTGAAACGCAATCGGCATATGCAGGCTGAGCAATCCGAGGCCGACAATGGCGATCGGCAGGCACTCCCAGTAGGCCCGCGCCGGCCGCGCCTTCATCATCACCCATGCGGTAAGCGGCACGAACAGCATCGACAGGCTCATGATAAACGCCCCTTCGCCCAGCGATGGGGTCGTTGATACCGAGTAGATCCACAGGCACAGGTTTAGCGCAAACCACAGGCCGCTGATAATCATGCGCGGCCACTGCTGCCTCTCGACGCGAAGGCCGCGGCAGAAAGGCAGCAGCAGCAGCGCAGCGAAGAAAAAGCGCAGGCCGAGGAAAGCGAAAACCGGCATGCCGGCAATCGCTTCCCGGGAAAAAATCCATCCGCAGGCGGCGATAACCGTCGCGGCTATGAGCAGCAAATCAGCCTGGCGTTGCCGGGTCATCGCCACGTCTCCTTGTGTGAGTGATTACCAGCCGGGCACCGCGCCGCCGTTGAAGATCGTCTCCGCCGCCTTCGCCACCTCCGGCGACTGGTAGGACTGGATAAACGCTTTGACGTTTTCCGCGTCTTTGTTGTCTTCGCGGGTCACGATGATGTTCACATAGGGCGAGTTTTTATCTTCAATAAAGATGCCGTCGCGTACCGGGGAGAGGCCGGTCTGCTGCAGGTAGGTAGTGCTGATGATCGCCACGTCGACCTTCGGGTCGTCGATGACGCGCGGCAGCTGTGCTCCTTCCAGCTCCATAATTTTCAGGTGATGCGGGTTGTCAATGATATCAACCGCCGTCGGCAGCAGGCCGGTGCCCGCTTTGAGGGTAATCAGCTTTTCCTGCTGGAGCAGAAGCAGCGCGCGGCCCAGGTTGGTCGGGTCGTTCGGAATGGCGATGGTCGCGCCGTCTTTCAGCTCGGCGACGGATTTTATTTTGCGCGAGTAGCCCGCCATCGGGAAGACGAAAGTGTTGCCTACCGCCACCAGGCGATAGTTGTGGGCTTTATTATCCTGTTCGAGGAACGGGCGATGCTGAAAGACGTTGGCGTCCAGATCGCCGGCGTTGGTGGACTCATTCGGCAGCAGCGAGCCGCTAAAGCCCACCAGCTCCACGTCGAGGCCATATTTCTCTTTAGCCACTTTCTTCGCCACTTCCGCCACATCCTGTTCCGCGCCGTTAATCACGCCGACTTTAATGTGTTTCGCATCGCTGCCCTTCTGGTCGCAGCCCGCCAGCAGCAGGCCCGCCAGCACCACGGCGGCGGCTGTCCGTAAACGCAATTTCATTGTTATCACCCCGTCAGTCCATAGAAATCGTTATTATTTTTTCGTCTGAAACTATAACGACTTTGTGCTGGGGTTTTAAACGCAAAAACCGCAACCGGAAATAAAATCATCTTCCCCCTTTCTCCCGGGGGCGGCGCGATGCGCCTGCCCGGGCTACGGGTTCACCGTCGGCTGCAATCGAGTAGCCCGGACAGGTGCGCAGCGCCGCCTCCGGAGATCTCCTCAACAATGAGGCTCGTTCCGCAGAACGGGGACGCGCCTTACAGCCCCAGTTCGCTCAATCCCGGGTGATCGTCCGGGCGACGGCCCTGGGGCCAGTGAAACAGACGCTCGCTCTCGGTGATGGGCAGATCGTTGATGCAGGCGTAGCGCGTCTGCATCAGTCCGTGCTCGTCGAATTCCCAGTTCTCGTTGCCGTAGGAGCGAAACCAGTTGCCGCTGTCGTCGTGCCACTCATAGGCAAAGCGTACCGCAATACGGTTATCGCTCCACGCCCACAGTTCCTTAATCAGCCGGTACTCCTGCTCTTTACGCCATTTGCGCTGCAGGAAGTCGATAATCTGCGTTCTGCCGTGAACAAATTCGCTGCGGTTACGCCATTCGCTCTCGACGGTATAGGCCAGCGCGACCTTAGCGGCATCGCGGCTGTTCCAGCCATCTTCAGCGGCACGGACTTTTTGTGCGGCGCTCTCGCGGGTGAACGGCGGCAGAGGCGGACGTTGTTCGGTCATCATGAATCTCCTGTATGAATACCCTTCATACTTCAAGTTGCTTATGTGTTGGCTACACTCGTTCACCCCAGTCACATAGTTATCTATGCTCCTGGGGACTCACTCCCTTGCCGCCTTTAAGCAACTCGAATTATTTTGGGTATATAAGCTGCTGCAGGCGCTGATTTTCCCGCTCCAGTTCGTCAATACGCTGTTGCAGCGTCTGGCTATACTCCGCCACCTGCCGGGCGGTGTAGCGGGGGGTAATATGCTGCGGGCAGTTCCAGTCAAAAGCCTGTAAGTGGAAACGGTAGATGCGCTCAATCCGGGCCCGATAGTTCTCCGGCGCGACCTGCGCCAGCAGCTGCGGGTCGGCATCCACCGCCACAACCTCTACGGTGGCGTAGATTTTCAGCCTGGCACGGCGCGGGTAATCCATCAAAAACAGACAGGCCCGATCGCTGCCGCGCAGGTTACCGGTGGTGATGTACTGGCGATTACCGGAAAAATCCGCCATCGCCAGGGTGGTTTCATCCAGCAGATGCAGAAAGCCCACCGGGCCGCCGCGATGCTGAATATAGGGCCAGCCGGTTTGCGAAAGGGTGGCCAGATAGAAGCTGTCGCGGGTGGCAATCATCGCCTCCTCGCTGGCGCCGAAGCGCTCACCCCGGCGCTGGCGATGCGGCGACTGCCACAGCTCATCGCTGCCCATTTCATGCTGGACATCCATCACGTCCGGCGTCATGGCGATATCAAGAAATTCTGCTGGCATAGGTCCTCCCGATGCGTTGCGGCGTAACTCATCATGGACTGTGCTGACAGAAAAGATAATAGTGCCAATATGACAATCATCTTTCCATAAAACGGGATAATTATGGACCGACTCAGCGCGATGGCGCTGCTGGTGAAAGTGGCCGAACTCGGCAGTATGTCGGCGGCGGCGCGGGCGCTGAATATGCCCCTGACCACCGTTAGCCGCCAGATTGGCGAACTGGAAAATACCCTCGGCGTGCGCCTGATGATCCGCACCACCCGCAAGCTGACGCTGACCGATGCCGGCGTCGATTATGTCGCCGCCGCGCGGCGCATTCTCGAAGAGGTGGAGAACGCCGAGCGCCAGGCGGCGGGCGAATATCAGGAGCCAAAAGGCGAACTGGTTCTCTCAGCCCCAACCATGTTCGGTCGTCAGCATGTTTTGCCGGTGGTGACGGATTTTCTCGCCCGCTACCCGCAGATTCGCGTCCGTTTACTGCTTAGCGACCGCAACGCCGATCTGGTGGGCGATCATATTGATTTAGCGGTGCGTATCGGCACGCTGCCGGACAGCGGGATGGTGGCCACCCGGCTGGGCGAGATGCGCATTGTGACCTGCGCGCACCCGGCTTTGCTGGAAAAACACGGCATACCCGAACGCCCGCGCGAGCTGGCCGCGCTACCGATCATTCGTATTGAATCGCCGATGCCTTATCGCGGCTGGCGCTTTAACGCCGAAGAGGCGGAGGACCGGCTGGTGGCGCTGCAGCCGGTGCTGTCGCTGACCACGCCGGAGAGCGCCGCCGACGCCGCCCGCCTGGGGGCCGGCGTGGCGCGCCTGCTGCATTACCAGGCGATTGACGGCCTGGCCCGCGGCGAGCTGAAGCTGCTCCTGCAGGCGATGGAACCAGAGCCTGCACCGGTGCACCTGCTGTACACCTCGCGGGATCTGGCTCCGCTTAAGCTGCGTAAATTTATCGATTTCGCCGCGCCGGCTCTGCGTCGGGCGCTGCTGCGTATTGCCGCCGCCGTCTAGCGTGTGCCGGTTTTCAGCGGCGCTTCTTTCAGTAGCCAGGAGAGGGCAAACGCCACCGCCATAATGCAGGCCGCCATCAGAAACGCCGCATGGATAGCGGACCCGAAGGCATCCAGATAATCGAGGCGGATCTCCGCCGGCAGGTTCTGCACTGCCGCCGGGTTCAGCGCCCTCGGCAGCTGCGCGCCTTCCGGCAGCAGGCGCTGGAGATTGCTTTGCAGCACGTGAGTAAACACCGCCCCAAACAGCGCCACGCCGATGGAACCGCCAATCGATCGAAACAGCGTGACCCCGGAGGTCGCCACGCCGTACATCTGCGCGGGCATCGCGTTCTGTACCGCCAGCACCAGCACCTGCATCACCAGCCCCAGGCCCGCCCCCAGCACGCCGGTAAACAGGTACAGCTGCCACATCGCGGAGTGGATGGTGATGCGCGTCAGCAGCACCATGCCGACGACCCCCAGCAGGGTGCCGATAATCGGAAATACGCGATACTTGCCGGTGCGGCTGATAATGCGCCCGCTGACGATCGAGGTCAGCAGCAGGCCGCCCATCAGCGGGATCAGCTGCAGGCCCGCCTCGGTCGGCGTCGCCTCTTTGACCACCTGCAAATAGAGCGGCAGGAAGGTCACCGAGCCGAACAGCGCCATGCCGATAACAAAGCCAATCAGGCTGCACAGCAAAAAGCTGCGGTTGCGAAACAAGGAGAGCGGAATAATCGGCTCGCTGGCCAGCCGCTCTTCATGAATAAAGCCGACGATCCCGACCAGGCCAAACGCCAGGATGCACCAGAGCTGCGGGTCGCTCCACGCGCGGACGCTGCCGCCCTCGGAGGTAAACAGGATGATGCACAGCAGCGCCATGCTGAGGTAAATCGCCCCCAGCCAGTCGATCTGGTGCTGGCTGCGCTTGTTGCTGCTGTGAAAAACCGCACCGATCACCAGCAGCGCAAACAACCCCAGCGGCAGGTTGATGTAAAAAATCCAGCGCCAGGAGGCGTGCTGCACCAGGAAGCCGCCGATTAACGGCCCGATTACCGTCGCCAGGCCAAAGACGCCGCCGAACAGACCCTGATAGCGGCCGCGATTCGCCGGCGGGATGACGTCAGCCACCGCCGCCATGCTGATCACCATCAGGCCGCCGCCGCCCAGCCCCTGCAGGCCGCGCATCAGCACCAGCTGGGTCATATTTTGCGCCAGCCCGCAGAGGGCGGAACCGGCAAGAAACAGCACAATCGCCACCTGCAGAACGATTTTGCGCCCGAACAGATCGCCGAATTTGCCGTACAGCGGCACCGCGATGGTCGAACTCAGGATGTAGGCGGTGACCACCCAGGAGAGCTTATCCAGCCCGCCGAGCTCGCCGACGATGGTCGGCAGCGCGGTGGAAACGATAGTCTGATCCAGCGCCGAGAGCAGCATCACCAGCAGCAGGGCGCTGAAGAGCAGGCGGATCGAGGGCACCGCCGGTTGGCTGGCGATTTCAGATGTCATAGCATCACTCGCTTGAAATTAATTAAATGCATAATTAATATTTAGGGAAATGATGAATCTGGTCAAGGGATCGCCACAGGATGTCAGCACAAAAAGACAACGAAGCCCCGCGTCGTCCCGGTCGCCCGCGCGGGCAGAAATCCGGCTCCGCCAACCGCGAACAGCTGATGGATATTGCCCTGGCGCTGTTTGCGCGCCACGGGATCGCCCGCATTTCGCTGAACGCCATCGCCAAAGAGGCGGGGGTAACGCCCGCGATGCTGCACTACTATTTCAGCTCGCGCGAAGCGCTGGTGGAAAAGCTGGTCGAAGAGCGCTTTATGCCGCTACGCAGCGAGATCGGACAAATTTTTGTCGCGCACGGCGACGATCCGGTCACCGCTTTTACGCTGCTTATTGAAACCCTGGCGGCCATGGCGGAGAAAAACGCGTGGTTCGCGCCGCTGTGGATGCAGGAGATCATCGGCGAGATGCCGGTGCTGCGCCAGCATATGCACGCGCGTTTTGGCGATGAGAAGTACCACAAGATGCTGGAGACGGTGCGCCGCTGGCAGCGGGAGGGTAAGCTTAATCCGGCGCTCTCCCCGGAGCTGCTGTTTACCACCCTGATAAGCCTGGTGCTGGTGCCGTTTTCCCGCACCCACACCGATTCGCGGTTGCAATCGGTAGACCGGAAGATGATTGTCAGCCACGCCCTGGCCCTGATAGGCCGGGGGATCGGCGGCTAATTCCCCCGGCTCGCGCTGCGCTTAGCCGGGCTACAGGTTCACAGCCGTCTGCAATCCTGGGAATACAATCCGGTTCACAACCGCCTGCGATCGGGTAGCCCGGATAAGGCGACAGCCGCCATCCGGGGGATTCAATCCGCTTCACAGCCGCCTGCGTTCGGGTAGCCCGGACAGGCGCACAGCGCCGCCTCCGGGAGGGTCTCCTGAGGCCCGGCTTACAATACTTTCGACAAATAGTGGCGCTGCATGCCCACGTGCGGAAAATCCGGCAGCGACATCTGCAGCTGATAGCCCAGCTTCTGATAAAACGGCAGCGCCTGAAAGCTGAACGTATCCACCAGCACGTGGCTGCAGCCGCGCGCCCGCGCCTGGTTTTCCGCTTCATGCATCAGCTCGCTGCCAAGGCCGCTGCCGCGCGAGGCTTCGCTGACCCACAGATAGTCAATACACAGCCAGCTGCCCTTGCGTTTGCCGATCAACCCGCCGCGCATCGCGCCAGCGTCATCGCGTGAATAAACGCCCAGCTCGCCGAACTGAGCCGGGTCCAGAAAGCGCAGATTGTATTCTCGTAGCCCCGCCAGCAGCTCTTCTTGATCGGCGGGATTAATGTTCTCTGTTATTATTAATGTCATTGATTATCTCCATCTTTTATTTTTCACAGACCATTCACCACCCTACTTTCACAAAATATCCTTTTTTTCTCCATTATTTCCTGACTAAATTCCCTGCACTAAATTTTGTGTAAAAAACCTTCCCATCATTCGGTACAGACGTATAATGGGGAAAAATGAGAACGATCATTCTCAAAACCAAAAACCATGGAGAACCCCACAAGTAATGCCCTGTAGCAGGCGTTATCGCTCGGTTCAGAGCCTGTAACCGCCGTCTGATGCCGTATTCGCCGCACGGGAAAATCTCGGAAAAACCGCTTAATCAATAGCGGTATTCACCGAGTTATTTACTGCAAACAGGAATATTTATTTCCCATTGGGTTATTTGTGCTTGCCCGGAGATGCATCATCGCCCGGCCCATCACCCCGCCAGTGAATTTGCGGGGCGGACGTCGTTCATCCTGAGAAAATATAATGAAATATACTTTAGCCCCCATCGCAGCAGCATTATTTCTCCTTAGCGGGTGCGATAATGCGCAAAACGCTTCCCCGCAGCAGATGACGCAGGAAGTGGGTGTCGTTACCCTGCACGGCCAGCCTGTCCCTGTGGTGAGCAGCCTGACCGGACGCACCACCGCCTCGCTTAGCGCCGAAGTGCGCCCGCAGGTCGGCGGGATCGTGCAAAAACGCCTGTTTACCGAGGGCGATATGGTCAAAGCCGGACAGGCGCTGTACCAAATCGACCCGTCAAGCTATCGCGCGACGTTTAACGAAGCCGCCGCATCGCTAAAACAGGCCCAGGCGCTGGTCATCGCCGATTGCCAAAAAGCCCAGCGCTACGCGGTGCTGGTCAAAGATAACGGCGTCTCCCGTCAGGACGCCGATGACGCGATAGCGACCTGTAACCAGGATAAGGCCAGCGTCGAGTCGAAAAAAGCGGCGCTGGAAAGCGCGCGCATTAACCTGAACTGGACCACCGTGACCGCACCGATTGCCGGGCGCATCGGGATCTCTTCCGTCACGCCGGGCGCGCTGGTGTCCGCCGATCAGGATACCGCGCTGGCGACGATCCGCGGCCTGGATACGATGTACGTCGATCTCACCCGATCCAGCGTCGATCTGCTGCGCCTGCGTAAGCAAAGCCTGGCAAGCAACAGCGATACCCTTAACGTCACCCTGACTCTTGAAGATGGCAGCACCTACAGCGAAAAAGGTCGCCTGGCGCTGACCGAAGTGGCGGTGGATGAATCGACCGGCTCGGTCACGCTGCGCGCGGTCTTTCCCAATCCGCAGCACGTGCTGCTGCCGGGGATGTTCGTTCGCGCCCGCATAGACGAAGGCATCATGAACGATGCGATCCTCGCCCCGCAGCAGGGCATCACCCGCGATGCCAAAGGCGATGCCACCGCGCTGGTGGTTGACGCTAATAACAAGGTTGAACAGCGCAGCGTGGAAACCGGCGAAACCTACGGCGACAAATGGCTTATCGTCAACGGCCTGAAGAGCGGCGACAGGTTGATTGTCGAAGGAACCGGCAAAGTGGCGCCGGGCCAGCAGGTCAAAGCCGCCGAAGTCAAAAATGACGGAGGCAACGCCTGATGTTCTCCCGTTTCTTCGTGCGACGCCCGGTCTTCGCCTGGGTTATCGCCATTCTGATTATGCTCGCCGGGATTCTGGCTATCCGCACCCTGCCGGTCGCCCAGTATCCTGACGTCGCCCCGCCGGCGATAAAAATCTCCGCCACCTACACCGGGGCCTCTGCGGAAACCCTGGAAAACAGCGTCACCCAGGTTATTGAGCAGCAGCTCACCGGACTGGACAACCTGCTCTACTTTACATCCACCAGCAGCTCCGACGGCTCGGTCAGCATTACCGTCACCTTTGAGCAGGGTACCGATCCGGATACCGCCCAGGTTCAGGTGCAGAACAAAGTGCAGCAGGCGGAATCCCGTCTGCCGAGCGAAGTTCAGCAGTCCGGCGTAACGGTGGAGAAATCGCAGAGCAGCTTCCTGCTGATCCTCGCGGTGTATGACAAAAACAACAAAGCCACCAGCTCCGACATCTCCGACTGGCTGGTCAGCAACATGCAGGATCCGATGGCGCGTATTGAAGGCGTCGGCAGCCTGCAGGTGTTCGGCGCGGAATACGCCATGCGCATCTGGATGGACCCGACCAAACTGGCCTCATATTCGCTGATGCCATCCGATGTGCAATCGGCCATTGAGGCGCAGAACGTGCAGGTGTCCGCCGGTAAAATCGGCGCGCTACCCGCCTCCAACGCGCAGCAGCTGACCGCCACCGTGCGTGCCCAGTCGCGGCTGCAAACCGTCGCCCAGTTCAAAGAGATTATCGTCAAGAGCAAGAGCGACGGTTCGGTGGTGCGCCTGAGCGACGTCGCCCGCGTTGAGATGGGCAGCGAAGATTACACCGCCTCCGCCAATCTCAACGGCCATCCGGCTGCCGGGATCGCGGTGATGATGGCGCCGGGCGCTAACGCCCTGAATACCGCGACGCTGGTGAAAAACAAGATTGCCGAGTTCCAGCGTCAGATGCCGCAGGGTTACGATATCGCCTACCCGAAAGACAGCACCGAGTTCATCAAAATCTCGGTGGAGGATGTGATTCAGACGCTGTTCGAGGCGATTATCCTCGTAGTCTGCGTGATGTATCTGTTCCTGCAAAACTTCCGCGCCACGCTGATCCCGGCGGTGGCGGTTCCGGTCGTGCTGCTGGGCACCTTCGGCGTGCTGGCGCTGTTCGGCTACTCCATCAACACCCTGACGCTGTTTGCGATGGTGCTGGCGATAGGCCTGCTGGTGGATGACGCCATCGTGGTGGTGGAAAACGTCGAGCGTATCATGCGCGACGAGGGGCTGCCCGCCCGCGAAGCCACCGAAAAATCAATGGGCGAAATCTCCGGCGCGCTGATCGCCATTGCCCTGGTGCTCTCGGCAGTGTTCCTGCCGATGGCCTTCTTCGGCGGCTCAACCGGGGTGATTTATCGCCAGTTCTCGGTGACCATTATCTCGGCGATGATGCTCTCCGTGGTGGTCGCCTTAACCTTAACCCCGGCGCTGTGCGGCGCGCTGCTGAGCCATTCTAAACCGCATACCAAAGGCTTCTTTGGCGCCTTTAACCGCCTGTGGGGACGCACCGAGCAGGGCTATCAGCATCGTGTTGTTGGCGGCCTGCGCCGCTCGGCGATGATGATGGGCGCTTTTGTCCTGATTTGCGGCGGCATGGCGCTGGCGATGTGGAAACTGCCGGGCAGCTTCCTGCCGACGGAGGATCAGGGCGAAATCATGGTCCAGTACACGCTGCCCGCCGGGGCGACGGCGGTACGTACCGCCGAGGTTCGCCGCCAGGTCACCGACTGGTTCCTGACGAAAGAGAAAGCCAATACCGACGTGATCTTTACCGTCGACGGCTTTAGCTTTAGCGGCAGCGGACAAAACGCCGGGATGGCCTTCGTGTCGCTGAAAAACTGGTCCGAACGTAAAGGCGAAGAAAATACCGCTCAGGCCATCGCCCTGCGCGCCACCAAAGAGCTCGGCAGCATTCGCGACGCCACCCTGTTCGCCATGACCCCGCCGTCGGTAGATGGCCTGGGGCAAAGCAACGGCTTCACCTTCGAACTGATGGCCAGCGGCGGTACCGATCGCGATAGCCTGATGAAAATGCGCAGCCAGCTGCTGGCCGCGGCGAATCAAAGTACCGAGCTGCAGTCGGTACGCGCCAACGATCTGCCGCAAATGCCGCAGCTGCAGGTGGATATCGATAATAACAAAGCCGTGTCGCTCGGGCTGTCGTTAAGCGATGTCACCGATACCCTTTCCAGCGCCTGGGGGGGGACCTACGTTAACGACTTTATCGATCGCGGTCGCGTGAAGAAGGTCTATATCCAGGGCGAAAGCGACGCCCGCGCCGTGCCGTCCGACCTCGGTAAATGGTTTGTGCGCGGCAGCGACGACAGCATGACGCCGTTCTCCGCCTTCGCCACCACCCGCTGGCAATACGGTCCGGAAAGCCTGGTGCGCTACAACGGTTCCGCCGCCTTTGAAATCCAGGGTGAGAACGCCAGCGGCTTCAGCTCCGGCGCGGCAATGGACAAGATGGAGGCCTTAGCCAATAACCTGCCCGCCGGTACCACCTGGGCGTGGAGCGGCATGTCGCTGCAGGAAAAACTCGCCAGCGGCCAGGCGATGAGCCTCTACGCTATCTCGATTCTGGTGGTCTTCCTGTGCCTCGCGGCGCTGTATGAGAGCTGGTCGGTACCGTTCTCGGTGATCATGGTGATCCCGCTTGGGCTGCTCGGCGCGGCGCTGGCGGCGTGGATGCGCGGTCTGAGCAATGACGTTTACTTCCAGGTGGCGCTATTAACCACCATCGGCCTGTCGTCGAAGAACGCCATTCTGATCGTCGAATTCGCTGAATCGGCGGTGGAAGAGGGCTACTCCCTGTCGCGTGCCGCCATGCGCGCCGCGCAGACCCGTCTACGCCCTATTGTGATGACCTCGCTGGCGTTTATTGCCGGGGTGCTGCCGCTGGCGATCGCCACCGGAGCCGGGGCCAACAGCCGCGTGGCGATCGGTACCGGAATTATCGGCGGCACCCTGACCGCGACGCTGCTGGCGGTGTTCTTCGTGCCGCTGTTCTTTGTGCTGGTGAAACGTTTCTTCACCCGCCATCGTTCTTCTCAGGAGTAAGTTATGTTTCGTTTTACCTTAGTTTTTGTTGCGCTCCTGACGGCGGGCTGCGTCTCTCTCGACCCGCACTATGAACGTCCGGCCGCGCCTGTCCCGGCGACCCTGCCGGGTAGCCACGGCGAGGCAACCGCGGTAGTCAGCGACTGGCAGCAGGTAGTGAATGACGCTCGCCTCAAAAAAGTGGTGAACATCGCCTTGACCAGCAACCGCGACGTGCAGAAAGCGCTGGCCGATATCGAAGCCGCGCGCGCCCAGTTTGGCGAAACCCGCGCCTCGCTGTTTCCGACCCTCGACGCCGAGCTGAGCCATACCCGCAGTAAAACGGTGGCCAGCGGCCTCACCTCGTCAGCGGAAGCCGACGGCGCGGTTTCCAGCTTCGAGCTGGATCTGTTTGGCAAGAACCAAAGCCTGACGCGCGCGGCGCGGGAAACCTGGCTTGCCAGCGAATTCACCGCCCAGAATACGCGTCTGACGATGATCGCCGATCTGACCACCGCGTGGATAACGCTCGCCGCGGACAACAGCAATCTGGTGCTGGCGCAGGACACCATGGCCAGCGCGGAGAATTCGCGCCGCATCGTCACCCGCCAGATGGAAGTCGGCACCGCCTCGGCAGGAGACCTGAGCGATGCCGAAAGCGTTTATCAGCAGGCGCGCGCCAGCGTCGCCAGCTACCGCACGCTGGTGGCCCAGGATAAAAACGCGCTCAACCTGCTGGCCGGAGAAACCGTGCCGGATAGCCTGCTGCCCGGCACGCTGGAAAGCCTTGGCGATCGGAGTATCACCCTGGTGCCGGCGGGCGTCTCTTCATCGGTACTACTGCGCCGCCCGGATATCCAGGAAGCGGAGCATAATCTGAAGAGCACTAACGCCGATATCGGCGCGGCGCGGGCCAATTTCTTCCCGTCCATCTCGCTGACCGCCAGCGCCGGGGTCGGCAGCGACTCGCTCTCGTCGCTGTTCAGCCACGGCATGCAGGTGTGGTCATTCGCGCCGTCCATCAGCCTGCCGCTGTTTACCGGCGGCAGCAACCTGGCGCAGCTGCGCTATGCTGAAGCGGAGAAAAAGGGGCTGATCGCCACCTATGAGAAGACGATTCAGAGCGCCTTTAAGGATGTCGCCGACGCGCTGGCGCGCCGGGAAACGCTCAGCGAACAGCTGGACGCGCAGAATAAATACGTCGCGGCGGAGCAGAAATCGTTGAATATCGCGATGAAGAGCTATCAGGCCGGGGTCGGAGATTATCTGTCGGTGCTGACCGCCCAGCGAACGCTGTGGTCGGCGCAGGCCACGCTTATCTCCCTCCAGCAAACGGATCTGGAAAACCGCATTACCCTCTGGCAGTCGCTGGGAGGCGGCGCCAGCTAACGTTTTTGCCGGGCGGCAACGCCCGGTTTGATGACAAGGAGCCCGTTGATATGTCCCGAATTTCCCTCTCCTGGGTCGTGGTTCTCGGTTTGCTCAGCGCCATTGGGCCGCTGTGTACCGATTTCTATCTGCCCGCGCTGCCGGAAATCACCCAGCAGCTCAGCGCCACCGGCACGCAGACCCAGCTTTCGCTGACCGCGGCGCTGATTGGCCTCGGCCTTGGACAGCTGTTTTTTGGCCCGCTGAGCGACCGCATTGGCCGTAAAAAGCCGCTGGCGCTCTCCCTGCTGCTGTTTATCTTCTCCTCGGCGATGTGCGCGATAACCTACGATATCCATATGCTGATCGCCTGGCGCTTTCTGCAGGGCTTCGCCGGCGCGGGCGGCTCGGTGCTGTCGCGCTCCATCGCCCGCGACAGATATCAGGGTACGCTGCTGACCCAGTTTTTCGCCCTGCTGATGACCGTTAACGGCATTGCGCCGGTGCTTTCACCGGTACTCGGCGGCTGGATTATCACCGCCTTCGACTGGCGTATCCTGTTCTGGGCAATGGCGGCGATCGGCGTTGTCTTGCTGCTGCTCAGCCTGACGGTGCTGCACGAAACGCTGCCGGCCAAAAGCGCCGCCTCGGCTACGCGGCAGCAGGCTGATGCGCCGGTGCTGAAAAACCGCCGCTTTATGCGCTACTGCCTGATTCAGGCCTTTATGATGGCCGGGCTGTTTTCGTATATCGGCTCGTCTTCGTTCGTTATCCAGAGCGAATATGCCATGAGCGCGATGCAGTTCAGCCTGCTGTTCGGCCTTAACGGTATCGGGCTGATTATCGCGGCGCTGATCTTTTCCCGCCTGGCGCGCCGCTTCAGCGCCGAAGCCCTGCTGCGCGGCGGCCAGCTGCTGGCGGTGGCGTTTGCCGCCATCACCCTGCTCTTCGCCTGGCTACCGCAGCCGACGCTGGCGCTGGTCGGCCTGTTTTTTACCGTTTCCATGATGAGCGGCATCAGTACCGTTGCCGGCTCGGAAGCGATGAACGCCATTCACGCCCGCCAGTCCGGCACCGCTTCCGCCCTGATGGGCACGCTGATGTTTGTGTTCGGCGGTATTGCCGCGCCGCTGGCCGGTCTCGGCGGCGAAACGATGCTCAAAATGAGCTTCGCGATGACCCTTTGCTATCTGGCCGCGCTGCTGATTGGCCTGAAAAAGCCGCGCCCCATCGCATAACCTCCTCCGGGGTAATAAAATATTCCAATTATATTACCCCTCTTTTTCCCGTCAGTACTGTAATCTCCTATTATTCCTTCAACACCAATCGTGATAACCTTCACAGGAAAGGAATAATTAATTCCTTATACTGCCCGCCACCGTGAATAAAGAGGTTCCTATGAGTATCGACCTGAGCAAACTGCTGACCGAGCGCCGCAACGCCAATAGCGCCAACATTGATATCCTCACCACCGAAGAGATGCTGACGGTGATTAACCAGGAAGACCAGCAGGTGGCTCACGCCATCACCCCCTATCTGCCGCAAATTGCCCAGGTGGTGGATAAGGTCGCGGCGGCGCTGCAGGCGGGTGGTCGACTGATTTACATTGGCGCGGGCACTTCCGGGCGTCTGGGGATCCTTGATGCCAGCGAGTGTCCGCCGACCTTCGGCACCCGCCCGGAGCAAGTGGTGGGCATTATCGCGGGCGGCCATAAAGCCATACTGAGCGCCGTAGAGAACGTCGAAGACAACAAAGCGCAAGGGGCGATGGACCTGCAGAACCTGAACTTTAGCAGCCGCGACGTGCTAGTCGGCCTGGCCGCCAGCGGACGCACGCCGTACGTCATCGGCGCGATGGAGTATGCCCACAGCCAGAACGCTTTTGTCGCCATCGTCAGCTGTAACCCGCACGGCGAAATGGCCCAGCTGGCGGACGTCGCCATTACGCCGGTCGTGGGTCCGGAAGTGGTGACCGGCTCAACGCGCCTGAAGGCGGGCACAGCGCAGAAGCTGGTGCTGAATATGATTTCTACCGGGGCGATGATCCGCATCGGCAAGGTCTACAGCAATCTGATGGTGGACGTGGAAGCGACCAACGCCAAGCTTATCGAGCGCCAGGTGTCCATCGTCATGGAAGCGACCGAATGCGATCGCGCAACCGCCCAGAGCGCGCTGGAAGCCTGCGATCGCCACTGCAAAACGGCGATTGTGATGGTGCTGGCTGATTTAAGCGCCGCGGATGCCCAGGCGCTGCTGGCAAAAAATAACGGCTATATCCGCAAGGCGCTGAGCCACTCCTGACCGCTGACTCACGGGTAATCTGCAATGGCAAAAATAAATAAAGAGATGATAGCGCGGATCCTGCAGCACGTTGGCGGAGCCGGGAACGTCGCGCAGGCGGGCAACTGTATGACCCGGCTGCGCCTGACCCTGCGCGATGAATCACGGGCCGATAGCGCCGCCATCCGCCAGATTGACGACGTAATGGGGGTGATCGTTAGCGATGAACAGTTCCAGGTCGTCCTTGGGCCCGGCAAGGCGCAAAGCGCGGCGGAAATGATGAATGCGTTACTGGAAGAGGCCCCGGCGGATGCGCCATCGCTGGCCGATGTCGCCGCCGAAAAGAAACAGGCGCTGAAGAGCAAGCAAACCAGCGGTATTCAAAAATTCCTCGCGAAATTCGCCACCATCTTCACCCCGCTCATTCCCGGCTTTATCGCCGTCGGCCTGCTGTTGGGGTTCGCGACCCTGGCGGAGCAGATATTTGTCCTCGAAAACGCGCATCCGAACGCGACATTGATGGCGCTGATCGGCTACATGAAGGTGTTCAGCAAAGGGATGTTTACCTTCCTGAGCATCCTGATCGGCTATAACGCCCAGAAAGCCTTCGGCGGCTCCGGGGTCAACGGGGCCATCATCGCTGCGCTGTTTGTTCTCGGCTATAACCCGGAAGCCACCAGCGGCTTCTATTCCGGGATTTCCACCTTCTTCGGCCACGGTATTGACCCGCGCGGCAATATTATCGGCGTGCTTATCGCCGCGATTATCGGCGCGTGGGTGGAACGACAGGTACGCCGCATCATGCCTGCCAACCTCGATATGATCCTCACCTCGGCGGTGACGCTGCTAATCATGGGCGCGATCACCTTTACCGTCATTATGCCTATCGGCGGCTGGCTGTTCACCGGGATGTCATGGCTGTTTCTGCACCTTAACGGTAACCCGTTCGGCTCTGCCGTACTGGCCGGCCTGTTCCTGCTGGCGGTGATGTTCGGCGTCCATCAGGGCTTCGTGCCGGTCTATTTCGCGCTGGTGGATGCGCAGGGGTTTAACTCGCTGTTTCCGATCCTGGCCATGGCCGGTGCCGGACAGGTTGGTGCGGCGCTGGCGCTGTTCTGGCGGGCGAAGCACGGTTCTCTGCTGCGCACGCAGATTAAAGGGGCGATTATTCCCGGCTTTCTCGGCATCGGTGAACCGCTGATTTACGGTGTGACGCTACCGCGCATGAAGCCCTTTATCACCGCCTGTCTCGGCGGCGCCTGCGGCGGTTTCTTCCTCGGGCTCATCGCCTGGCTGGGGCTACCGGTCGGCCTGAATACGGTGTTTGGCCCGTCGGGGCTGGTGGCGCTGCCGCTGATGACCTCCGGCAGCGGCATCTACGCCGGAATGGCGGTGTATGCCGCCGGGCTGGCGGTCTCTTACCTGTGCGGCTTCGCCCTGACCTGGCTGTTCGGCAGTAAAAACGTTGATTTGAGCTAAGAGGCGCGTCCGGCGCATAAAAATTGAATCTTTTTTAACCCGCCGAATGGCGGGTTTATTTATTTCTGTGTAATCTACACGTGTAGATTACACAGGAGATTCCCTATGCCAGCCGCAAAACGCAATAAGCAGAACGTCAGCGTGACACTGGACCCAGGCCTGGTTAAACAGGCTCGTGAGGTCGGCATCAATCTGTCTCTAACGTTGACTAACGCTCTAAAAAGCGAAATCCACAGCCTCGAAATAGCCCGCTGGCAAAAAGAAAATGCCCAGGCAATCGACTACCTCAATAATTTAACTGAGGAAAATGGACTTCTCTCTGATGAATACAGGACGTTCTAAATATGCAGTATTACGTTTATAAGAATACAGGTCGAATTGCTGCGTATCCTTACCTCCTTGATGTACAGAGTGACATTATCGGCAAGCGCAATACTCGGGTCGTGATTCCACTGTTTCCACTGAAAAACTATAAAGGTCCACGCGCCGATCGTTTAACACCGCTTGTCACCGTAGAAGGGGAAGAATACGTCGTGATGACTCACGAACTCGCCAGCATCCCACATCATGTTCTGGGTGAAGAAGTTTGTAATCTGAATCACCAGCGCGAAGTCGTTAAAGCTTCAATGGATTTTCTTTTCGACGGGATCTAACTCGCTACAAGCTTACGCGTCAGATCGCCAAACCCAACGATCTTCCGCCGCAAGGGGCACGCAAATACTCCGACTCCCCTTTCCTGCCCCGCTTCCCGCGCGTACTCATGCTATGATACTGCTTTCGCGCTATTTTCACCTGAGGGAAAGATGGGCTCCAGCAAAAAAGGGATGCTGAACGTACTGATCGCCGCCGTGCTGTGGGGCAGCTCGGGCGTCTGCGCGCAATATATTATGCAGCAAAGCCAGATGTCATCGCCGTTTCTGACCATGACGCGCCTGCTGTTCGCCGGCCTGATCCTTCTGATGCTCTCGTTCTTCCACGGCGATAAGATTTTCCGCGTCCTGCAAAACCGCAAAGACGCCGCCAGCCTGCTGATCTTTTCGCTGTTCGGCGCGCTTACCGTGCAGTACACCTTTCTGATGACTATCGAGCAATCCAACGCCGCCACCGCGACGGTGCTGCAGTTTCTGTCGCCGACGATTATCGTCGCCTGGTTTGCCATCGCCCGCAAAACGCGCCCCAGCCCGCTGGTGCTCGCGGCCATCGCCACCTCGCTGGCGGGCACTTTCCTGCTGGTGACCCACGGCAACCCGACGACGCTGTCGATTTCCCCCACGGCGCTGTTCTGGGGGATTGCTTCGGCGTTTGCCGCCGCTTTTTATACGACTTATCCTTCGACGCTGATTGCCCGCTACGGCACGCTGCCGATTGTCGGCTGGAGCATGCTGCTCGGCGGCGCCATGCTGCTGCCGTTCTACGCCGGACAGGGCAACCATTTTGTGGTGACCGGCGGCCTGCTGCTGGCCTTTTTCTACCTGGTGGTAATCGGCACCTCGCTGACCTTCAGCCTCTATCTGAACGGCGCGCAGAAGATTGGCGGCGCGAAGGCGGGGATCCTCAGCTGCGCGGAGCCGCTGAGTAGCGCCCTGCTCTCCCTGCTGCTGCTCGGCATCACTTTTACTCTCCCGGACTGGCTAGGCACGCTGCTGATTCTCTCGTCGGTGGTGCTGATCGCCATGGATTCGCGGCGGCGGGTTAAAACGGCCTGACGATTATCGGCCAGGAGAGGCTGCGACCGGCGTTTGCAGCCTCTTCAGGTCGTCATCCGTCAGCTCGCAAGCCACCTGCACCAGCTCGCGCTCAAACCCCTGCTCCAGAAGTGAACGGGCAATACGCAACGCTTCTTCTAGTCTACCCTCTTGTTTACCTTCTAACTTGCCCTCCAACTTGCCTTCTTGTCTCCCTTCCTGCCGTAGCCTTTCCGCAATCGTCATGAGTACCTCCTTATGTTGAGGAACGCGCCGCTCGACCTCGTGAAGAAATTCACCAAAATGAGGCGCATCGCCGCACTGCAGCATGTAATTAAACAGCGCTTTCAGCTGGCTGTCATTAGCGCAACCTTTAACCAACAGCTCGGCTAATCGCTCCACCAGGCCAAGTAAATCGCGCTGGCGAATATGCTTTTGAATCAGCTCCAGCAACGCCACGCGCCGGTGCTGCATAATGTCGTCATCCGGCACCACCGTAATATCCACCAGCGGGAAAGCGGCGGCATAAAGTCGTCGCGCCGTCTGCGTATCAGTAAACTCATCCAGCCAGCAAAGCGAGAAGGGATAGGGACTTTTCGCGCCGTGATAAAACAGCATCGGCACCACCAGCGGCAACGTTTTATGCCCGGCATCCAGATGACGCTGCATCGCCGCCAGCGCGTAGCGCATCAGCCTGAATGCCATATGCGCATCCGGCGTGCTCTGATGTTCAATCACCACATAGATATAGCCGTCACCGTCGCGGGTTTTCAGCGACCACAGCACGTCGGAGTAGCTGGCGCGCAAATCGGCCTCAATAAAGCTGCCGGACTCCAGCTTGAGCGTTTGCAGATTACACAGCTGGCGCAGCGAAGCGGGCAGATGAATGTCGATAAAATCCCTGGCGCACTCGGGATGCGATAAAAACTGTTTAAAAACCGCATCGTGCGGCGTCGAGGGGGTTCCTTTTTGCGTCATGGTCCGCCATCCCTGAAACGTAATGGCTGGAATATATCCGGCCCAAAAAGCGCAAACACCTGCGCATCAACGGCTTTGCTTGCCGGTACGAAAGATAAATTTCAGCGGCTGAAACAGACTCATTCTTATGGAAACCAGCGCGCAAAATGTTGGTTCAGGAATGCGTCTATAGTTAGAGGAACCCTTTAATAAAAATAAGGATATCCGTGATGAAGAGAATGAGTTTTGCTCTTTCGCTGGCAGCCAGCCTGATGTTCTCCAGCGTGGCGACAGCCGCACCGCTCTCCGGGCTGAAGTTTGAACAGCAAAAGCAGCAGATAGTGAAGGATGTGAGGAAAAATTGCCCTGCCAGCAGCGCGCTGGATGATACGCAGTTTGCTAACCGCGTGCTGGAATCAGCGGAAAATAAGACCGCCGTACAAAGCGCGACGCGGGCGCTGGATAAAAACAACAGCGCCGCTTATCAGAAGGCCATTAGCGGCATTCAGTGCCCAACGCCCTAGTACCGGGCGCGGAGGCGTCGCCATTAGCGGTTCGGAATGATCAAATCTCCACGCAGCGGGCTGCTAGCGAGCATTTGCGTCTTCTCGGTCAGCCAGTTGACTATCTGGCTGGCCATCGCGTCCATGGAATATTCAATCGCTGGAATCGTCGGAATACCGGGCAGCTGTAACGAGCCCGCCAGGCTGAACACCATGACTTTTTCCGGTACCGCGCGATTAAACGCCTGGAGCTGCGGCACCACCAGCTGCGCCTGCTGCTCGTTGGCAACCAATAACGCATTAAAATTCAGGGTGGTTGCGTTGTTCACCAGCTCCTGAACCGCCACGGACGGCGAATGGCTGTCAAGAAAAACCAGGTTGCGATTGAACGGCAGAAAATTCTTTTCCAGCGCGTGCTTGTAGCCCAGCAGAACCTGGTCAGCAAAGCCGTTAGCCTGAGGATGAATCAGCGCAATCTGCCGCCGCCCCTGGCTTATCAGATAGTTGCAGGCCGTTTCCGCCGCAAAGGCGTGGTCAAACTGAATGCTATTCGTTGCGTCACTTTCCAGGCAGTCAATCAGCACTACGTCGCGCCGGTCGATATTGAGCGGAAACCGCGCGCCGATGATTAACACATTATCGCAGAGGCCGCAGGTCAACTCTTCCAGCGAATGGAGCACTCTGCCGCGGCTGTTGGCAAAACGCAGCAGCAGGTGCATCTGGTGCTGGCTGAGCTGTTTTTCCAGCGCGTAGAGATAGCTGGTGGTTTGATTAATGTTGTCCTGGGCGCAAATGACGCCGATGCAGCCGGTGGTCTGACTCAGCAAAGATTGCGCGATCATATTCGGCCGGTAGTTAAGCGCTTCCGCCGCCTGCAATACCGCCTGTCGGCTGGCTTCCTTTACGCCGCGCGAACCACTCAACACCCGAGAGACTGTGGCTTTAGACACCCCAGCTAACCGTGATACATCGTTGATTGTAGACATTATTTTCCCCTGACAGGGCCAATCCGATCCCTGTAAATCCTTAAACCTGAATCGCTTCAATAATAACCAGCGGCAGTATATCCGTTTCCCTTTTTATTTGGAAACCGATTTTCCGTTTCATGGAAAATCGTAGCAAAAACCAGGAAAATTTGTGAGCCAAATCTAATTAACACGCCCTTTGACTGACAGATCTTGACGGTTATCACAGTTCTGTTTTTTATAAATGGAAACCGGTTTCCGTCTGATATCAAATCATCCACGCAATAACTTTTTACATTTTGAGGACGATCGTCGATGTACAAGATTATGCTGTGCTGCTCTGCCGGAATGTCCACCAGCCTGTTGGTCAGAAAGATGGTTGACGCCGCGAAGGAACGTAACCTGCCGGTGCAGATTGACGCCTACGGAGTTTCCGAATTTGACATGCAGTTTCCGCAATACCAGGTGGTGCTTCTTGGACCACAGGTGAAATACATGCTGAAAAACTTAGCTGAGAAAGCCGCTCCCCTGAATATTCCGGTCCAGCCGATTAACGCCATGGATTACGGAATGCAGCGGGGAGACAACGTCCTGGATTATGCCCTGTCGCTGATTGAAGCGCATTAAGAGGTGTGCAAATGAGTTCTCTGTATCAGTCCATGATTGCCGCGATCGAGCAATCAATTACCCCGCTGGCAGGACGCCTTGGGCAGCAGAAATACGTTATCGCGATTCGCGATGGTTTCACTGCCGCATTGCCGTTTATGATCATCGGCTCATTCATGCTGGTATTTATCTTTCCGCCTTTTTCCCCGGATACCACTAACGGTTTCGCCCGCGGCTGGCTGGATTTCTCCCAGCAGTATCGCGAACAGCTGATGCTGCCGTTTAACCTCAGCATGGGCGTGATGACGTTCTTTATTTCGGTGGGGATCGGCGCCAGCCTGGGACGCCAGTTCCAGCTCGACCCGGTGATGTCCGGTCTGCTGGCGTTTATGGCTTTCTTACTGGTTGCCGCGCCGTACGCCGATGGCAAAATCTCCACCCAGTACCTCTCTGGTCAGGGTATTTTTACCGCCTTGATCACCGCCATCTATTCCACTCGCGTTTACGCCTGGCTAAAGCAGAACAACATTACGATTCGCCTGCCGAAAGAAGTGCCGACCGGCGTTGCGCGTTCGTTTGAAATCCTTATCCCGGTGCTGGTGGTGATCGCGACCCTGCATCCGCTGAATCTGTTTATCGAAGCGCAGACCGGTATGATCCTGCCGCAGGCGATTATGCATCTGCTGGAGCCTCTGGTTTCCGCCTCTGACTCCCTGCCGGCGATCCTGCTTTCCGTCCTGATGTGCCAGATCTTCTGGTTCGCCGGGATCCACGGCTCGCTGATCGTGACCGGCATTATGAACCCCTTCTGGATGGCCAACCTGTCGGCGAACCAGGCAGCGCTGGCGGCCGGTGCGGCTCTGCCGCATGTCTATCTGCAGGGTTTCTGGGACCACTACCTGCTGATTGGCGGCGTCGGCTCCACGCTTCCGCTGGCGTTCCTGCTGCTGCGTAGCCGCGTCACCCACCTGCGCACCATTGGCAAAATGGGTATCGTACCGAGCTTCTTTAATATCAATGAACCGATTCTGTTCGGCGCGCCGATTATCATGAACCCGATGATGTTTATCCCGTTCGTCTTTGTGCCGATGATTAACGCCGTTCTGGCTTACGGGGCGACGCGCCTCGGCTGGCTCAGCCAGGTCGTTTCGCTGACGCCGTGGACGACGCCGGCGCCTATCGGCGCATCATGGGCTGCAAACTGGACGCTAAGCCCGGTGGTGATGTGTTTAATTTGCATGGTGATGTCGGCGGTAATCTACCTACCCTTCCTGCGCGCCTATGAACGCTCGTTAATGAAAACTGAAGTTGAAAAAGCAAAAGCGGCAGTGCCGGTTGCCGAAACGGTCAGCCAATAATTAATCTCTATATTTAATATTATATTTAAAATGACGGCATAAATAATGTGGAAAAGGGACTTTCACTGCATTATTTAAAGAATAAAGTTAATGACCTCAGGATCTATCATGATTGAATTAGAAGATGCGGTAATGGAAATTATCGTTAATGCGGGCCAGTCACGCTCATTATGTTTTGAAGCGCTCCATTGCGCCCGCAACGGTAATATAGATGAAGCGCGCTTGCTTCTGAATGAAGCCGATGGCTACGCCCGCCGGGCGCACCAGATGCAGACCCGGCTTATCGAGCAGGACGCTGGCGAAGCGCGCCAGCAGATGACGTTAATTATGGTCCATGCTCAGGATCACTTAATGAATTCACTGCTCGCCCGTGAATTTTCGGAAGAGTTAATTCATTTATACCAGCGTTAATTTATATCAATATTTAGCAACTGTACCCGAACTAAATATACCAGCTTATCCTGGCGGGATAGCTATTATCTAAATATATCCGTCATATTTCAAGCTGCATGTACGTTGGCTGCGCTCGCTTACCCGAATCACTTACCAAAGTAAGCTCATCGGGATTCACTCCCTTGCCGCCTTCCTGCAACTCGAACTATTTAGGATATATATAAATTATTAAAAGCGAGATAATGATGAAAACTGTAAAAATGCTGCCATTAACCATGGCGGTCGTCGCCGCGCTGTGCCCAATTTCCGTATTCGCGCAAGAATTTACTCAAGAACAGATAGACGCCATTGTGGCGAAAGCCGTCGATAAAGCCCTGGCCGAACGCCAGGCGAAAATCGACGCCGCGGCTGATAAAAAAGTGGATGTTATCACCAACCCGCAGACCACCGCGGCCACGCCGGATATGGCGATCCCCTTCGGCCTGAAGTTCAGCGGCTACGCCCGCTACGGCGCGCAGTTCCAGACCGGCGATCAGAAGTTTGTCGGCGTGGATGGCTCCTATAACGGCGCTTCGGCGATCGGCCGTTTAGGCAACGAAGGCAACGGCGGCGAATTCCAGATAACCAAAGCCTTCAAGAGCAGTAAAGGCGCGATCTGGGATATCAACGTCATGTTTGACCACTGGAGCGATGAAGTTAACCTGAAAAAAGCCTACGTCGGCGTCACCAACGTGCTGGAGTCTAACCCCAACGCCTATATCTGGGCCGGCCGCGACTTCCATCAGCGCCCGCAACAGGGGATCAACGACTACTTCTGGATGAACCACGACGGCCAGGGCGCCGGGGTGAAGAACTTTGATATCGGCGGCGTGCAGTTTGACGTGGCGGGAGTGTCGCAGGTGGAGTCCTGTAGCCCGGAAGTGATGGCCGACGAGGCCAACCCGTCGCGCATCACCTGTACCGGCGGCTCCGGTACCGGCGATAACGGCCACTACGCCCTGACCACCAAAACCCACAACATCAAGGCCGGGCCGATCGACGTTGAGGTTTACGCCAACTACGGTTTCGATTCGAAAGCGGTGGACAGCGACGAACGTCTCGACGCCTGGCAGGGCGGGCTGGTGCTCAGCCACACCAACGACAGCGGCGTCAATAAAGTGATCCTGCGCTACTCCGATAACTCGGATAACAGCGTCTACAACAAAACCGATGACCTGACCGCGATTTACGCCAGCTTTGAAGGGCTGCATAAATTCACCCAGCAGGCGCAGCTCGAATATCTGCTGGCCTTCCACGACTATGACAACGGCAAGGACAACACCGATAACCGTAAAAACTACGGCGCCATTGTCCGTCCGATGTACTTCTGGAACGATGTGCACTCCACCTGGCTGGAAGCGGGCTACCAGCGCGTCGATTACGACCAGGGCGGCGATAACCACGGCTGGAAGCTGACGCTGTCGCAGAATATCGCCATCGGTATGGGGCCGGAGTTCCGCCCGATGCTGCGCTTCTACGTGACCGGCGGCCAGGTGGATAACAAACGCACCGCGAAGGTCAACGGCACCAAAGACGAACAGCTGGATTCGCTGAACGTCGGCGGCATGTTTGAGGCGTGGTTCTAAGAGAGTGAAACCATCCCGGGTCGCGGCGTCAGAGCCCGATCCGGGCTATCAGATCGTAACCTGTAGCCCGGCTAAGCGCAGCGCGAGCCGGGAAGAAGCCGCATCGATATATTCATCCCGGCGCATTCCCCGGGTTGCGGCGTAACGCCTTACCCCGGCTACCACTGGCTTAGGCGGTTTGCAAAAGGAGCCGGAGATTACCTCTGGCTCATCCGGCGGGCGATGCGTTCAAGCTTAATCATCAGCAGCAGCGTGACGCCCACCAGCACGATGGTCAGCGCCGAACCATCGGCAATATTGCCGCGATCGGTCAGGCTAAAAATCGTCACCGGCAGCGTTGTCCAGCCCGGCGGGTAGATCATCACCGTCGCGCCCAGCTCCCCCATCGATAGCGACAGGCTTAACGCCAGTGCCGAAATCATCCATGGCGTCATCAGCGGCAGCGTGACGTGGCGCAGACGATACCACGGCGATGCCCCGAGGCTGGAGGCGACGTTTTCAATATCGGCGGAAATCCGCGCCAGACCGGTGGAAACGTTGCTGAAGGTAAACGCGGAAATCAGCACGAAGTGCGCCGCCAGAACGATCCAAAAGGTGCCGTTCATCTGCAGAGGTCCCTGGCTGAAGGCCACCAGAATGCCAAGACCCACAGAAACGGATGGGATGGCGCTTGGCAGATAGAACATCAGCCCAAGGTATTTTTGCAGCTTCGCACCGTACTGCCGCAGGGACAGCGCAGCCCACATGCCGCACAGCAGAGCGAACAGGCTGGCGCAAAACCCGACCATCAGACTGGAAAAGAGCGCATCCCACGCGGCGCCGCGAAACGCGTTAACAAAGTGTCCGAGGGTAAAGCCGGACGGCAGCAGGCCGTTCCACTGCTGGCTCAGGCTGGACATCAAAATCACCGCCAGCGGCAGGAAGAAAAACCCGGCAAACAGCGTCACCGCCAGCGCTCCCGCCGCCGTACGGCCTTTACGCGACCAAATCAACATCGTTATCTCCTCACGCCGGTACGCGCGGCGGCCAGCCGATAGAGCATAAACAGCCCCAGCGACAGCAGAATATTAATCAGCGCAATCATGCAGGCGACGCTGTAGTCCGACTCGAGAATAGCCTTGCTGTAGACCATCATCGGTAGAGTATTTACCCCTTTGGCGCCGATAAACAGCACGATGCCGAACTCGTTGGTGGTCAACAGCAGACACAGGCTGCCGCCCGCCATTAGCGCCGGCAGCACCGCCGGAAAAATCACCTGGCCGATAACCCGCAGCGGATGCGCGCCGAGGATGCTCGCCGCTTCAAGCTGGCTTTTATCAATCTGCCGCAGCCCGGCCATCAGCGGACGCATCACCAGAGGGGTGAAGACGGTCATTTCCGCCAGTATGACCCCCTGAATCGAATAGAGAAAATCCACCGGCGGCAGTTCAAAAGCAAACAGCGACATCAGCGTCCCGTTCAGCAGACCAGCGGAGCCGTAAATAAAGGTGAAAGCCAGGGTGATGAGAAAGGTCGGCAGCGCAATAAAGGTATCAATTATCCGGCTAATCAGCTGGCTACCGGGAAACGGGATAAACACCAGAATCAGCGCCAGTACGCTGCCGAGCAGCAGGCAGCCTGATGTCGCGATAACCGCGATTTGCAAGGTATTGAGCAATGCGCTGAGAAAGCGCCGGGACTCCACCACCTGCCAGAAGGTTTCGAGGCCCAGGTGGCCCTCGGTATCGCGCAGCGCCTGTTCGCCGATGAGCAGCAGCGGGTAGAAAAACAGGGTCGCCAGCACCAGCAGCGGCGGCAGCAGCCACAGTAAGGGCCGCAGATGAACAGAGCGACGCGGGAGCGTTAAGATCTGCGACATTATGACACCTCAATCAGGACCGCATCGTTGGGTTCAAAATAGAGCGCCAGCCTGTCGCCCGCACGCGGCAGCGGATTCACGTGGGTCATCACGATACGCACCGCCTCCCCCGCCACGTCGCATAGCAGATGGGTCAAATCGCCCTGCCAGTGCACGGAGGTCAGGATGGCGTTCAGCCGGTTGCTGGTGGCCGATCGCGGCGCGAGACTCATATGCTGCGGGCGAATACAGAGCAGCTTATTGTTGCCATGCTGGCCGCCGCGGCTGAACGCGGCGATCAATCCGCCGCCGCAGCTGACGCTGACCAGGCCAGGTCCCGCGGTATCTGTCAGCGCCGTCGCCTGCAGGATATTGGCACGTCCGAGAAACTCAGCGCTAAAACGATTAGGCGGATAGTGGTAAAGCTGATGGGTTTCGCCGTGGGCAATGAGCGAGCCGTCTTTCATGATGCCAATCTTGTCCGCCAGGGTCAGGGCTTCGGTCTGATCGTGGGTGACGTAGAGAATGGTCAGCTCCGGCAGTTCGCGGTGCAGACGGGCAATTTCCTCGACCATGTTGTGACGGATTTGCGCATCCAGCGCCGAGAGCGGCTCATCAAGCAGCAATACCCGCGGACGCACGGCGATGGCGCGAGCAATTGCGACGCGCTGCTGCTGGCCGCCGGAAAGCTGGTGCGGATAGCGGCTGGCGTAATCCGCCATGCCGACGATTTTCAGGGCTTCCTGAACCCGTTCAGCGATCTGCGCTTTGGGCTGCTTCTGCGCCCGCAGGCCGAAGGCGACGTTATCTTCTACCTTCATGTGCGGAAACAGGGCGTAGTTTTGAACCACCATACCAAGGCCGCGTTGATACGGCGGCAGGTGGGTGATATCCGTGTCGCCAAGCAAAATTCGACCACCGGCAGGCTGCACAAAACCGGCTATCGCCCGCAGCACCGTGGTTTTCCCGGAGCCCGAAGGGCCGATCAGCGCCAGCACCTCACCGGGTTCAATGGTTAATGTCAGCGGCTTCAGCACCACGTTGCCGTGATAAGAAACGCGCAGCGCGTCGAGAGTAATTCCGGACGTCCCCGCCAGCGACGGGGTGGGGGCAGCGGTCGTTTTCATTAACATCACGCTTACTCGCTGTCCGTCACTTTATGCCAGTGGGCAATATCCGCCGACAGCGAAACCGCAACGTCGTCCCAGTTGGGTTCCCAGCTTTTCACACCGTTAAGCGCCGCTTTCGCCGCTTTAAAGTTAGCGTCTTCCGGCGTCACGTCGCTGCGCACCGGCAGACCCCAGGAGAGCGCGCTGACGCTGGACTGAGCGGATTTATCGAGCAGGAAGTTAATCAGCTTTTTACCGTTTTCGCCGTTCGGACCGTTCTGCACCAGGCCGATGGTATAGGGCAGCGCCAGCGCGCTGCGTTCGCCTTGCGCGTCCGCTGGCCAGAAGATTTGCACATTCGGATTACGCGCCATCTGCGACAGGTTCATTTGCAGATCGCCGTTAGCGATGTACAGCTCGCCTTTATTGACCAGCGCGGTCAACTTACCGGTGGAAGCAGACGGACCAACGTTATTGGCCTGGAGCTTACCGAGATAATCGAACCCCGCCTCTTTGCTCCCCATGCTGTGAAACGCCTGTAGCATGACCGCCGTACCGTCACCCGCCTGCCCCGGCGTCGAGTACTGCAGTTTGTTCCTGAAGCGGCTATCGAGCAACTCCTGCCAGCTGGCCGGCGCGGTTTTCAGCAGCTTACTGTTATAGATAAAGGTCAGATAGTTATTCACCAGCGGCGAGTAGCGGTCGTGTACGCCCGGGATCCGGGCGCTGTCCTGCGGCTGAAATTCGGCCAACAGCTGTTCTTTCGCGGCACGCTGGATAAACGGCGGCACCGTCACCAGCACATCGGCCTGAGGGTTGGTGCGCTCTTTTGCCAGGCGTTCAACAATCGCCCCGGAACCGCCTTCCACGTACTGCACCTTGATGCCCGTTGCTTTGGTGAAAGCGGCGAACTGGTGCTGGTACCAGCTGTTATCACCATCGTGCAGGCCGTCAGCGGAGTAAACCGTGACGATGCCATCTGCCCAGACCGGAGAGCTGGTCAGCGCGAACAGGGACAGCAGGGCAAGTCGGGAGAGTTTCATCGTATATGCCTCATCGGGTAGTTAGCCATTCTGGTGTAGACCAGATTGTTTTTCACGCTACCCGGGGTTTATGACAAAACGATGAATGAAGTGTGGCGAAAGGATGACGCCGGCGCAGAAGACCCCCTCCCGGAGGCGGCGCTTGACGCGCCTGTCCGGGCTACCCGTCCGCAGAAGGCGGTGAACCCGTAGCCCGGGTAAGGCGCCAGCCGCAACCCGGGAAAACGCTCGGGCAGGACCAATAAAATCAATGGGTATCGACTTCAATACGCAGGCTGTCGTGGCGCCAGTACTCGATATCGTAATCGAGAATTCGCCCGTGCTGATCGTAGTTGAGGCGGCGCAAGAGCAGCGCCGGCCGCCCTTCCATCACCCCCAGGGCTTCCGCGGCCTGGGGCGGCATTGAGGTGGGCCAGAACGACAGATGCATACTGGTATATATCAGGTCATAGTGGGTCTGATAAATTTCGGTCAGGCTGCCGTTTAAATCATGGCGCAGCAGCTCCGGAACCCTGGCCGGCAGGCAGTGATTTTCACAGTAGCAGATTGCCCGCCCGTCAGCATGGCGCAGTCGGGTGAGCAGGTAGATCTGGTCGAACGGCTGCAGCGCCAACGGCGCCATAACGTCCAGCGGAACGGCGGCCAGACGACCGTCGAGCAGCACCGTTTTCGGCTCCCGCCCCTGTTCCAGGCACAGCTTGTGGAAGTTGGTATTCTGCGTCGGATCCAACCACAAGCGCTCCGGCGTAACAAACCAGCCGCGGCGGTCGGCGCGATAAATCACGCCGCTGGACTCAAGCTGCGCCAGGCTCTCACGCACCGTAATACGCGTGGTGTTGAACAGCGCGCACAGCTCGCGCTCGGACGGCAGCTTATCGCCGCTCTTCAACGCGCCGTTTTGAATACGCGCCTGAAGCTGCGCCTTGATCAGCAGATACTGTGGCGTCTCGCCAGAGGGTGATTTCATGTTCGCTCGCGGCCAAATTTGATGCGCTCATTATACATAACCAGATGAATTTTTTGTTGCAGCGCTACTTTCCCTTTGACCTTTTCGGGGCACGATCGTCATTATAAAAAACATCTGGTATAGACCAAATGGTGAAAACAATGACTTCGCGTAATTATCTGCTGCTGACGCCCGGACCGCTAACCACTTCCCGTACGGTAAAAGAGGCGATGCTGTTCGATAGCTGTACCTGGGACGACGACTACAATCTCGGCGTCGTTCAGGTCATTCGCCAACGGTTGGTGGAACTGGCGACGCCCGCTAACGGCTACACCTCAGTGCTGCTGCAAGGCAGCGGCAGCTACGCGGTTGAAGCGGTGCTCGGTAGCGCGATCGGCGCGCAGGGAAAAGTGCTGATTATCAGCAACGGCGCCTACGGCGCGCGCATGATCGAGATGGCGAAACTGATGTGCATTGCGCACCATCCCTACGACTGCGGCGAAGTGGCGCGGCCGGACGCGGCGGCGATCGAACGGATCCTGCAAACCGACCCGGCGATCACCCATATCGCCATGGTGCATAGCGAAACCACGACCGGCATGCTCAACCCGATCGAAGAGGTCGCCGCGCTGGCGAAACGT
This sequence comes from Klebsiella sp. CB_Kp196, assembly GCF_040061575.1. Lineage (NCBI taxonomy): Bacteria > Pseudomonadati > Pseudomonadota > Gammaproteobacteria > Enterobacterales > Enterobacteriaceae > Klebsiella > Klebsiella sp. CB_Kp196. The sequence goes on from NZ_JBEAFH010000062.1 coordinate 42,218, forward strand.
TACGACAAACGCTACATCGTCGATGCCATGAGCAGCTTCGGCGGCATTCCCATGGACGTCGCCGCCCTGAATATCGATTATCTGATCAGCTCCGCCAACAAATGCATTCAGGGTGTGCCGGGCTTTGCCTTCGTCATTGCCCGGGAGGCGGAACTGGCAAACTGCCAGGGCCGCTCGCGCTCGCTGTCGCTGGATCTGTACGCCCAGTGGCGCTGCATGGAGGATAACCACGGCAAGTGGCGCTTCACCTCACCGACCCATACCGTGCTGGCCTTTGCCCAGGCGCTGAAGGAGCTGGCGGAGGAAGGCGGCGTGCGCGCACGTCATCAGCGTTACAGCACGAACCAGCGGCGTCTGGTGGCGGGAATGCGTACGCTAGGCTTTCAGCCGCTGCTCGACGATAGCCTGCACTCGCCGATCATCACCGCGTTTTACTCCCCGGATGCGCCGCAGTATCGCTTTAAGGATTTCTACCAGCGGCTTAAAGTGCAGGGTTTCGTGATCTATCCGGGCAAGGTGTCGCAAAGCGACTGCTTCCGTATCGGCAACATCGGCGAAGTGTACGACGCCGACATCACCGCCCTGCTGGCGGCCATCAAAAACGCCATGTACTGGCAATGCTAAGGAACCGTCATGAACCGTATTAACGCCGTTATTCTTGATTGGGCAGGCACCACCGTCGACTTTGGCTCCTTCGCGCCGACGCAGATTTTCGTTGAGGCCTTCCGTCAGGCTTTTGCCGTGGAGATTACGCTCGAAGAAGCCAGGGTGCCGATGGGTCTCGGCAAATGGCAGCATATTGAAGCGCTGGGGAAACTGCCCGCCGTGGACGCCCGCTGGCAAGCGAAGTTTGGCCGGGCGATGAACGCTGCCGATATCGACGCGATCTATGCTGCTTTTATGCCGCTGCAGATTGCCAAAGTTGTCGATTTTTCTGCGCCGATCGCCGGGGTTGTCGACACCATTGCCGCGCTGCGCGCCGAAGGCATAAAAATTGGCTCCTGTTCCGGCTATCCGCGTCTGGTGATGGAAAAGCTGGCGCCGGCCGCCGCCGCGCAGGGCTATGCGCCTGACCACTGGGTGGCGACGGACGACCTCGCCGTCGGGGGGCGGCCAGGCCCGTGGATGGCGTTACAGAACGTCATTGTCCTCGGCATCGACTCGGTAGCCCACTGCGTCAAGGTTGATGATTCCGCTCCCGGCATTACCGAAGGATTAAACGCCGGAATGTGGAGCGTGGGTCTGGCGGTTTCCGGTAACGAATTCGGCGCCAGCTGGGAGGAATATCAGCAGATGAGCGCCGAAGAGATCGCCGCCCGCCGCGAGCACGCCGCCGGGAAGCTGTACGCCGCCGGGGCGCACTATGTGGTAGATACGCTGGCGGATTTGCCGGGCGTGATTGCCGACATCAACCGTCGTCTGGCGCAGGGCGAACGCCCGTAGTTTTATTGACGATTCGCCTGACTGCGGCCCCATTACACTCGTACTTTCGTCGCCACCAGCAGGCCGGTCAGCAGCATCAACGTACCGGAGAGGACCAGCGGCGAGAGCAGACCAAGGTGATCCAGCGCCACGCCGCCAACCGCGGCGCCGCAGGTGTTGGCCAGCTGGATCACCGCCACCTGAATCGACCCGGCTTTCTCCGCCTGATCGGACAGGGAGCGGGTGATCCACGTTGACCAGCCAACCGGTATCAACGCGAAGGCAAAGCCCCAGATAACGGCAACCGTCGACGCCACGATTTTACTCTCCCCCCACAGTACCAGCACCGCCGCGCTGATGGCCAGCACCACCGGGGCAACCGCCAGCGCCGCTTTCACCGATCTTTTGAGCAGCATCGAAGAGAGCGAGGTGCCGACGAAGCTGGCGATGCCGAAGCTCAACAGCACCAGCGTCAGGCCGTCAACGTCAAAGCCCGCCAGCGTCATATACACCGGGCGAATATAGGTAAAGAAGGCGAACTGGCCGGCGAAGGCCATAAAAATGGCGCACATCCCGGCCATCACGCCGGGGCGCTTTAGCAGGCCGAACATATTTTGCTGCGCCGAGGTCGACTCGCCCGGCAGAGACGGCAGCGCCTTCAGCACCCAAATCGTACAGACCACCCCCATCACCGCGGCGCCGTTAAAGACGTTACGCCAGCCGATAATCCCACCGAGAAAGCTGCCCAGCGGCGCGGCGATCACCAGCGCTATCGATACCGCGCCAAAAATGACCGACAGGGCTTTGGGCACCACGCGCATCGGCACCAGCCGCATGGTGAGCGACGCCGACATCGCCCAAAAGCCGCCCAGCGCCAGCCCGAGGCAGGCGCGGCCGAGCAGCAATAACGCAAAGCTGTTAGCAAAAGAGACCAGCAGGCAGGAAAGGGTCAGCAGAACCGAAAACAGAATCACCACGTAGCGGCGATCGGTACTGCGGATAATCGAGGTGATAAACAGGCTGGCGAACATCGCCACGAACGCCGTGATGGTGACCGACTGTCCGGCAACCCCTTCGGAGATGCCTAAATCCTGCGCCATCGGCGTGAGCAGGCTTACCGGCAGGAACTCAACGGTAATCAGGCAGGCCACGCAGAAGGCCACCGCAAAAACCGCCGACCAGTTGGGTCGCGCCGACTGATGAGCCTGTGGCGTAGAGGCATTCGAAGGAGTCATAAGTTACCTGCATGGTTGAACACGGGGAAGCCGCGCAGTGTAACATTTTAAATGTGACGAATTTAACGTTTTGACAACTTTTCAGGCCTTGCAAAGCTCCTGCGTAGCTGCTCGCATAACCGGAAAATCACGTTCTTAGGTATTTCAGAACAGTAAGAGGAAGAAATAACATAGCACTTGGTGCTATATTTATGGTTACAGGATGTCAGCCAATGCGTGTTTTTAAAACGAAATGGTTTACCAGGGAAGCCCGGGCCCATGCGATTGATGATGGCGAACTCTGCAAAGCGATTGAAGCCACTCTCCAGGGAAAAGCAGATAACCTTGGTGGCGGCGTTTACAAAAAACGCCTCAATAAAAATCGCGATCGCGCAATTATTCTGGCAAAGGGCGCTGAGCATTGGTTTTACACATTTTTATACGCCAAACAGGATATCGCCAATATCGATAACCGAGAACTCGCGGCGTTCCGTGAGTTAGCCAGGCATTATTCCCTTCTCAGCGAGGAGAAAATGGCGGCATTGGTTAAGAGAAAAGAATTGGTGGAGATTTGTCATGACTGCAAAAACTAAATTCAAAAGCCCCGCCTTTGAAGCTATCCATAGCGCTGCAGCAGGTTTATACAGTGTTGATGCGATCGCGCAGGAGACAATGCGCAGCTTTGATGAAACATGCATCAGCCGCGTAAGCGATTTCCAACCTGGTGAAATTAAGGCTCTACGTGACCAACTCAACGTCAGTCAGCCGGTTTTTGCCCGCTATCTGAACACCAGCGTTTCCACGGTCCAAAAATGGGAAAGCGGGGCAAAACGCCCCGGTGGGCTGGCACTGAAATTACTCACCATCGTGCAAAAACATGGGTTAGAGGTACTGGCATGATGGCTTTGTTGCGATGACTTATGCACCGGTGGCCTCGTCGGCGTGACGTTTAACGAAGCCAACAGTGCACCGGAAAGTGATATCAGTGCAGCCAGTGGACGCCATCCTCCGGCAAAAAAAGCGCGTTATAGCGCTCCTGCAAAGCGTGCAGGTCGCTCACTTCCGGCTCCAGCTCGCGAAGAAAACCTTGTGCCAGGCGGATTTGCGCTTCGGTAATCGGCGCCGCGAGGCGGGACTTTTTCATCAACCGATACCAGTAGTGCAGGTTCTGCTCGCTGCCGTCGACGATAGCGACCTGCCAGACCAGCAGCACCTGCGCGGCATTTTGCAAATGTGCTTCATTCGGCCGCTCCAGGTAGCGCAGATACTCGTTGCCGGCGGTTTTTCCCAGCTGATCGATCATCGATTCCAGCGGTACCGGCGTAATGCCTAATCGTTCGCTCAGACGGCGAATCGCACGGCGTGAATCAGAGGTAAGCACCCGAAATCCCACAACAAATACCACTATCAGCGTGGCCAGTCCTAACCAGATCATGCATCCTCTCATTCAATCGCAGCCCCACTATCATAATGGGAAATTGCCCGCTGTCGACTGCCGGAAGTACCATAATGTGACTTATCGCGGCCCCGTATCGCTATCATCAAACCGCCCGGCAAGAGGCATAAAAAAGCCCGGCGCAGGGGCCGGGCAACGTGACTCACACCCAATGACTCAGGCAGTCTGCAACGTTTGCGTCTTTTTCTGACGGCGGATTTTACGTTCCTCAAACACCGCGACGATGGCCATCAGGCAGATGCAGCCAATCGCCGCCGCATCCAGCGCCGCAAAGGTGCCCGCCCAGCCGGTGAGGCCGAAAATAGGCGTACCGTCGGCAATCATCCCGAGGCCCAGCTTGGCGAAGCTGTCGCCGATCAGATAGGCGAAGGTGCCCTTGATCCCGTCGGCAGCGCCAATCGCCTTTTTCGGCACGAAACCTACCGCGGCAACGCCGATCAGCAGCTGGGGGCCAAACACCAGGAAGCCCAGCGCAAACAGCGAGGCGAGATAAACGTATTGGTTACTGGCGTGCTGATAAACCCCCAGGGTGGCGATAATCAACGCCAGCGCAACGCAGGCCACCAGCGCGCGACGACCGTTTGCCAGATCCGACAGCCAGCCCCACAGCAGCGTGCCGACCAGCGCGCCCACTTCAAACAGGGTAAAGCCCTGAATCGCCACCTCTTTGGAGAGCTTCAGCTCCTGGAAAGCGTAAACGGTGGACCACTGGTCGATACCGATGCGCACCACGTACAGGAAGATATTGGAGAAGCACAGCAGCCAGATGACTTTGTTCTTCAGTACGTACTCGACGAAGATCTGCCATTTGGTCATGGCGTTCTCTTCCGTCTCTTTATCCTCTTCGCTGATCTCTTCGCCAAACAGCTCTTCGGCGTTACCGAGACCGTAGGATTCCGGGGAGTCGCTGCCGAAGCGCAGGCCGATAAAACCGACGATCAGCGCGATAATCGACGGGAAGATAAACATCCCGATCACGTGGCCGTCGAACAGGTAGTTGGCGCCAAACAGCGCTACGCCCGCCGCGCCGGCGCCGCCGAGGTTGTGAGAAATATTCCAGAAGCCGAGGAAGGTGCCGCGCTTACGGCGAGGCGTCCACTTGGTAATAGTCGAATAGCTGCATGAGCCGCCGGTGCTCTGGAAAAAGCCGCTCAGAGCGTAGAAGGCGATCATCAGGAACAGACTGGTCGACCCTGCACCCATGCTGGCGCTGAAGCCAAGCATACAGATGGCCGAAAGGATCAGCATAAACGGTAGAAACTGCTTGGTGTTCTTACCGTCTGCGTAGTAAGAAACCAGCGTTTTACCCACGCCGTAGGTGATTGAGAATCCGAGACCGATCATCCCCAGCTGCGTCATGCTCAACCCGTAGGTGGAGATCATGTCGTTCTGCGCGATGTTAAAGTTTTTGCGGATCAGGTACATGGTCAGATAGCCGATGAAAACCACCAGATACGACTGCATGAACGGTTTGAACCACATTTTGCGCCGCGCTTCGAGCGGCAGGTCCAGGGTTGGCTTACGCACCTGGTTTAAGAAGGCCAGCATGATTGGGTGACTCCTGAGCTGATTTAGTACCTGCGAATGGCAGGCATTGTAAAAATCAGCCGGGAGACTCGCCTGAGACAGCGTCCAGGCGAAACCGGGAAAATTTCTTAGTTTTACGCCATTCGGCGAAGAAAGGTGAAGTGGGTCACGCTTCTCGCGGCGCCTGGGCGTTTAAAAACGGCAGCAGCAGCAGGGCGGAAATGCCGGCGGCAATGGCGATAACCACGAAAAAACCGCTCCAGTGCCAGATTTCCATCACCTGCGCCAGCGGCCAGCCGGAGAGCGATGCGCCAAGATAGGCAAACAGGCCAACAAAGCCGGTTGCCGCCCCCGCCGCCTCTTTGTGCGAGCACTCCGCCGCCGCCATGCCGATCAGCATCTGTGGGCCAAAAACGAAAAAGCCGGTCGTGAAGAAGCAGGCCGCCTGCATCACGTAGCTGGCGAACGGCATCAGCCAGAGGCCGCCCACCGACAGCAAAATACCGGCGGCGAAAATCAGGTTCATCGGCCCGCGGTTGCCGTTAAACAGTTTATCCGAGCCCCAGCCAGCCACCAGCGCGCCGATAAAGCCGCCCACCTCGAACATGGTGACCGCCGAATTCGCCGTGACCAGATCGACGCCGAGCGTTTCCGACATATACAGGTTGCCCCAGTCGTTAATCGCCGCGCGCACCACGTACACCAGCACGTAGCACAGCGAGAGCAGCCAGATATAGGGATTCAGCAGCACGTATTTGGTGAGGATCTCTTTACGGGTCAGGCCAGCCCCTTCCTGCTGCTGGGCAATCTCCAGTTCATCGTGCCGCCAGTCGCCCACGGCGGGCAGTCCTACCGCCTGCGGCCGGTCGCGCAGCCGCCAGCAGAGAAACAGCCCGGCGAGGATCGCCAGCATGCCGGCAATCATCATCCCCGTTCGCCAGCCGTAGTGCAGCGCCGCCGCGCCAACCACCATCGGGATCAGCGCCCCGCCGACGTTATGCGCCGTATTCCACAGCGCCCACCAGCCGCCGCGTTCGGTGCGCGAATACCAGGTCGTCAGCAGACGGGCGCACACCGGCGAGCCCCAGCCCTGGAAGAAGGCGTTCAGCGCCCACAACAGCGCGAAGGCCCACAGCGAAGTGGAAAAGCCAAACAGAATATTCACCACGCCGGTAGCGACCAGACCAATGCCCATAAAATAGCGGGCGTTAGAACGGTCGCTGACGATACCGGAGAAAAATTTCGACAGCCCGTAGGTGATGTAGAACAGCGTTGCCAGCAGGCCGATATCGCTGCGCGTCAGCACGTTGCTGGCGAGGATTTCCGGCACGGCGGCGTTAAAGCTTTTACGCGTAAAATAAAACAGCGCATAGCCCAGCCAGATGGTCAGCAGAATATGCCGACGCCAGTAGCGGTAGCGCGCGTCCAGCGCCGGTTTGTCGGTAATCGGCGGAGCCGCGGGCGGGGATTTCAAAAAGGCAAACATCGTCGCTCCTCAGGCGTAGCGCAGCGGCAGGCTGACGCAAACGCGGGTGCCGTGGGTGCAGGAGATGGTTAAGGTGCCGCCCAGCGCGCTGACGCGCTCGCGCATGCCGGTCAGGCCGAAGCCCTGCTGACCGGAGCCCGGCGGCAGGCCGCAGCCGTCGTCCTCCAGCACCAGCATCAGCCGCTGCTCCTGCTGCCAGCCCTGCAGCGTGACGGCGCTGGCGCTGGCGTGTTTGACGATATTATTCAGCCCTTCCTGGCAGACGCGGAACAGGGTGACGCGCTGGTTTTCGCTCAGCAGCGACTCATCAATACGCCACGCCAGATGGCTGACCATACCGCGGTCCTCCAGCTCCATTTCGCGCATCAGCGAACGCACCGCCTGTTCAAGCGTCAGGTCGTCCAGCTGGCGCGGGCGCAGGCGGCCCAGCAGGCGGCGCACCGAATCATAGACGCCGAGCGAAAGCTGCTCAATCAGCTGGCCGCTCTGCCTGACGCTGGCGCTGTTGGGCGCCAGACGCTGGACGATCCCCGCCTGAGTACGGATGGCGGTGATGGTCTGGCCGATATCATCGTGCAGCTCGCGGGCCACCTCGCGGCGCACGCTCTCTTCGGTTTCCAGCAGGCGTTCCGCCAGCCGCTGGTTGCGCACCAGCTCGTTTTGCAGCGACTGATTCAGCTCGCGCAGCCGCTGAATGCCAGCGCCCAGCAGCAGGCCCGTCAGGCTTTGCGCCAGCAGCGAAAGCAGCAAATCCACCGGATGATCGTGCCAGCTCTGGCTGGCAATCAGCGCGATGGCGTTCATCAGGGTCGCGATCAGCGCGCCCTGCCAGCCGTAGTGCCAGGCCAGGGCGATAATCGGCAGCGCCAGGCAGAAGGGCGTAAATCGCGAGAGCTCGGCGGGCAGCCCCAGCTGGAGCCAGAGGCTGACGCTGAACAGCAGCAGATACCAGATAAGATGCCGCCCGCGCCAGTTTACCGGCTGCGAGACCAGCGATGGCCCCAGCGGCCGCCAGACGGTACTGGTAAGGTAGTGCCAGATAACCAGGCAGGTAGGCGCCAGCGTCAGGCCGCCGGTCAGGGTCAGCAGCAGCGCGTTCAGCCCCTCCTTGCCTTCCGGCAGCCACGGCAGCGACTGGAGCAGCGCAGCGGCGATCAGCGCCCCTCCCTGGCGCAGCAGGGTGAGCCAGTCGCGCTGCTGGCGATAGCGTGAGATCAGCGCCACCGGCAGCAGGGTCAACAGACTTCCGGTCATCAATATTATCGGGTGCGCCAGCGCCACTTCCTGCGTCAGCCAGAAGATCAGCAGCCACTCAGCGCCCAGCAGAACCGGCCAGTAGCCGCGCGGACACTGCAGCATCAGGCCAAGACGCAGGCCAAAGGGGAAAAGCAGCACCGCAAGATCGGCACGCTCCACCAGGTGCAGGCTGATGCTCCACAGGCAAAACCACGCGGCGGAAAAGATAAAGCAACAGCCGATAACCGAGAGCAGCCGGGAGAGAAAGGCGTTCATTGCCAGCTATCGAACATGCGGCGCGCCAGCTCGACGTCGTTGCTGACGCCCAGCTTTTCCAGCAGATTAGCGCGATGAACGTGCACGGTTTTTGGCGACAGGCCCAGCTCGGCGGCAATCTCTTTTACCGCCATCCCCTGCGCCAGCTTTTCCGCCACCTCGCGTTCGCGTTTGGTGAGCGGATCCCGTCGCCCGGCCGCCAGCTTCATGGCGATATCCGGCGTCAGGTAGCAGCCGCCGGCCGCCACGGTGCGGACGGCGGCGATCAGCTCATCCGGGCTGCAGCGCTTGGAGAGAAAGCCGCGCGCGCCGGCGTTCAGCGCCTGCTCCACCAGCGCCGGGCTGTCGTGCACCGACAGCATCACGATCGCCATCCCTTTCGGTAGCTGGCTTAACAGCTCAAGCCCGGAGATATCCGGCATCGAGATATCGCAGATACAGACCTGCACGCCGCGGCCGGGCAGCCCCGCCAGCGCTTCGCGCCCGGAACCGAATTCGGCGACGACCTGAAAATCGGCTTCCAGCCCCAGCAGCTGGGCAAAGCCGGAGCGGACGATAAGATGATCGTCAATAAGGGCGATTGTGGTCATGGTGATTCCTGGGGAGGATAAAAAACGCGCTTACCTTAACGGTATAAACGTCATCCTTCAAGCTGCCTCTGTTCCCCCCAGTCACTGACTTCACTCAGCTCCCGGGGGATTCTCAGAGTTGCCGCCCTGATGCGGCTTGAGTGATTTTGTTTATCGCGCGCAGCGGATCAAGCCGCGAGCGATTATTCGAAGAACACCGCGATTTTGCTGAACATAGAGGGATCGGACTGATTGCGCACCACCTTCTCAACGTCTTCCAGCTTTTCGATCTGGCTAATCATCTGCCCGAGGCGCTGATCGTCGTTGACCAGTAGCCAGATGCGGCTCTGGTTGCTGTCCGGGATCGGCAGACAAAGAATGCCTTCCACGTTAAATGCGCGGCGGGCAAACAGGCCGCAAACGTGGGTCATCACGCCAGGGTGGTTGCGCACGGTGAGCTGTAGAATAACGTTTTCATGAGTCGCTTGTTGCATGGCTTATTCCCCCACCATTTCAGTATTGGCCGCACCCGGCGGTACCATCGGATACACTTTTTCTTCGGCATCGATACGCACGTGGATCAGCGCCGGACCCGGGCGGTCGATAATCGCCTGCAGCGCCGCCTGCGGATCGGCTTCGTTATTTAAATCACAGGTTTGCAGACCAAAACCGGCGGCGATCTGCATAAAGTTGACCATGCCAGGATAGGTCGCGGCGAACACGCCCTGCTTATAGAACAGGCTCTGCTGCTGGTGAACCAGCCCCAGCGCTTCGTTATTCATCAGGATGATTTTTACGTCCAGCTGATTTTCCGCCGCGGTTGCCATTTCCTGAATGTTCATCATCAGGCTGCCGTCGCCGGAGAAGCAGATGACCTTGCGCTGCGGGTTAGCCAGCGCCGCGCCTACCGCGGCAGGCAGACCAAAACCCATGGTGCCGAGGCCGCCGGAGGTCAGCCACTGGCGCGGACGGTTGAGCGGATACGCCTGCGCGACCCACATCTGGTGCTGGCCGACGTCGGTGGTCACGATTGCCTCATCGTCAACGCAGGCGGCAACGGCGTTAATCAGGCCATAGTGGGTAAGCGGGTCTTGCTCCTGCGGAATGGTGCAGGGGAACTCCCGCTGCAGATCGGCCACCAGCTGCAGCCATTCGCTGCGCGGCTGCGCCTCGACCTGCGGGATCAGCTGCGCCAGCACTTCGCCAACATCGCCCTGAATCGCCACGTGCGGCTGTTTGATTTTGCCCAGCTCAGAGCGGTCGATATCAACGTGGATAATTTTCGCGTTCGGGCAGAACTGCTCGGTTTTACCAATCGCCCGGTCATCAAAACGGGCGCCTAAAACAACCAATAAATCAGCCTCTTGCAAAATAAAATTGGTACTGCGCGCGCCGTGCATCCCCAGCATGCCCAGCGACAGCGGATGCGCTTTCGGCAGCATGCCCAGCGCCATCAGGGTCTGGGTGGTTGGCAGGTTGGCTTTTTCCGCCAGCTGGCGAATCTGCTCAGGGGCGTTGATGACCCCACCACCCAGATAGAGCACCGGACGCTGCGCGGCGTTAATCATCGCCGCCGCTTCACGCACGCTGGCGCTATCGAACGTCGGAGGCGCCGTACGGGCGCCGGGTTCCGGCAGGGCGTCAAGCTCAATGGTCGCGGCCTGAACATCCTTAGGAATATCTATCCACACCGGCCCTGGTCGCCCGGACTGCGCGATGCGAAACGCGTCGCTTATCACCTGCGGCAGCTCAGCAATGTTGCGTACCAGATAGTTATGTTTCGTGATGGGGATAGAGATACCGTAGGTGTCGACTTCCTGGAAAGCGTCGGTGCCGATCATTGAGGCCGGAACCTGGCCGGTAATGCACACCAGCGGAATCGAATCCAGACGGGCGTCGGCGATAGCGGTGATCAGGTTAGTGGCTCCCGGGCCGCTACAGGCCATACACACCGCCGGTTTGCCCTCGGTGCGCGCCATGCCCTGGGCAATAAACCCCGCGCCCTGCTCGTGACGCGCCAGAATATGGCGGATCTGCGTGCTTTGGCTTAACGCATCGTAAATGGGAAGGATGGAGCCGCCCGGAATGCCGCTGACCGTGGTGATCCCCTGACGCTCCAGTAAATGAACGACTAACTGTGCGCCAGTGAAGCGCATTTTTTGTGATGTTGTGCCCGAACTTGCCATGCTCCAGTCCTTTTATTCTGGGCCGACTTACCGGGGGGCATGAAACGAAAAACCCCGCTCGGTTTGCGCCGGCGGGGTTTGGAATTCGTGTTGTTCCGGACCCTACGGCGCGTTGCCGACGACGACCACCACAGACACGACGACCACCGCGGCAGGCGCGGTTAGTAGTAGGGTCGAAGTCAGCGTGGTAGCGTTCATGAGGGACCTGTTGTCTCAAAAAAGGGAATGAATTTATACAAACACAGCTTTTGTCATTTCACAATGGATTTATTTTCAACCAAGAGAAACTGCGCGGAAGATCACATTAATTTGCGGCGGGATAAAAAACAAAAAACCCCGCCGCGGCGAGGTTTTCTGTTCGGTGTTTTTACGGTTGGTAGCCGCAAGCACACTGTATTACGTCAACGAAAAAAGTATACGCGATCGGGGAAGAAGGCGCAATTTTCACGACGGTTTTTGCTGATTTAGAGTATGGATCGCGTATACAAATTTGCCCAAAAAATACTGTTCATATATACAGTGTTCATTCTATACTGAGGGGGTACGCAGGGGGAATCTGGGGCCGCACTTTTACCGGCGCAAAAAAGTCCTGGCTGAAACGGGTGGTGCCGTCAGCGCCTTAACCCCAGAAGAGCACACTGTGTTACGTCAACAAATACCCCGAATTATTGAGTCCGCCACCGGCAGGTGGCGCCTGAATATGACGGGTATACCCTGGCTGGCAACAGGCGGCGGTAAGGTACGCCAGCCGGTTGTGCTCCTGAACCAGAGGAGACGCGTATGGGCGGAGTGGATATCGTTGTTCTGATCCTGAAACTCATGGTTGCCGTGTTGCAACTACTTGATGCAGTCCTGAAGCAGTTCCGCTGATTCAGGTTCAAGTCGCACCTGAGAGGGGCGGGAAACCGCCCCTCTACAGGCTAACCTGACGGAGAAAAATTATGGCACCGTTGTTGATCGCCGCTATCACCCCGGACGAACCTGGTTTTTCGGCACTCCGCGCCGAAAGCCTGGCGCAAAACCTGAACATGCTGCGTCGCCTGGCGGAGAACTGGCAGAACGGGGAAAACCGTTTTAACGCGCCGGGAGAAAAGCTGCTGGGGGCTTTTGCGCACGGGCAGCTGGTGGGCGTGTGCGGGCTTAACATCGACCCTTTTAGCCAGCAGCCGCGGGCCGGTCGCATCCGCCATTTGTATATCGCCGAGCGCCATCGTCGGCAGGGGATCGGGCATCAGCTGCTGGTCTCGGTTATCACCCACTCCGGCAGCAGCTTTGATTTTCTCAATACCCATGCGCCGTCAACGGCCTGGTCGTTTTATGAAAATCTGGGATTTCGCCCGATATATGATGAACCCCGAGTCACCCATCGTCTGTTCTGTTCGCTCTAGCCGCCGCTGGCTGCTGAAGAGTGCGCATGTTACAGTCCGTTGACGATTTATTCCCCAGCGCCAGGCCGCAATGACCATTACCGTATTCTGTATTTTGCTGTTCGCCGCCCTGCTTCACGCCAGCTGGAACGCTATCGTTAAAGCCAGCGGCGATAAAATGTACGCAGCGGTAGGCGTTAGCGGCTCTGCCTCGCTCATCGCCCTTGTTCTGCTCCCTTTTGCCCCCCAACCCACGCTCGCCAGCGTGCCGTTTCTTGCCGTCTCCTGTGCGCTACAGGTGGTGTATACGGTGCTGGTGGCAAAAACCTATCAGGTCTCGGATATGAGCCAGACCTATCCGCTGATGCGCGGGACCGCCCCGCTACTGGTGGCGATAATCAGCGTCGCCTTTCTTGGCGACACTCTCTCCCCGCTGGCGTGGCTGGGCATCGGCGTCATCTGCCTGGCGATTCTGGCGATGGCCTTTAACGGGCGCGCCAGTTCGAGCCAGGGTATCGTACTGGCGCTGATCAACGCCTGCTTCATTGCGGGCTACACGCTGGTTGACGGAACCGGTGTGCGGCTTTCAGAAACCGCGCTGGGCTATACCCTGTGGACCTTTTTTATGAACGGCTTCTGTCTGCTGGGCTGGGCGATGATTGCCCGACGCCCGCAGGCCAGCCGCTATCTGCGCCAGCACTGGAAGAAAGGCATGGTCGGTGGCGTCGGTACCATGGGCTCCTATGGCCTGGCGCTGTGGGCCATGACCCAGGCGCCGCTGGCGGTGGTGGCAGCCCTGCGCGAAACCTCGATTCTTTTTGGCGCAGTTATCGCGTTTATCCTGTTGAAAGAGAAGGTAGTTCCATTGCGCATCGCCGCCGCCTGCGGCATTGCCGCCGGGGCGATTCTGCTGCGGCTGTCGTAATCCACACATGGCAACATTAGTTGCCGATTGTTGTTTACAAAACCTGCCTGAACATCCCCGACAATCCCCCCTTACAGGGTTGTTCTGTCATTTTTATGTGGTAGATTCCTCCATCGTTTAGCGGGTGTGCCAGTCACATATTCTTCATCTTCAACTTTATACAAAGTATTCATCGACATGAAACGGCATAAGAACTTCAATTTGTTGTTGATGCTGGTGCTGCTGGTGGCCGTAGGCCAGATGGCGCAGACCATTTATATTCCGGCGATTGCCGATATGGCGATATCGCTCAACGTTCGCGAAGGCGCGGTGCAGAGCGTGATGGCCGCTTATCTGCTGACCTACGGCGTCTCGCAGCTTTTCTACGGCCCGCTCTCCGATCGCGTTGGCCGCCGCCCGGTGATCCTGGTGGGAATGTCCATTTTTATGCTGGCGACGCTGGTTGCCATTACCACCCATAGCCTGCCGGTGCTGATTGCCGCCAGCGCAATGCAGGGGATGGGTACCGGCGTCGGCGGCGTGATGGCGCGAACCCTGCCGCGCGATCTGTATGAAGGGGCGCAGCTCAGGCACGCCAATAGCCTGCTGAATATGGGGATTCTGGTTAGCCCGCTGCTGGCGCCGCTGATTGGCGGCATTCTCGATACCTTATGGAACTGGCGGGCCTGCTTCGTATTTCTGCTGGTACTTTGCGCCGGCGTCACCTTCAGCATGGCGCGCTGGATGCCGGAAACCCGGCCCACCGGCGCGCCGCGTACCCGGCTCATCACCAACTATAAAACGCTGTTCGGTACTGGCGCATTCAACTGCTATCTGCTGATGCTGATCGGCGGCCTGGCGGGCATTGCCGTGTTCGAAGCCTGTTCCGGCGTGCTGATGGGCGCGGTACTGGGTCTGAGCAGTATGTCGGTCAGCATTCTGTTTATTCTGCCGATCCCGGCGGCGTTCTTTGGCGCCTGGTTTGCCGGCCGGCCGAACAAACGCTTCCCGACGCTGATGTGGCAGTCGGTGATTTGCTGCCTGCTGGCGGGGGTGCTGATGTGGATCCCTGGCCTGCTGGGCGTGATGACCGTCTGGACCCTGCTGGTTCCCGCCGCGCTATTCTTTTTTGGCGCGGGGATGCTGTTCCCGCTGGCAACCAGCGGCGCGATGGAGCCCTTCCCGTTCCTCGCCGGCACCGCCGGGGCGCTGGTGGGCGGGCTGCAGAATATCGGTTCCGGCGTGCTGGCGTGGCTGTCGGCGATGATGCCGCAAACCGGTCAGGGCAGCCTCGGCCTGCTGATGATGCTGATGGGATTGCTGATTCTGCTGTGCTGGCTGCCGCTGGCGTCGCGCTTTCATCAACACCAGCAGCCGGTTTAAGGCTTCATTGCGGGTTCCCCGGGTCGCGACGCGGGGCGTCTTACCCGGGCTACAAAATGACGGACGCCGATGAACCCGTAGCCCGGCTAAGCGCAGCGCAAGCCGGGAAGCGGTGGCGAATTATCAGCCCCGGCATATTTCCCGGAGGCGGCGCCTGACGCGCCTGTCCGGGCTTGTATGATTACTCCGTCAGAAAGAACCGGCCAGTTCTCTCTGAT
>NZ_JBEAFH010000063.1:0-56582 GCF_040061575.1 Klebsiella sp. CB_Kp196
AGTTGACTTTTAATCAATTGGTCGCAGGTTCGAATCCTGCACGACCCACCAATGCAAAAAAGCGCCCTAAAGGCGCTTTTTTGCTATCTGCGATATATAAGATTCGAACCTGCCGCAGGTTCGAGTCGACAAAATTGTCGGGAACAATTTTGCACAACGCGTAGCGTTGCCCGAAGGGCGAGTCTCAGGATGAGACGAGTAGCGAAGAGAGACAACGGAGCCGCCTGCGGCGACAGCCCGGAGGGCGAGCGAAGCGAGTCATCCTGCACGACCCACAAATGTAAAAATGGCGCTGGCGGCGCTTTTTTGCTATCTGCGATAGACAAAGCCGACACGGGCCTTCATCTTGCTATCCGGCACAGACCATCAATTCACCAGCGCCGCAATCAGCTTCTCCAGCGCGGGCGTCGCCTGCTGTTGGTCATAGACGATATACAAATCTGCCGGTATGCGTTCTTCCAGCGGACGAAACACCACCCCCGGCCACGTCATTTGCGCATAGCTATCAGCGATGAGCGTAATACCTATCCCCATACTGACCATCGCCAGAACCGTTTGCGGCTCCATCACTTCACGGATAATCATCGGCGAGAATCCGGCGCTCTGGCACACGCGCTGCAAAAACGTCCAGTCGGTATGTATTGAAGGCATGGTGACAAAATATTCGTTACGCAACGCCGCAAGCGGGATCGCCTTACGCGCGGCAAGCGGATGCTCTTCCGGCATGGCCACCAGAAAAGAGGATTCGTGCAAGCGCAGGCTGGTAAATCCAGGAGAAGGCGCTGTCGCCATCCGCCAGACGCCAGCGTCCAGCTCGCGTCGTTCCAGCATCGCCATCTGCATGGCGGGCATGTTCTCGCGGAAAAGCACCTCTACGTTAGGGTTCTCTTTCAAAAAACGCCGCATCACCGGACGCATTTTTCCCCACATAGCCGTACCTATCACGCCCAGCTCTACCCGTCCCGCCTCACCCCGCCCAATCTGTTCCACGCGCGCCAACGCCTGATTCGCGCTGGAAAGCAGACGACGGGACTCCTCCATCAGGATTTTTCCTGCGTGAGTCAACGCTACGCTGCGGGAGTGGCGAACAAACAGCAGCGTGCCAAGCTGCTGCTCCAGGTCTTTAATGTGAATGCTGAGCGGAGGTTGCGACATGTTCAGACGGGCCGCCGCACGACCAAAATGCAGCTCTTCGGCAACAGCCAGAAAATAGCGCAATAACTTCAGATCGATACGATGCGTGCGTTCCATGGGTCATGCGCTCCTGAGGCATAAAGATAATGCGCAAAGTTACCACACTGCATCAGAAAAAATGAAACGGCGGAACATGTGCCCGCCGCGGAAGAGGATTAATGCGTCAGCGCTTTTTTCATTAACTTCTCAGGTTCATGTTTATATTTGAAGAACGCGGCAAAAATAACCGCCAGCAGCAATGAATAGGCCGCGAACACCAGCCAGATGGTCTGCCACTCTTTTACGCCATCAACAGAGAAGTAATCCACGGCCATGCCGCTGAGAACCGAACCTACCCATGCGCCAACACCGTTCACCATGGTCATAAACAACCCCTGCGCGCTGGCGCGAATATGCGCCCCCGCCTCTTGCTCTACGAACACCGACCCTGAAATATTAAAGAAGTCGAATGCGCAGCCGTAAACGATCATCGACATCAGCAGCAGAACAAAACCGAACGGAGACGGATCGCCAAAGGCAAAAAAGCCAAAGCGCAGCGTCCACGCCAGCATACTCATCAGCATGACCGTTTTAATGCCAAAGCGTTTCAGAAAGAATGGAATGGTGAGAATAAAGGCAACTTCCGCCATCTGCGAAACCGAAAGTAAAATAGAGGGATAGCGTACGACAAAGCTCTCGGCAAACGCCGGGTTGCGGGCGAAATCATGCAGAAAGGGGTTACCAAAGACGTTGGTTATTTGCAGTACCGCCCCGAGCATCATCGCGAAGAAAAAGAAAATGGCCATCCGCGGATTTTTAAACAATACGAATGCATCCAGTCCCAGCCTCGTGGCCAATGTGGCGCCAGGTTTCTTCTCGGTCACAGCAATTTTCGGTAGCGTAAGCGCATAAATCGCCAGTAATAACGACGCGGCAGAGGCGATATACAGCTGCGCGCTGCTCAGCTCCAGCCCCATCAGGCTCACCATCCACATGGCGACAATAAAACCAAGAGTGCCAAATACGCGAACAGGAGGAAACGCGGTCGCCGGATCCTGGCCGGACTGCGCCAGACATGAATAGGAGATGCTATTAGACAACGAGATAGTCGGCATATAGGCCATCGCGTTAATCAGCATTACCCAGAACATCGTCTCCGGATCGGTGACGGTCGTTGCATAAAGAAGCACGCCCGCGCAGACCAGGTGGCAGAGCATATAGGCCCGTTCTGCACGTAGCCATTTATCGGCGACGATCCCCATAATGGCGGGCATGATAATGGCCGCCAGCCCTTTGGAGCTATAGACAATGCCGACATTTGCCCCGGTGAAATGCAGTGTGTTTATCATGTAAGAACCCAGGGTGACCAGCCAGCTACCCCAGATAAAATATTGCAAAAACGACATGAGTTTTAAGCGAGAGGCGATACCCATTTTTCCGTTCCTTGCCATTAAAGTAAGACCCCGCAAGCGGGGTCAATATTTATTATTTTTTCAGGCCAGTTTGCGTAAGAAGCCGCAGATCAGGTTAATAAAGTTCTGCCGGGAGAGTTCGGCCGCCGCCAGGGTTTGCGCGTGAGATAGTTTCACATCGCCGAGGCCCTCAGCCAGATTGGTAATGGCTGAGACGGCCACCACTTTCAGCTCGCAATGGCGGGCAGCGATGACTTCCGGCACGACGGACATCCCCACCACATCGCCGCCGATAATCTGCATCATGCGAATCTCCGCCGCCGTTTCAAAATTCGGCCCGGGATAAGAGACAAATACACCTTCAGTCAGCGGAAACCCCTCCTCCTCCGCTACGCGCTGCAGAACGGCGCGGTAATCCGCGTCATAGGCGTTGGCCAGGGAGAAGAAGCGTTCGCCGAAGCGCTCATCATTCAGGCCCACCATTGGCGTACCCGGCATCGTGTTAATATGATCGCTGAGCGCCACCAGACTTCCCGGCCCCACTTCCGGACGTAAAGAACCGGCCGCGTTAGTACAAAACAGCAGTTCACACCCCAGCAGCTTTAGCGTCCGGATGGCATCAGTCATCACCGTCATGCCCCGACCTTCATAGAAGTGCCCACGCCCTTTCATGCAGGCAACGGGTACGCCGGCCAGATTTCCAAGCACCAGTTCGCCGGCATGGCCGTGCACGGTACTCACCGGAAAGCCGGGCAGCTTCTCGTAAGATATCGCCACCGCATCTTCAATTTGTTCCGCCAGCGCCCCGAGACCCGACCCCAGGATAAAGGCCACCCGCGGCGTAAAATCCGGCTTATATCCGCGAATAATATCGGCGCTATACCAGGGGTTCTGTGAGAAAAGCGTGTCGCTCATAAGCTGTCCTTAAAAACTGAAAGATCGATAAAGTGATTGGCTACCATGCTGTTATAACGATGCTACGCAATCGATTACCAATACAGTTTTCCCGGACGTTTGATATTAAAAAGCTATTGATTTCATTTCTGATACAAGGGGTCGTTTTCGCGTAAGGCGGTCAGCTGGCCAGCCTGCTGCCGCACCACCTCCCACAGCGCCTCTGCGGCTGTCGATAGCGAACGGTTTTTACGCCGCGCCAGCATCAGCTGGCGTTCCACCACCGGGGTGAGCCGCTTCACCTGCAGATGACTTCCCTGAGGGAGCGGCAGCGCTAACGCAGGTAGGATGCTGATGCCTATCCCCGACTCAACCATCGGGAATAGCGTGGCCGGATGACCGATTTCCTGCACGATATTTGCGGTAACGGCGAATCCCGCGAGCGCGGCGTCAATCAGCGGCCGGCTACCCGAAGCATAATCCTGCAAAACCAGCCGCTGGTCATGCAGCGCATGCCAGCTCACCGCATCCCTTTTAGCGAAAGGGTGATCGCAACGGCAAAGCAGCAGGAAAGGTTCAGCGAGAACCGCCTCACACTGCAAATCGGTCGCGGCGCCAGGGTCGATAACAATGCCAAAATCAACTTCTCCCTGACGGATGCTCTCCAGCACCCACTGCTGGGGGCGATCGTGCAGAACAAAATCTATCTCCGGATAGCGACGGTTGCTGTAGGCGATGCACTGCGGGATCAGATGGGCGGAAATGGTCTGGCTGGCCGCCACCCGCACGGTTCCCATAAGCTGCTGCCCGACGCGCCCGGCCTCACGCAACGTGCCGTTTAACTCATCCAGCAGGCGCTCAAGCCGGGCCGCCAGCTGCTGTCCGGCTTCCGTGAGCACCACTTCGCGCGTCGTTCGGTCAAGCAGGCGTACGCCGGTCTGATGTTCCAGCTCTTTCACGCTGTGGCTTACCGCTGACTGACTCAGGCCAATACTCTCCCCTGCCCGGCTAAAGCTTTTGACGCGAGCAACGGTCACAAAAACCTTCAACTGACGTAGCGAATAATTCATCTCTTTTTTTCATGAATAGATGCAATAAATCGATTTTATTTCTCAAACTAAAGAAAGCACAATAGCGACATCGATTTTCAGGAGCGTTTATGAAATTTTTCCGCATTCTTGATCCATTCACCCTGACATTAGTCACCGTCGTCCTGCTGGCCTCCTTTTTTCCTGCGCGCGGCGGATTTGTCCCCTTCTTTGAACATTTAACCACCGCCGCCATCGCGCTGCTTTTCTTTATGCACGGCGCCAAGCTCTCCCGTGAGGCGATCGTTGCCGGGGGCAGCCACTGGCGTTTACATCTCTGGGTCATGTGCAGCACGTTTATCGTTTTTCCCGTACTTGGCGTGCTGTTCGCCTGGTGGGCGCCCGTTAACGTCGATCCGGCGCTCTATACCGGGTTTATTTATCTCTGCATTCTTCCCGCCACCGTCCAGTCAGCCATTGCGTTTACCTCTCTGGCGGGCGGCAACGTGGCGGCTGCGGTATGCTCGGCTTCGGCCTCAAGCCTGCTGGGGATCTTCATTTCGCCACTGCTGGTCGGCCTGTTGATGAACCTGCACGGTGCGGGGGGGAGTCTGGAGCAGGTTGGCAAAATCATGCTGCAGCTGCTGCTGCCGTTTGTGCTGGGACATCTCTCTCGTCCGTGGATTGGCAACTGGGTGGCAAAACATAAAAAGTGGATCTCGAAAACAGACCAGACCTCTATCCTGCTGGTGGTCTATTCGGCGTTCAGCGAGGCGGTTGTTAACGGTATCTGGCACAAAGTCGGCGTTGGTTCGCTGCTGTTTATCGTTATTGTCAGCATGGTGCTGCTGGCGATTGTGATTGCGATTAACGTCTTTGTGGCGCGCAGGTGCGGGTTTAATAAAGCGGATGAAATTACGATTGTCTTTTGCGGGTCGAAAAAGAGCCTGGCGAACGGCATTCCGATGGCCAATATTCTCTTCCCGACCTCTATCCTGGGGATAATGGTTCTGCCGCTGATGATCTTCCATCAGATTCAGCTTATGGTCTGTGCGGTGCTGGCGCGGCGCTATAAGCGCCAGGCCGAAGCGTTACAGGCGCAGGAGAAAAGCCGCGCCTCCGAAGCCTAACGCGGGCGCTTAAGGGGCTCGACCAGGCTGGTCAGCCCCTCCGTTTTAATCAATAGCGTTAATGCCATCAGCTCGCCAAGATGCCCGGCGGGAAATTGATCCTTACGGGCAAACCACAGCAAATACTCTTCCGGCACATCGATTAAGCGCCGCCCTTTGTATTTACCAAACGGCATTTCCGTGTTGGCAATCTCAATAAGCCGATCTTTATCCACGCGACTCTCCGAGCAGACGCAGCATTTCGTCTTCATCGATCACCGCAATTCCCAGCTCCTGCGCTTTGGCAAGCTTAGAGCCCGCCGCCTCCCCGGCGATGACCAGGTCGGTCTTCTTCGACACGCTGCCCGCCACCTTCGCACCCAGCGCAACCAGCCGGGCTTTCGCATCGTCACGGGAGAGCTGACTCAGGCTACCGGTCAGAACCACCGTTTTGCCGGCAAAGGGGCTATCAATCTCTTCCGCATTGACCACGACCGGCGCCGGCCAGCGGACGCCTTCTTTACGCAGCTGAGCAATCACTTCGCGGTTGCTCTCTTCGGCAAAGAAATTACGCACGTGCGTGGCAACCACAATCCCGACATCGGGCACTTTTTGCAGATCGTCAATTGAAGCCTGCTCCAGCGCCTCAATGGTGCCAAAGTGGGCCGCTAAACCGGCTGCCGTCGCCTCACCGACTTCGCGGATCCCCAGCGCATAAAGGAAACGGGCAAAGGTGGTCTCTTTGGACTTCTCCAGGGCATCCACCACGTTCTGCGCTGATTTGGGCCCCATGCGATCGAGCCCGGTGAGTTTACCCGGCGTCAGTTGGAAGAGATCGGCCGGCGTATGCACGTACTCTTTTTCAACCAGCTGATCGATGATTTTATCGCCCATACCGTCAACGTCCAGGGCGCGACGGGAGACAAAATGCTTGAGCGCTTCTTTACGCTGGGCGCCGCAGATCAGACCGCCGGTACAGCGCGTCACCACTTCGCCTTCCACGCGTTCAACGTCGGAATGACATACCGGACAATGGGTGGGGAACACGATCTCACGCGTCTCCTCCGGGCGTTCTGAGAGCACGACGTTCACGACCTGAGGGATAACATCGCCGGCGCGGCGAATGACCACCTTATCGCCGATACGCAGTCCCAGACGCTCGATTTCATCAGCATTATGCAGCGTCGCGTTGCTGACCAGGACCCCGGCGACGTGTACCGGCTCCAGACGCGCAACCGGCGTGATGGCGCCAGTGCGCCCGACCTGAAACTCAACGTCGCGCACGAAAGTCATCTGCTCCTGCGCCGGAAACTTAAACGCCACCGCCCAGCGCGGCGCGCGGGCTACGAAGCCAAGCTGTTCCTGCAGCGCCAGCGAATCGACTTTGATGACCACGCCGTCGATATCAAACCCCAGCTTCGGCCGATCCTCTTCAACCTGGCGATAGTAAGTAAGCACTTCCTCTGGCGTATGGCAGAGCTTTACACGCTCGCTGACCGGCAGCCCCCAGGACTTAAACTGCTGCAAGCGCGCCGAGTGGCTGGCAGGCAGCTCGCCGCCTTCCAGCACGCCCACGCCGTAGCAAAAGAAAGTGAGTGGACGCTTCGCGGTAATTCGCGGATCGAGCTGGCGTAAAGACCCCGCCGCCGCGTTACGCGGGTTAGCAAAGACTTTACCTCCGGTTCGCCGCGCCTCTTCATTAATTTTTTCAAACCCTGCCTGCGGCAGGAACACCTCTCCGCGCACCTCAAGCCGCTGCGGAATATTGTCACCGCGTAGCTTCAGGGGAATCGCGCGAATGGTACGCACGTTGGAGGTAATATCTTCGCCGGTCGTTCCATCGCCGCGGGTCGCAGCCTGCACCAGCAGGCCGTTTTCATACAGGATACTGACCGCCAGGCCATCCAGCTTGAGCTCACAGCAGTAAGTCAGGTTATCGGTATTTTTCAGGCGATCCTGTACCCGCTTGTTGAACGCGAGGAAGCTCTCCTCATCAAAAACGTTGTCCAGCGACAGCATCGGGACTTCATGGCGAATCTGGCTAAAAGAGGCTAACGGTGCGGCACCGACGCGCTGGGTGGGCGAGTCCGGGGTGATCAGCTCAGGGTACTGAGCTTCCAGCTCGCGCAGTTCGCGCATTAACCGATCGTATTCCGCATCAGGGATTTCCGGCGTATCCATGACGTGGTAGAGATATTCATGATGGCGAAGCGTGGTTCGCAGTTCAGTCAGTTTTTGTTCGTTCGATTCCATATCACACCATCAATGATAAAAAACCCCCGACGGGCGGGGGTTCAGGATAAGTAGATGAAACGCAAGAAGATGAATCAGGCGTTAGCCTCTTTCACTTCACGAATTCGGTCTTGATATTCACGCAATTTTTGCGGCGTCATCATACGACGCTGGTCATCCAGCACTACGCCGCCGACTTCATCGGCAATGTACTGCGCGGACTGCAGCATCAGCTTAAAGTTTTGCAGTTCATCGCCAAAGGACGGAACCTGCATAAAGATAGTGACCCCGGGCGTCATCATATCCGCCATGCTGTCAGGATTGAAGGTGCCAGGCTTAACCATATTGGCCAGACTGAAGAGCACCTGACCGCTGCCGTCCGGGCTGAGGTGGCGATGGAAGATATTCATATCGCCAAATTTGAAGCCCGCCTGCTGGATGCTATTGATGAGTAGCTCGCCGTTGAGCTGCGAACCGTGATGCGCAGCGACGTTCATCACGATGACCGTCTCCTTACGCTCTTTAGGCTGCGGCGCGGCCTGCTGCGGCTCAGGGGCCTGAGGTTCCGGCGCCGGCTGCGGCTCTGGAGCGGCGGCAGGTTGTTGAACCGGCTGCTGCACATGCTGAACGGGCTGCTGCACATGCGGAACGGGCTGCGGCTGCACCGGCTGCTGAGGCGGCACGGCGCGCTGCGGCTGCTGGACCGGGGCCTGGGCGTGAACGGGCTGATGTTGCGGCGGCTGCGGTGCACGGACAGGCTCTTCCGGGCGCACAGGTGGCTGTTGCGCCTGACGCTCATAAGGAGGCTGATACTGGTGCTGCGGCTGACGAGGTGCTTCATGCTCCCCATGAACGCCATTCGGCGCATGACTGGTCCGATGAACCCGGACTTCACCAACGCCTTCAACATCGTCATCAAAGTCGTCGCCTTCCGACGCTTCATCGTCGCGAGACTTCATACGTTTCAGTGGGCGATCGCGAAACATCGAGGAGCGTTCTTTACGGCTGGTCCAGAAACCGTGCACCAGTAAAGCGATTATGGCGATCGCGCCAACAATGATTAATATCAGACGCAAATCCTGCATCATTATATTCTCTGTTGTTCTAACACCTTGCCACCACGGCAAACATTTACTCACTAAGAGTATTTGCCGATTACATCAAGTGCAAGTGCGTCGGGGGCTTTCACTACATAAAGATGAACTAAATCGTGCTTTTTGCTGTTTTTTCGAACATTTCCTAACTGGTTATTGTCTGCTAACCCGATAAAATAGCCCGGCATTCAGCCTGGATGTCAAAAAAGGAGCATTACCTGACTATGGTTTCATCATCCGTAACGACCCCGCGTAGTGGCGTCTACTATTTTTCGCAGGGTTGGAAGCTGATCGGGCTGCCGGGGATCCGTCGATACGTATTCCTCCCTTTACTCGTCAACATTATTCTGATGGGCGGCGCATTCTGGTGGCTGTTCACGCGTCTGGACAGCTGGATCCCTTCGTTGATGAGCCATGTTCCTGAATGGCTGCAATGGCTTAACTATCTGCTGTGGCCCATGGTGGTCATTTCTATTCTGCTTGTCTTCGGCTACTTCTTCTCGACAATCGCCAACTGGATTGCCGCGCCCTTTAGCGGCCTGCTGGCCGAGCAGCTTGAAGCGCGCCTGACGGGCGCGACGCCGCCGGATGTCGGGGTTTTCGGCATCCTGAAAGATGTTCCGCGCATCATGAAGCGCGAGTGGCAGAAGTTTGCCTGGTACCTGCCGCGGGCCATCGTCCTTTTGCTTCTCTACTTTATCCCCGGTATCGGCCAGACCGTCGCCCCCGTGCTGTGGTTCCTGTTCAGCGCCTGGATGCTGGCGATTCAGTACTGCGATTACCCTTTTGATAACCATAAGGTGCCGTTTAAAACGATGCGTCAGGCGCTGCGCACGCGCAAAGTGACCAATATGCAGTTTGGCGCCCTGACCAGCCTGTTTACCATGATCCCGGTGCTAAACCTGGTCATCCTGCCCGTCGCGATTTGCGGCGCGACGGCAATGTGGGTCGATTGCTACCGTGACAAACACGCCATGTGGAAGTAGCGCTATCGCTTTCGGAGCGGCTTATGCCGCTCCTTATTACTTCTGGCTTGCCATTATTTCTCTTCTGAATATAGATATGCTAAATCCTTACTTCCGCATATTCTTTAAGCGGGTATGCTGAAGCCGTACTCCCAAATTTCATACAGTTAAGGACGGGCCATGAGTAAGATTTTTGAAGATAACTCCCTGACTATCGGCCATACGCCGCTGGTACGACTGAACCGCATCGGTAACGGACGCATCCTGGCAAAGGTAGAATCTCGTAACCCGAGCTTTAGCGTAAAATGCCGTATCGGTGCCAATATGATTTGGGATGCCGAAAAACGCGGCGTGCTGAAGCCCGGCGTTGAGCTGGTGGAACCGACCAGCGGTAATACCGGTATCGCGCTGGCGTACGTGGCTGCGGCGCGCGGTTATAAACTGACGCTGACGATGCCGGAGACCATGAGCATCGAACGCCGCAAGCTGCTGAAGGCCCTGGGCGCTAACCTGGTGCTGACCGAAGGCGCCAAGGGGATGAAAGGCGCCATCCAGAAAGCCGAAGAAATTGTCGCCAGCGACCCGGAAAAATTCCTCCTGCTCCAGCAGTTCAGCAACCCGGCCAACCCGGAAATTCATGAAAAAACCACCGGCCCGGAAATCTGGGAAGATACCGATGGTCAAATCGACGTCTTCATCTCCGGCGTCGGTACTGGCGGTACGCTGACCGGCGTGAGCCGCTATATCAAAGGCACCAAAGGTAAAAAAGATCTGATTACCGTTGCCGTTGAACCTACCGACTCCCCGGTTATCGCCCAGGCGCTGGCAGGCGAAGAGCTGAAGCCAGGCCCGCACAAAATCCAGGGTATTGGCGCAGGCTTTATCCCAGGCAACCTGGATTTGAAGCTGGTGGATAAAGTAGTGGCTATTACCAATGATGAAGCCATTTCCACCGCCCGTCGCCTGATGGAAGAGGAAGGCATTCTGGCCGGCATCTCTTCCGGCGCTGCCGTTGCCGCTGCGCTGAAGCTGCAGGAGGATGAAGCCTTTACCAACAAGAATATTGTGGTTATCCTACCCTCTTCAGGTGAGCGCTATTTAAGCACCGCATTGTTTGCCGATCTCTTCACCGAGAAAGAACTGCAACAGTAATGCCAGCTTGTTAATATCGTGTAAAAAAGCACCTTTTCAGGTGCTTTTTTGTGGCGCACATCAAACTTTTACCCCTCCTGGCATTGATTCACTTCGTTGGGTCTGGTATTTAACCAGCACATTTATTTCGATGCGCGAAATTATTCCGATTTGGATTTCCATAAGCTGAATCGATTTTATGATTTGGTTCAAGTCTTCCTTTAGCGGCATAATGTTTAATGACGTGGTAGACGTTAACGGCCTGAAGGTTTCCACAGCGATTTTCCGCTGATGGTGCCGGAGCCGGATACGTGATGCCGGCGCTAACGATACAGGCTAAAGTTTGGCCGTTAGGCTAAACTTTAGGTCCACAACACTAAACCTATAAGTTGGGGAAATATAATGTTCCAGCAAGAAGTTACTATTACCGCTCCGAACGGTCTGCACACCCGCCCTGCTGCTCAGTTTGTTAAAGAAGCAAAAGGCTTCACTTCTGAGATCACTGTAACCTCCAACGGCAAAAGCGCCAGCGCCAAAAGCCTGTTCAAACTGCAGACTCTGGGCCTGACCCAGGGTACCGTTGTCACTCTCTCTGCCGAAGGCGAAGACGAGCAAAAAGCAGTTGAGCATCTGGTAAAACTGATGGCTGAACTCGAGTAAGTTCACGGGTTCTTTTTAATATCAGTCACAAGTAAGGTAGGGTTATGATTTCAGGCATTTTAGCATCCCCGGGTATCGCTTTCGGCAAGGCACTTCTGCTGAAAGAAGATGAAATTGTCATCGACCGGAAGAAAATTTCTGCCGATAAGGTTGATCAGGAAGTTGAACGTTTTCTGAATGGCCGCACCAAGGCCTCCGCCCAGCTGGAGGTCATCAAAACCAAAGCTGGTGAAACCTTCGGTGAAGAAAAAGAAGCCATCTTCGAAGGGCACATCATGCTGCTGGAAGATGAGGAGCTTGAGCAGGAAATCATAGCCCTGATTAAAGATAAGCATATGACTGCCGATGCGGCAGCCAATGAAGTTATCGAAGGTCAGGCTACTGCCCTGGAAGAACTGGATGACGAATACCTGAAAGAGCGTGCCGCTGACGTACGCGACATCGGTAAGCGCCTGCTGCGCAACATCCTCGGTCTGGCCATCATCGATCTGAGCGCGATTCAGGATGAAGTTATCCTGGTAGCCGCTGACCTCACCCCGTCTGAAACCGCACAGCTGAACCTGAACAAGGTGCTGGGTTTCATCACCGACGCGGGCGGCCGTACTTCCCACACCTCCATCATGGCGCGTTCCCTTGAACTGCCGGCCATCGTGGGCACCGGTAGCGTGACTACCCAGGTGAAAAACGGCGATTATCTGGTTCTCGACGCGGTGAATAATCAGGTTCTGGTTAACCCGAGCGATCAACAAATCGAAGAACTGCGCAACCTGCAGGCTCAGGTCGCTGAAGAGAAAGCGGAGCTGGCTAAGCTGAAAGACCTGCCGGCCATTACGCTGGACGGCCATCAGGTTGAAGTCTGCGCCAACATCGGTACCGTACGCGACGTTGAAGGTGCCGAACGTAACGGCGCGGAAGGCGTTGGTTTGTATCGTACAGAATTCCTGTTCATGGACCGCGACTCGCTGCCGACTGAAGAAGAACAGTTCGCAGCATACAAAGCCGTTGCCGAAGCATGCGGCTCGCAGGCGGTTATCGTTCGCACCATGGACATCGGCGGCGACAAAGAGCTGCCGTACATGAACTTCCCGAAAGAAGAGAACCCGTTCCTCGGCTGGCGCGCAGTGCGCATCGCCATGGATCGCAAAGAGATTCTGCGCGACCAGGTTCGTGCCATCCTGCGCGCTTCCGCTTTCGGTAAACTGCGCATCATGTTCCCGATGATCATCTCTGTTGAAGAAGTGCGTGCACTGAAGAAAGAGATCGAAATCTACAAACAGGAACTGCGCGACGAAGGTAAAGCTTTTGATGAGGCAATTGAGATTGGCGTGATGGTGGAAACCCCAGCCGCTGCGACAATTGCGCGTCACTTAGCCAAAGAAGTTGATTTCTTTAGTATCGGTACCAATGATTTAACGCAGTATACTCTGGCAGTTGACCGTGGTAATGATATGATTTCACATCTTTACCAGCCAATGTCCCCGTCCGTGCTGACGCTGATTAAGCAAGTTATTGATGCTTCTCATGCTGAAGGCAAATGGACTGGCATGTGCGGTGAGCTTGCGGGCGATGAACGTGCTACACTTCTGTTGCTGGGTATGGGTCTGGACGAGTTCTCTATGAGCGCCATTTCCATCCCGCGCATCAAGAAGATTATCCGTAACACGAACTTCGAAGATGCGAAAGTATTAGCAGAGCAGGCTCTTGCTCAACCGACAACGGACGAGTTAATGACGCTGGTTAACAAGTTCATTGAAGAAAAAACAATCTGCTAATTCACGAGATGCGCGGCCCAAATTACTGCTTAGGAGAAGATCATGGGTTTGTTCGATAAATTGAAATCTCTGGTTTCTGATGATAAAAAAGACACCGGAACTATTGAGATTGTTGCCCCGCTCTCTGGCGAGATCGTCAACATTGAAGACGTGCCGGATGTAGTTTTTGCGGAAAAAATTGTGGGTGATGGCATTGCTATCAAACCTACTGGCAACAAAATGGTTGCGCCGGTAGATGGTACCATCGGTAAAATTTTTGAAACCAACCATGCTTTTTCAATCGAATCTGATAGCGGCATTGAACTGTTCGTTCACTTCGGTATTGATACCGTTGAGCTGAAAGGCGAAGGCTTCAAACGTATCGCCGAAGAAGGCCAGCGTGTGAAAGTCGGCGACCCGGTTATCGAATTCGATCTGCCGCTGCTGGAAGAGAAAGCCAAGTCTACCCTGACTCCGGTTGTTATCTCCAACATGGACGAGATCAAAGAGCTGATCAAACTGTCCGGTAGCGTAACCGTGGGTGAAACACCGGTTATCCGCATCAAGAAGTAATTCTTGCCGCAGAAGAATGGCGCCTCTCGGGCGCCATTTTTTTATCTCGCCGCTTTAAACGGCCGATAGCACTTCTCCCGCGAAAGTATTTTCATCCCTTCCGGGCCGCTTTCCAGAATCCGCTTCTCGCTGTCAGAAACCTGTAAATCACACTGATATCCGCCAACGGCGCCAAATAAAGATCCCACTTCGCAGACATCCTCAAGGGCTTCGCTGCCGGTGGTCTCAAAATGGCCGACGACTCTTCCCTGCTGACGCACCACTAAACGATAGCTCTTCATTCTCCCTCCCTATGCGGCGGAAGAATGAGCTCATCGCAGCCCTGTTCATTGGTCCAGGTCATAACCGCCAGCACCCGCTGCGCGGCAGCGTGGGCGGCCTCGCCCAGCGGCATTCCGCATACCAGACCGCTCGCCAGCTCGGCGCAAAAAAGGTCGCCCGTTCCCTTCAGATCGGTTTCAACGCGCGGATGTTCAACCACCTCGACCGACTGCGCGCTAACCACCAGCACGTTGATCGTGGCGCTATTTTCTCCCGGCGCGCTGGTGATAACGACCCATTTCAGTGAATCAGAGAGCAGACTACGGGCGGCAATAATCGCCTCCTGCTGATTATGGCAAGGCAGACCGCTTAGCGTCTCCAGCTCAAACAGATTGGGCGTGATCCCCTGCGCCAGCGGGAGCAAATGCGTACGATAGGCTTCAGGGATCTCGGCCTTGACGTAAATACCGCTATCCACATCGCCAATGACGGGATCAACGAGAATACACAGTTCAGGATGCTGCTCGCGAATGCGCAGCAGCCATTGCGCCAGACGCTTAATCTGCACGGCGCTGCCCATATAGCCGGTCGTTACCGCCCGCAGCTCGCGCAGGGCGTCACGCTCCTCCAGCGCCTTTAAATAGCCGGCAAACCACTCTTCCGGGATAACGCCGCCATAGTAAGTATCATAGTGCGGCGTATTGCTGAACAGCACCGTCGGCACCGCGATGACCCGCAGGCCGTGCCGCTTTATCGCCGGTATCGCAATACTGTTGCCTACGCTGCCGTAGACCACCTGCGACTGCACGGCCACAATATCGACCTGAAGCGCCCGACTTTTATCGTTGAAGAGCACCGATTGTATTTCATCTTGCTGGCCCATCCTTTCTCCCCCCGCTGGACAGCGGGTCATACTCTGATTATCATTCGTCCTATGCTAAAATTCATTTTGTCATAGGTCAATAATGATCGTTGGAAAAACTGCCAGTGAGATCTTCGATAGCATCCGCCATCTGGTACAAAGCGGCGCACTCAAGCCTGGCGATGTTTTACCGCCGGTCCGCGAGCTGGCGGGCAAGCTGTCGGTTAACCGCAATACCGTCGCTGCCGCCTATAAGCGACTGGTGACCTCTGGCCTGGCTATCAGCCAGGGGCGTAATGGTACCGCCATTAAAACGCATAATATCCTTCCCGCCCTTGAAGGTGGCGATCCCTCTTCGCCGCTGAAGGATATCTCCAGCGGCAATCCCGACCCCGCTCGCCTGGCAAACCTCAAGCACTATCTCGGCGCAATTGCGCCAGCGCCTCGTCTGTACGGCGATGCGGCGGTTGAACCACGGCTGGCCGCGTGGGCCAGCCGCTGGGTTAACAACGATGTGAACCTGGATGCCGATATTAACCTTGCCAGCGGCGCTGTCGATGCGCTTGAGCGCCTGCTGTGCGCCCTGCTGCTGCCCGGCGATAGCGTGGCCATCGAAGACCCCTGCTTTCTCAGCAGCATCAATATGCTGCGCTACGCCGGTTTTAGCCCTTCGCCGGTACCGGTCGACGGGGAAGGCATGCAGCCTGAGGCCCTTGAAGAGGCGCTGCGCAACGGCGCCCGGGCGGTCATTATTACCCCGCGCGCGCACAATCCGACCGGCTGTAGCCTCAGCGAATCCCGCGCCCGGGCAATACGCGAAATACTGGCCCGCTATCCGCAGGTTCTGGTGATTGTTGACGACCATTTCGCGCTGCTCTCCGCCACGCCCTGGTACTCCCCTATCGCCGCGGAAAGTCAGCGTTGGGCGCTGGTACGCTCCCTGTCAAAAACCCTGGGACCAGATTTGCGTCTGGCCATCGTCGCCAGCGACGCTGACACGTCGGCGGCGCTGCGACTGAGGCTTAATTCCGGTAGCCAATGGGTCAGCCATCTGTTGCAGGATCTGGTCATCGCCTGCCTTAACGACAACACCTTTATGGCCTCTCTGGCGGAAACCCGGCGCCACTATCGTCAGCAGCATGAAAAGCTGATTGCCGCCCTCGCCAGCCGCGGAATCACCCATCTGACGCCGGGAGACGGCCTTAATTTTTGGTTCCCGCTGGAAGAGCCGAGCCAGCCGGTAGCGCTCCGTCTGGCGCACGCCGGCTGGCTGGTTCGCGAAGGCGAAACGTTCGGCATTCGCGCCCCTTCGCACGGGCTGAGGCTGTCGCTTGCGACGCTCAGCGACAATGAAATGAATAAGCTCGCCAATGACTTATACCAGATATTACAACAACAGTGACGGGAGTTAACGCTATGCAGATCCACTTTATCGTCCATGAAGTCTTTGAAGCGCCGGGAGCTTACCTGCACTGGGCGCAGGCGCGCGGCTACGGTATCAGCTGGTCGCGGGTATACGCGGGGGACAGTCTACCGGAAAACGCCAACGCTTTTGATATGCTGGTTGTGCTCGGCGGTCCGCAGTCGCCGCGCACGACATTATCTGAGTGCCCCTGGTTTGATAGCCACGCCGAGCAGCGTTTGATTGCGCAGGCCATTGCCGCAGGACGGATCGTGGTAGGGATATGCCTGGGCTCGCAGCTTATCGGTGAAGCGCTGGGCGCGCCGGTCATGCAAAGTCCGGAAAAAGAGGTGGGTCACTATCCCATCACGCTCACCACCGCGGGCCTGCAGGATGACAAACTGGCCCATTTTGGCCCCTCGCTGGTCGTCGGCCACTGGCATAACGATATGCCAGGCCTGACCCCGGAGGCGGAAGTGATGGCCTCCAGCGAAGGCTGCCCGCGGCAAATTGTGAAATACAGCGACCGGGTTTATGGCTTCCAGTGCCACATGGAGTTTGATGCTGAGGTCATTGAGCTGCTGATCGCCCATTCGCAGCAGGAGCTTAGCGCCGCCAGAGGCAGGCGTTTCATTCGTAGTGAACAGGAGATGCGTGCCTGGGATTATCGCGAAATGAATGAGAAGCTATGGGCGTTTCTTGATAAGCTGACGGCAAAGTAAGCAAAAGGCTTTTATTAAAGCCCGACAGTCTAAGGATCGCCAGAAATGCCCAATCCCACCCCACAGCTTAAAGCCGCCATCGAAGCCTGCGATCGCGCTATCTCCCAGGAGGATTACGCGACACTGATGGAGTATTACGCTGATGACGCCGCGCTGGTCGTCAAGCCAGGCATGGTGGTGCGGGGCAAAGAAAATATCCGCAACGCGTTTATCGCCATTGCCGACTATTTCCAGCACCGGCTGGTGGTGACGCAGGGAAAAATGGAGATTATCGAAGGCGGCGGCAATGCGCTGGTGATTATGGAAACCCGGCTGGATATCCCGACGGCGGAAGCCGGGATAACACAGGTCACGCGGCGCGCAACCTATGTCTTTCGTCAGCAGGGTGAACGCTGGCTCTGCACCGTGGATAACTCCTACGGTACGGACCTGCTCGACGCGCCCGAGGTTTAAATTCCCGCGCCCTGGGTAAAGTGCTCTTCGCCAAATACGCCGGTAGAAAGGTAGCGATCGCCGCGATCGCAAACGATCGCCACCACTACCGCGCCAGGATTTTCACCCGCCACACGTAGCGCGCCCGCCACCGCGCCGCCGGAACTGACGCCGCAGAAAATTCCCTCCTTCACCGCCAGCATCCGCATGGTGTTTTCGGCATCCTGTTGATGGATATCGAGCACCGCGTCCACCAGCTGCGCGTTAAAAATGCCCGGCATATATTCGGCAGGCCAGCGGCGAATTCCGGGAATACTGCTCCCCTCTTCCGGCTGCAGCCCCACGATGCTCACCGCTTTATCCTGCTCGCGCAGAAAACGCGATACGCCGGTAATGGTGCCGGTGGTACCCATGCTGGAGACAAAATGGGTGATCCGCCCGTCGGTCTGCTGCCAGATTTCCGGCCCGGTAGTGGTGTAGTGCGCGTACGGGTTGTCCGGGTTGTTGAACTGATCGAGCAGCTTGCCTTCGCCGCGCTGCGCCATGGCTAACGCTAAGTCACGCGCGCCTTCCATTCCCTGCTCTTTGGTGACCAGAATCAGCTCCGCACCGTAGGCGCGCATGGCGGCACGGCGCTCCTGACTCATGTTGTCCGGCATCAGCAGCTTCATCTGATAGCCTTTAAGCGCGGCGATCATCGCCAGCGCAATGCCGGTGTTGCCGCTGGTCGCTTCAATCAGCACATCACCGGGTTTAATCTCTCCGCGCTTTTCGGCCTCGACAATCATCGACAGGGCCGCCCTGTCTTTCACCGACCCCGCCGGATTGTTGCCTTCAAGTTTGACCCAGATTTCGCTGCCGTTGTCCGGCCCCATGCGCTGCAGTTTGACCAGAGGCGTGTTGCCGATTGTTTGTTCTAATGTATTCACGGTTTTGCCCAATAAAAAGCCCGGTAAGCATTACGCCACCGGGCGAAAAACATACGCGATAACCTATCAGGCTGACTCCGCCAGAGCAATATCCTCGCGCGTCTCAATGCGTTCCTTCCCGTGATAAATACGGGCATGCTGCAGACCGACAAACAGGCGCTCTCCCCGGTGCGGCGGGACGTCGTCGCGCATGACCACGGTCAGCGGCTCGGTATACCAGCCCAGCGGTTGTACCACCAATTGCGTGTAGTGACCTTTAGGGCTAGCTTCCAGCACCTGCACCGGCAGCGGTGAATCGAGGCTGGTTCGGCGGCTCACGTCAACTTCCCACGGACGCAGGAACAGATCGACCGGCCCCTGATGCGCGGAGGTATAGCCCAGCGGCCAGCGGTGCGCGCCCACGTGGAATTGTCCGCCGCGAATGGTGCCCTGCAGACGGTTCACCTCGCCCATAAATTCCAGCACAAAGCGGGTCGCCGGTTCGCGCCAGAGCTGCTCCGGCTCGTCAACCTGCTCAATGTTCCCCTGGCTCATCACTACCACGCGGTCGGCAACTTCCATCGCCTCTTCCTGATCGTGGGTGACGAAGACGCTGGTGAACTTCAGCTCTTCATGCAGCTGACGCAGCCAGCGACGCAGCTCTTTACGCACCTGGGCGTCCAGCGCGCCGAAGGGTTCATCCAGCAGCAGTATCTGCGGTTCAACGGCTAACGCACGCGCCAGCGCCACGCGCTGCTTCTGCCCGCCGGAGAGCTGCGCCGGAAAGCGATCCGCCAGATGCGCAAGCTGTACCATCTCCAGCAGTTTGGTCACTTTCGCTTTGATGGCCGCCGCATTCGGGCGCTCGCGGCGCGGCAGCACGGTCAGGCCAAACGCAATATTGTCGAATACGTTCATATGGCGGAACAGCGCGTAATGCTGGAATACAAAGCCCACCTTACGATCCCGGGCATGCAGACGGCTCACGTCGGTGCCATGAAAGCGGATGTGCCCGCTGGTCTGATGCTCAAGCCCGGCGATAATACGCAGCAGCGTGGTTTTACCGGAGCCAGACGGCCCGAGCAGCGCCACCATTTGTCCGGAAGGGATATCCAGCGAGATATCATTCAGCACCTGGGTGCGACCAAAAGACTTCTTAATATTGGCAATCTCAATGCTCATGATTTCCCTCCTGATGCTGACGTTTTTCCTGATTTTCTAAACGCCACTGCACCACACTCTTCAAAAACAGGGTCAAAATAGCCATCAGCGTCAGCAACGCGGCGGCAGTAAAGGAGCCGACAGTATTGTAGTCCTGCTCCAGCAGTTCAATCTGTAGCGGCAGCGACAGGGTTTCACCGCGAATAGAGCCGGAGACGACAGAAACGGCGCCAAACTCGCCAATCGCGCGGGCGTTGGTCAGCACCACGCCGTAAAGCAGCGCCCAGCGGATATTCGGCAGCGTGACGCGGCGGAACATCTGCCAGCCTGACGCGCCCAGCAGCACCGCCGCTTCGTCTTCGTTGCTCCCCTGGCTTAACATCACCGGCACCAGCTCGCGCACCACAAACGGGCAGGTCACAAAGACCGTCACCAGCACCATGCCCGGCCAGGCGAACATGATCTGCAGGTTGTGCTCATCCAGCCAGCCGCCCAGCGGCCCGTTGGAGCCGTAAAAGAGCAGATACACCAGGCCCGCTACCACCGGCGACACGGCAAAAGGAATATCCAGCAGGGTCAGCAGCAGCTGACGTCCCGGGAAGTTAAAGCGCGTCACCAGCCACGCCAGCAGCGTGCCGAACACCAGGTTCACCGGCACGGTGATCAGCGCAATCAGCACGGTCAGCCAGATGGCGTGCAGCATATCCGGGTTCGCCAGGTTTTCCAGCGCGGGCATCAGCCCCTTGCTGAAGGCCTGAACGAAGATATACACCGTCGGCACGACGAGAATAAACGCGGAAACCAGCACGCCCGCACCGATCAGAAACCATTTACCCCAGTTGATGCGGGGCGCATCGTATCGTTTCAATTGCGTAACTTCCGCCATCAGTGACCTACCACACGTCGACCAAAGCGACTTTGCAGAGTGTTAATCGAGTACAGCAGCAGCAGCGAGGCCGCGAGGATCACCGAAGCAATCGCGCTCGCCGCCGGGTAATCAAACTCCTGCAAACGGATAAAAATCATCAGCGAGGTCACTTCCGTTTTCCACGCAATGTTGCCGGCTATAAAAATCACCGCGCCGAACTCACCGAGGCTGCGGGTAAAGGACAGCGCAACGCCCGCCATCAGCGCCGGGGAGAGCTCCGGCAGCACCACCTTGCGAAAGCTCTGCCAGCGCGTGGCGCCCAGGGTTTCCGCCGCCTCTTCATATTCCGGACCCAACTCTTCCAGCACCGGCTGCACGGTACGCACCACAAACGGGATGCTGGTAAAGGCCATGGCCACCGCGATACCGAGCCAGGTATAGGTGACTTTAATATCAAATTTCGCCAGCCACTCGCCGTACAACCCGTTCACGGAGAAGAGCGAGGCGAGGGTTAAGCCGGCAACGGCCGTCGGCAGCGCAAACGGCAAATCCATCAGCGCATCAAGCAGCGTGCGGCCCGGGAAGCGGTAGCGGGTTAAGATCCACGCCATCAGAAGGCCGAACACGCCGTTAAAAATGGAGGCGACAAACGCCGACAGCAGCGTCACTTTATAGGCCGCCACCACCTGCGGGTTGGTCACCACGTCCCAGTACTGCGCCCAGCTCATCTGGGCAAGCTGCATCACCAGCGCGCTGAGCGGCAACAACAGGATAAGGCAGACGAACAGCAGGCTGGTCCCGAGGCTTAAGGTAAAGCCCGGCAGCACGCGTTTAGTCGATACTGCAAACATTACTTACGCCCCGCCGCCAGCAGTTTGTCCAGCTCACCGCCGCTGGCAAAATGGGTTTTCATCACATCAGGCCAAGAGCCAAATTTATCTTCCACGCGGAACAGTTCGGTCTGCGGGAATTTATCTTGCAGTTTGTTCATCACGTCCGGGTTATTCACGCGGTAGTAGTAATCGGTGATGATGGTCTGCGCCTGCGGGCTGTACAGGTAGTTGAGATAGGCTTTTGCCGCTTTCTCGGTACCGTTGGCCTGGACGTTTTTATCCACCCACGCCACCGGGAACTCGGCCAGGATGTTGGTCTTCGGGATAACCACCTCAAAGCCCTGCGCTTCATACTGTTTGCGGATGTTGTTCACTTCCGATTCGAAGCTGATCAGCACATCGCCCAGACCGCGCTCGGCGAAGGTCGTGGTAGCCCCGCGACCGCCGGTATCAAACACTTCGACGTTTTTCAGGAACTGGGTCATGAACTGCTCGGTTTTCGCTTTATCGCCGCCGTCAGCCTTGTCCGCCGCGCCCCACGCCGCTAAATAAGTGTAACGCGCGTTGCCGGAGGTTTTTGGGTTCGGGAAAATCAGCTTCACGTCGGGACGCACTAAGTCATTCCAGTCGTGGATATTCTTCGGGTTGCCTTTACGCACCAGGAAGCCCATGGTGGAGTAAAACGGCGAGCTGTTATTCGGCAGACGGCTTTGCCAGTCGGCGGGGATCAGCTTGCCTTTGTCGTGCAGAATCTGGACATCGGTCACCTGATTGTAGGTCACCACGTCAGCCTTCAGCCCTTGCAGAATCGCCAGCGCCTGTTTTGATGACCCGGCATGAGATTGTTTAATCGTCAGCTTATCGCCGCCGTTATCTTTCGCCCACTGCTGTTCGAACTGCGGGTTAAGGGCGGCAAACAGCTCGCGGGAAACATCGTAGGAACTGTTCAGCAATTCCGTCGCCTGCGCCTGCGCGACCAGCAGCACAGAAGCAGCCAGCGCCAGATATCCTTTTTTTAGTGATTTAACGGCCATTGCGCACCCTTATCAATATGATGATTTTCTGCTGATCATCATATTTATAACGGCTATGAAAGGAGTAACGGTTTTATATACCGTTTGGCGATTTGGAAGTCGAAAAGAGAATAAGGGAATGGCAAAGCTTATCTGAATCACGCATGCAGAACCGGAACACGTTCGACGCCTGCCGGCCGCGCCGAACGGTCCCCTCTCCCTGCGGGGAGAGGGTCAGGAGAAGATCTTACAGCGCCAGCAGTCTATCCAGCGAAGGCGCGAAGTAGTATCCGCCGGTCACCGGTTTGGTAAAACGCAGCATCGCGTCGCGCTTACCGTCGGTATCGCCGAACATGCTCAGCAGCTGCTGTTCAATATTGTGCAGACGCGCGCAGTAGGCGCAAAAGTAGAGGCCGTGGGTGCCGCTGGCGGTACCGTACGGCAGGCTCTGACGCACAATCTTCAGCCCTTTACCTTCTTCTTTCAGATCCACGCGGCTCAGGTGAGAGGTATCCGGACGATCGTCGCCGTCAATCTCTTCGTTGGCTTCTTTGGTACGGCCGATCATCATCTCCTGATCGGGAACGCTCATGCGATTAAGCTGCTTGAGGTTGTGCTCCCAGCGCTGCACAAATACGTAGCTGCCGCCCGCATCGACGCCATCCTGAATCACCGCCACTTCACGGCGGGTCTCTTCCCCCGCCGGGTTTTCAGTACCGTCGACAAAGCCGCTCAGATCGCGCTCTTCAATCCAGCGAAAGCCGTGAATCTCTTCTTTAACATCAATCGCTGCGCCAAAAGCGGACAGGGCCGCCTGAGCGACAGAAAAATTCAGCTCATGCTGCGCGGACAGAATGTGGATTAGCACATCATACTGGGTAGCCGGGGCCAGACCTTTGCCATAGGACGGGAAGTCTTTTAGCTCTTCAGCCCCGACGCCACCGCTTAGCTGACGCCAGACGTTATGGCCAAAAGCGACCACCGCCCCCAGCTTCGCTTCCGGGTATTTCGCCTGAAAGGTGGCTAACTTATCGGCAAACACCTTGCTGGCTTCGCGCAGGGCGTCAACATCGCCTTTGACATTTGCTTCAATCCAAATCGCCGCACGGCAATGTTCCGGCAAAATGCCGCTCTGAACCTGAGACATCGCTCCTCCTGAAATAGTACAACCACAACGCTGTGGCTTTTTAAGGCGCTATTGTACCCGCTTTTTCAGGACCTCGAATCACTTCAGATCAAATTAGCGACGCCAGATAATCTTGCTCACCTTCCAGTTTTTCAGCGTGTCGTCGGAGGGCATTAGCTCTTCAGGGCCGCTCCAGCTGCCGGTGAAGGCATAGCTAATATGCTGGCTACCCTCGGCCTTGCACTCCACCACGGCACCGTTATCGTTGCTGCCTTTCTGGCAGTTACCAAACGCTTTGCTGTAGATATCGCTGAACGGGGTACCGATTTTCACGCCGCTGGCGGCTTTGATATTGCTATCGCGCACGTCTATGCGGCTAATAGTCCCGCTCTCGCCGTTGATGGTCAGCGCGACCTTGTCATCTTTTAACGCTTCGAAATAGCGCACAATATTGCCGTTAGCCGTTTTCATGCCGCTGCGCAGGCGGTAGCTGCTGCCGAGCGCGTCGCCGATCGCCTGCTCGCTCAGCGCCGTTGACGCCGTCAGGTTGCCTACGCCCTGTTCGCTCACCTCCAAAGAGGAACCAAACCAGTTCCACGGATAAGCCGCCGACCAGTTCACCGAGCTCATCGTTGAGCAGCCGGTTAAAGCCAGCGGTAGTGCGCAGAGAAGTAAACGTAGCGATTTCATGACTGAGTGTCCTTTCTGATGTATTCAACGCAAGTTGGAGTGCGCGATCGGCAAAAAGTGCCGTTAAACCTGTTCTTCGCGAAAACAGGCTTTCAGCCGACGGCTGCTTAACAGCCACCAGAGCGCGTAAAGATCCGCCGCCAGCAGGCCGATGGTCACCGCCGAAGGCGACTCGCCGCTCATCCACAACAGCGGTTGCCAGACCAACAGCAAGAGCTGGGAAAGCACCAGCAGCCAGCGCATCATGGGCCAGAGCCGGGGGAAGCGCTGACGATGCCCGCTAATGATAAACGCCAGCACCGCCGGAATGCCGGGGAGCAATCCCAGCCAAAAATTATCGTGGTCCGGATAAAACAGATTCAGCAGCGCGTCGCCCTGCTGGCGTGACGCGCCGGCCATCAGAAATAGCACCCACGTCCGCGCCTGAAGCAGCAGCACGCACCAAAAGAGAAACGGCAAACGCAGGCGGCCGTGGGTATCGAAATCGGCGGGGATAAACTCAGTATTCTTCATCTTCAATTAAGCGCTTGCCGAGGCACAGCACGTCTGAATGCTCATAGCCAAGGCGTTCGTACATCCCCTGCACCACGTCATTATCTTCGCGAACCATAATATTTATTTTCGGACAGCCGCGGGCGATCAGCTTTTTCTCCAGCCGATTAAGCAGCGCATTAGCAATACCGCGACCGCGATATTCAGGATGCACGCCAAGATAGTAGGCAGACCCGCGATGCCCGTCATAACCGCCCATCACCGTGCCAACCACTTCACCGTTAACTTCGGCGACCAGAAACAGGCTGGCATCGTGGTTCAGCTTACGTTCAATATCCATTTCCGGATCGTTCCATGGGCGAAGGAGATCGCACCGCTCCCACAGGGTGATGACCTCTTCGAAATCTTGCTGGCGAAAAACGCGTATCTCCATGGTATTCCCCACCATTGACGGTTAAAAACAGAGATTATGGCGTGATTGTGCCCGATAGCCAATATCAGGCGCAATGAGCCGCAAAAAATGGCATACTATGACTCTGTCATGTATTGAAATGAAAAGTAAAACAATTCTTATTTTGAATGGTCGTATCAGAAAAGACGATACGATATAACATCGATTACCACTTGTTTGCAATTCAGGCCGAATGAGCACTTTTAAACCATTAAAAATACTTGCTTCGCGCCGCCAGGTGCTGAAAGCCGGGCTGGCAGCAATCACGCTTTCAGGGATCGCCTCACAGGCCAGCGCGAAAGAACAACAGCCATTGAAAACATCCAATGGGCACAGCAAACCCGCAGCGAAGAAAAAAGGCGCCAAACGCGTCGTGATGCTCGACCCGGGCCATGGCGGTATTGATACCGGCGCTATCGGCCATAACGGTTCAAAAGAGAAGCACGTCGTGCTGGCGATCGCTAAAAACGTGCGCAGCATTCTGCGCAGCAACGGCATCGATGCGCGCCTGACGCGCAGCGGCGATACCTTTATTCCGCTCTATGACCGGGTGGAGATCGCCCACCAGCACGGCGCCGATCTTTTTATGTCAATTCACGCCGATGGTTTCACCAACCCGAGCGCGGCCGGCGCCTCCGTTTTCGCCCTTTCCAACCGCGGCGCCAGTAGCGCCATGGCAAAGTATCTCTCGGACCGTGAAAACCGGGCGGATGAAGTGGCCGGCAAGAAAACGACGGATAAAGACCACCTATTGCAGCAAGTGCTGTTCGACCTGGTACAAACTGATACCATCAAAAACAGCCTGACGCTCGGTTCCCATATCCTGAAAAAGATCAAGCCGGTGCACAAGCTGCACAGCCGCAATACCGAGCAGGCGGCGTTTGTGGTGCTGAAATCGCCGTCGATTCCGTCGGTGCTGGTAGAAACCTCGTTTATTACCAATCCGAACGAAGAAAAACTGCTCGGCACCACCGCGTTCCGGCAGAAAATCGCCACGGCGATTGCCAACGGCATCATCAGCTATTTCCACTGGTTCGATAACCAGAAAGCCCACTCGAAGAGACGTTAATGAGACCCGATGCGCACCAGGTAAAAGCTTTCCTTCTCCAGCTCCAGGATGCTATCTGCCAAAAGCTCAGCGCCGTTGACG
Source organism: Klebsiella sp. CB_Kp196 (assembly GCF_040061575.1). Lineage (NCBI taxonomy): Bacteria > Pseudomonadati > Pseudomonadota > Gammaproteobacteria > Enterobacterales > Enterobacteriaceae > Klebsiella > Klebsiella sp. CB_Kp196. The sequence goes on from NZ_JBEAFH010000063.1 coordinate 26,394, forward strand.
GCAGCGAATTCATCGAAGATAGCTGGCTGCGGGAAGGCGGCGGCGGCGGACGCAGCCGGGTGCTGCGCGATGGCGGTATCTTTGAGCAGGCTGGCGTTAACTTTTCGCACGTGCACGGCGAGGCGATGCCGGCCTCCGCAACCGCGCACCGCCCTGAGCTGGCGGGCCGCAGCTTTGAAGCGATGGGCGTCTCGCTGGTCGTGCACCCGCGCAGTCCCTATATCCCCACCAGCCACGCCAACGTGCGCTTCTTTATCGCGGAAAAACCGGGCGCCGAGCCGGTATGGTGGTTCGGCGGCGGCTTCGATTTAACCCCCTACTACGGCTTTGAAGAAGATGCCGTTCACTGGCATCGCACCGCTCGCGACCTGTGCCAGCCCTTCGGCGAAGAGGTTTATCCGCGCTATAAAAAGTGGTGCGACGACTACTTCTTCCTCAAGCATCGTAACGAGCAGCGCGGCATCGGCGGCCTGTTTTTTGATGATTTGAATACCCCGAACTTTGACCATTGTTTCGACTTTATGCAGGCGGTGGGCAATGGCTTCACCGATGCGTATCTGCCCATTGTCGAGCGGCGTAAAGAGAGGGTCTGGGGCGAGCGCGAACGCGCTTTTCAGCTCTACCGCCGCGGGCGCTACGTGGAGTTCAACCTGGTGTGGGATCGCGGTACCCTGTTCGGCCTGCAAACCGGCGGCCGCACCGAATCCATTCTGATGTCGATGCCGCCGCTGGTGCGCTGGGAATACGACTACCAGCCGGAAGCGGGCAGCCCGGAAGCGGCGCTGAGCGAGTTTATTCAGGTGCGCGATTGGGTTTAACGTTGCCTGATAGTGCGGTTCGCAGGCCAGATACGGCGCTGTTTTGCCTGATGGCGCTACGCTTTTCAGGCCTGCGATGACGGCGCGAATCGCCATCCGCTAAATAGATCGTCATCACGCCCACTGCCGCATCCGCTGATGCAGCGTCAGCGACGGTTTCTCGGCGAACAGCTGCTGATAATCGGTAGCGAACTGGCCCAGGTGCCAGAATCCCCACTGCATCGCCGCATCCTTAACCGTCGTGCTCTGCGACCACGGGCTAATCAGCTCCCGGCGCACCGCGTTTAAACGAATGCGCTTCAGCCAGGCGTTCGGCCCGATCCCCAGAATGGCGTGAAAGGCGTTTTGCAGCGTACGGCGGCTGACGTGCAGCTGCTGACATAAATCGAGAACCGTCAGCGGCTCCGACATATTCTCCAGCACGTACTCCCGCGCCCGGGAAAGCAGACGCCGATAGCTCTGGTGGCTAATGCTCTCGGCGGTAATCATCGGCTGCGCCTCCTCCAGCATCGCCCCCATCGCCAGCAGGAGATTATCGCCCAACACCTTACGCACCGCGGGCTGATGAAGGTTCTCCGGATTCTCGCTAAACGTCGCCAGCGCCTGCTGCACAAAGCCCCACAGCGCCGCCTTGTGCTCCTCTTTGACCTCCAGCGCCGACTGGTTACGCAGCATATGCAGCACCCGCTCCGGGTGATGCAGGAAGCTGGCCTGGCGGGAAATGACATCCTCTGAGATCACTACGCCCAGAATGGTGTAATCATCCGGCGTGCTGAGCTCAAACTCGGTGCCGCCGGGTCGGGTGGCGATTTCGGCGCTGCCGAGGCACTGTGAGCCAATAAACCCCTGCTCGCCGCGGGTTGCCGGAATACCGAACCAGAAGGAGTTCGGCCACACCAGGCAGGACTGACGCAGCGCCAGGCCGGTATATTCGCGAAAGACCTGAATATCATCGAGCAGGATTTCGGTAAATTCACCGTGAAATTTCCCCGGATGCAGCTGATCGTAAATCTGCTGCCAGGCGGTAATCGTCAGGGCATGTTCATAGACATCGGTGGTCCGCCGCTGATGGACGTTGTCCACCTCGACCATCGGCGTCAGTTTAACGTCTTCGGGTAATGCTTCATGATAAAGATGGTGCAGGTTGGCCGGTTTTTTCTTTTTCATGATCTGATAAACCGGGAGCGCTTTCGCGTTCCCGGCACCTCCGACTGGTTAATTTTTTAAGCGATAGCGACTACTGCGTTTACGCAACGCTCCGGTAGAAAAGAGCTGCTCCAGCGCCTTCCTGGCCTCTTCAAGCGACCAGCCGAAATGGGCGGCCACCTCCCCTGCCGTCATTCCCTGACGCGTCGAAGAGAGCAGCGTCAGCAAGGGTTCTGAGGATTCCACGACCACCGGCGGCTCCGGCGTTTGCGGCAGCCGTTGAAAACCGGCGATCAGCCGCTGGGTATCCTCTTCCGGGCGTCCAATCTCCCGACGGCTGATAACGCGCCCCGTACGCTGCGCCGCAGCGCTGCCGGCATCCAGCGCCGCCCGGCACGCCGCCAGGTCGCCTTCCACCACCAGCGTCAGCCTGCCGGGGTCAAGAACCTCATGGCTGAGCAGCCGCACGTTGGCCGCCTTCAGCATCGCATCCGCCGCGTCAACGGCGGCCACCATGCCGTCCACTTCCAGTAATCCCAGGGCGTTGATCATCGCTTCCCCCTTACGCGCGCTGGATTGGATGACGGGCAATATCCAGAACGGCATCGGTAAAGGCGTTACAGGCGGCTTTACATGCGGCCTGGCTTCCCGTCAAAAAGGCGGCGGAATAGTTGGTTTCCGACGGCGGCGGCACGTAGGTCACCAGCTGCACGTCGGCCGATTTCATTGCCGCATCGATACCGAAGGTCGCCTCCAGCGGCGGCGCCACCAGATAAGCGATCGGATCGCCCAGCGCAATGCCGGAGGTAGACGAGAGATAAGAGCCGGTACGCGACACCACGTGCGCCAGAAACGCCGTATCTTCGGCATCGTTGGCCCACTGGAACGCGGCCCCAGTTTCGATATGCGCCACCATCGCATCCAGACCGGCGCGTACTTCCGCCGGGTTCGGGCCGCCCAGCATAATCAGCACTTCACCTGCGGTTGGCGAAGGGCCGTGGGCCGCGCCGGCGTAAAGAGAACGACCGTAGACCACTTCCACCATCGCCTGTTTTGTCGCTTCGTCAGCGGCAATATAAGTCACATCATCCGAATCCGCCGTGATGAGTCCGAGGCTACGTATATGTGGTGGTAATTTAAGCTCGCGGGCAAAGCCGTCATTCACTGAGGCAATCACGCGCATGGCCGTCACCGAAGGGCGAATTAAATCTAATGCAGGCATGATGCCTCCTTACCGAGTCATGTTGATGCCGGAAGCCTTCTGCTCCAGCATGCGTTTGGCCAAATCGACAATCACCGCCGCGGCTTCTACCGGGGGCGTGCCGCCCTGGTGAATATTGGAAATACAGGTCCTGTCCGCTTCGACGGTGGTCGCCACGCGCGGCGAATACACGGCGTAACAGGAGAGGCTTTCCGACTGCCCCAGCCCCGGACGTTCGCCTACCAGCAGGATGACCACCTTCGCGCCGAGAATTTCGCCAATCTGATCTTCAATTTTGACCCGCCCGTAGCGGACGAAGAACGGCGTACCGACCTTCAGTCCGGCCTGCTTCAGGCCCGACAGCAGCGGCGGCAGGATCTCTTCATAGTTGACGGTAATCGCGTCGGTAGAGAGGCCATCGGATACCACCACCTGAACGTCAGGATTCGCCACGCACTGCGCCTTCAGCGCGTCAATTGCCTCCGGACTCAGCCGACGGCCCATATCCGGGCGCGTCAGGTAGAGGTTTTTGTCGCTAATTTCGGAGCGCACCTCCAGCAATCCCTGGGTTTTCACCCACTCCTCCGGTACCTCTTTCAGCACCGTATCCTTGGAGCGCGAGTGGTCGGCGAGGAAGCGCAGCAGCGCGAGGGTACGCGGACGCGGACCGGCGCGGCCGGTACACACGCGCGCCGCGGTGCTGCGCTTCAGTTCGGCCAGCACTTCCGCACGATGCGGCTGCTGCACGCCAATCCAGCCTTTCGCCTCTGGCGAACCTAAATCCAGCACGCAGCTCTCCGCCGCGACCTCGCACCGGCTGGCGCACTTCGTCACCGTCGCCTCAGGCGCTGCTGCTGCCGTCTGCGGTTGTCCCATTGACGCCATCACGCTACGTACAATTTCTTCAATCTGCTTTTGATCCATCATGTGTCATCCCCGCGTCATCAAAAGAACAGTGACGGATCGCCCGCCCGTTGGGTCAGACGACCGTTTGCCATAATGCCCATGGTTTCCAGCCAGCGTTCGAACTCCGGCGACGGCCGTAGATTCAGCAACTGACGGACGGTAGCGGTATCGTGAAACGCGGTGGTCTGATAGTTGAGCATGATGTCGTCGCCGAGCGGCATGCCCATGATGTAGTTGCAGCCGGCGGTGGCGAGCAGAATCATCAGGTTTTCATTGAGGTTCTGGTCGGCGTCGGCATGGTTGGTGTAGCAGCAGTCGCAGCCCATCGAGATGCCGCTCAGCTTGCCCATAAAGTGATCTTCGAGACCGGCGCGAATAATCTGCCGATCGTTATAGAGGTACTCCGGCCCGATAAAGCCCACCACGGTATTGACGAGGAACGGATCGTAGTGCCGCGCCAGGCCATAGTTGCGCGCCTCCATCGTCACCTGGTCGGCGCCGAAGTTCGCGCCGGCCGACAGCGCCGAGCCCTGCCCGGTTTCGAAGTAGAGGCAGTTCTCCCCGGCGATACGGTTAAACTCGGCGCCGACCGCCCGCGCTTCATCGAGCATCGCCAGCTCCACGCCGAACTCTTTTAGACCCTTTTCGCTGCCGCAGATGCTCTGGAAAATAAGCCCCCCCGGGGCGCCGCGACGGATCGCTTCAATCTGGGTGGTGACGTGCGCCAGCACGCAGCCCTGGGTCGGGATATTAAACTTGTCGATAACGCCGTAGACGGTATCGAGGACGCGGGTCAGGTTCTCCACGTCATCGGTTACCGGGTTAACGCCGATCACCGCATCGCCCGCGCCGAACGAGAGCCCTTCGTAGATTTGCGCGGCAATGCTCTGCACGTCATCGCGGGTATCGTTCGGCTGCAGGCGGCAGCTAAAGGTGCCCGGCAGGCCGATGGTGGTGTTGGCTTTTTTAATCACCGGCATTTTCTTCGCGCCGTAGATCAGGTCGGCGTTGGAGCAGACCTTCGCCACCGCCGCCACCACTTCTGAGGTCAGCCCTTTGCGCACAAACGCGATATCATCGCTGGTGACCTCATCGTTAAGCACGTATTCGCGCAGGTCGCTGATAGTCCAGTTTTTAATCCGCTGATAGGCGGTTTCGTTGACGTCATCCTGAATCAGGCGCGTCACGCAGTCCTCTTCATAAGGAATCACCGGATTGTTACGAATATCGGCGACCGTCATATCGGAGAGCACCTGCTTCGCCGCCACGCGCTGCTGCGAACTTTCCGCCGCCACCCCCGCCAGCACATCCCCCGAACGCAGTTCGTTGGCTTTAGCCAGCACCTCTTTTACATCCTTAAACTGATAAACATTGCCGAACAATGTGGTCTTTAGTTTCATAAGTCGTTCCCTCAGGAAGGAAATGCGAGTGATTTCACCGTCACCGGCACAACCGATCCGCCAAAAAGAGGCGTACCAATGTCGATATAGTCCCCCGCCCGTACGCTCACCTCATCGATGACCGCCAGCGGGAGTTGTTGCAGCTGCGGGCGCAGCAGCATGCCCAGCGCTTTGCCAAAGTCCTGCTCGGCCACCACCAGCAGGGGATGCGGGTTGGGAAAGCGCGCGACAAAAGCCAGCAGCGCGTCAATCACCACCAGCAGGGCGGCGTAGCGCACCGGCAACGAAGCAGGAAGCGCCAGCACGTAAGCATCCGATCCCGGATCCAGATCGAGCTGCATCAGCGCCTGCTGCCAGGCGCTCAGCAGATCGGCTTCATCAAGCGGGATCGCCACCGGCAGATTGCGCAGCGGGAGCTGAACCCCCTCCAGCCAGATGGTGCTGCCGGAAAGCGAGAGCGTGTGCGCGCCGGCGCCAATCACCGTGGCGCGTACGGTTTGCGCCGGGAACTGCACGTTCATCTCCCGCAGCCGCGGATGCTCATGCAGCGCCGTGGCCAACAGTGGCCCAATATCAGAAAAACAGAACGGATCCGCGGGCTGGTTGCGGTAGCACTCGCCCACTCCGCCGGAAAGGGTTATCACCTCGGGTACCGCGCCTGCGGGCAGCAGGCCGGTTTGCATCAGCCGTTGCGCCAGCGGAGAGAGCGTGCCGTCGATAACTTCGACGATCAGCTCCGCCATCCGCCGCGCTACCTGCGCTAACTGCGAAGCACTCAACGCGCGCGCATCGGCGCCTGCGCCAAAAACCTCATCGACGATCATTTGTCCCGGCTGATGGGCATAAACCACCCGCCCCTGGCCGTCGGTCTCCAGCAGGCGCCCGCCAACGTTCAGGCAGGCGGTGGCGCTGATTTTTCCCGCTTCAAACAGCGCGTAGTTTGAAGTACCACCGCCGATATCAATGTTCAGCACCCGGCACATCCGCTGTTCAGAAAGGGTTTGCGCCCCGGCGCCGTGACCGGCAATCACCGATTCCAGATGCGGCCCGGCGCTGGCCACCACAAAGTCGCCGAGCGACTGCGAGAGCGCCATCACCGCCGCCCTTGCGTTGCGGGTTTTCGCGCTTTCGCCGGTGATAATGATCGCCCCGGAGTCCACCGATTCGGGGGCAACCCCGGCGGCCTGGTACTGCGCCAGAATCAGCGCCTTGAGTTCGGCCTCCTTCAGACCGCCCTGTTTATCAACCGGTGTAAAGAAGACCGGGCTTTGCCAGCTAATTTCGCGTTTGATGAATTCGTAGCGCGGCACCTGCGACACCGCCGCACGGTTAACCAGCTCAAGGCGGGAGAAGATCACCTGAGTGGTGGTGGTGCCGATATCGATACCGACGCTCAGCAGCTGGCGAGTTTTCACGATTGCGCCTCCGCTTCGGTTTTCGCCGCCGCCGGTGCGTTTTCATCTTTCGGCACCAGCAGCATCGCTACGCCAATGGCGGTGACGCCGCCGATCAGCTTGCCGACGATCATCGGGAAGATCATGGCGTTCATGTTGGCGGCGGCGAAGCCTAAGTGGTCGCCCAGCGCGAAAGCGGCGGAGACGGAGAACGCGCAGTTGATGACTTTGCCGCGGGTATCCATCTGCTTCATCATGCCGAACATCGGGATGTTGTTGGCCAGCGTCGCCACCATCCCACCGGCAGCCATATTGTTGATTTTCAGCAGATTACCGACGCGCATCAGCGGCTTTTCAAACCAGCGGGTCAGCAGCAGCACCATCGGATAAGCGCCGAGCAGCACGCAGGAGATCGAGCCAATAACTTCGATAGCGCGCATCACCTCGCCGGGCTGGTCGCCGGGAGCCATAAAGATCGGGTCGAGCCCCGGGATCAGATCCCAGCCGAGCAGGAACTTGATGACCGCCGCGGCCAGGCCGATGGTGATCAGCGCCACCAGAAATTTGGCGAAGATCTGGAAGCCGTTGATCATTTTTTCCGGAATAAACTTCAGCCCCAGCGCCACCAGCACCGCGACGATAAGCACCGGGATCATATTCATCAGGATCAGCGCGAAGGTGAACTCCACCGGCTGTCCGTTAATCTCTACGCCGGAGTACATGGCCACCAGGCCGCCGGCGATGCAGCCGATTGGAATCGTGACGATCCCGGCCAGCACGCCCAGCGCCAGGTAGCGGCGGTCGGAGGGCTCGATGATGCCGAGCGCGACCGGAATGGAGAACACCAGCGTCGGCCCCATCATCGCCCCGAGGATCAGGCCGGAATAGAGCCACGCCGCCACGTCGCCGCCCGCCAGCTCTTTAGCGAGGAAGAAGCCGCCCATATCGCAGGCCAGCAGCGTTCCGGCGAACATCGACGGGTTGGCGCCGAGCATTTCATACAGCGGAATTATCACCGGCCCGAGCAGGTGCGCCAGTACCGGCGCCAGCGCGGTCATCCCGACCATCGCCAGCCCCAGCGCGCCCATCGCCATAAACCCCTCTTCGAACTGGCCGCCGGATCCTTCGATGCTTTTGCCAAACTTGCCGAGAAAGCGCGCCGAACCGCCAAACTGCGACAGGATCCTGTCCACGGCGGCAATCAGCATAAAGAACATCATGATGTACATGATGATTTCGTTAATTCCCATAGCCTTTACTCCCTGTCATTTATGATTTGTAGATACTGTGAACGCCGGGGCATTAACCGCGCTCCGGGGGCTTTCCCGGGTCGCGGCGTGAACGCCTTACCCGGGCTACGGAATAGCAGACGGCTGCGATCCTGTAGCCGGGCTAAGCGCAGCGCGAGCCGGGACAGCCACACGCCTCCGGGAAAATGGCCGCATCAGCGCGCCGCCGCGTACAGATCGATAACCTGCTCCCGGGTGGCGGTGCGTGGATTGGTGCGCAGACAAATGTCCTCCTGCGCCGCCTGCGCCCATGCGCTGAAATGTTCGGGCTTCGCCCCGGCGTCAGAGAGTCGTTTGCTCAGGCCGACTTCGGCGATCAGCGCCTCAACGGCGGCAATAGCCTCGTGGTCGTCGGTTTTTTTAGCGGTCAGCGCCCGGCCGATCTGGCTGAAACGCTCGCGGCATACCATGCGGTTAAACCGCATTACCGTCGGCAGCAGCATGGCGTTGGCCTGCCCGTGTGGAATATGCAGCGCCGCGCCGGGCTGATGCGCCATCGCATGACACAAACCCAGACCCGCGCTGGAAAAGGCCATTCCCGCCATACAGGAAGCCAGCAGCATGCTTTCGCGGGCGGCGAGGTCGTGGCCGTAGCCCACGGCCTTCGGCAGCGCCTGGCCGATCATCGCTATTGCGCCAAGCGCCAGGCTATCGGTAAAGGGCGTCGCGTTGAGCGCGCTGTACGCCTCAACGGCGTGGGTCAGCGCGTCAATCCCGGTCATCGCCGTCACCGGCGGCGGAACGCCTTCGGTCAGGGCGGCGTCGAGAATCGCCACGTCCGGCATGAGCGAGGCGTGGGCCAGCACCTGCTTGCGCCCGCTGACCGCATCGATAATCACCGTCACGTTGGTGGTTTCCGAGCCGGTTCCGGCGGTGGTCGGCACCGCAATGAGCGGCAGACGCGGGCGCAGTACGCTGCTTTCCGTCATCGCGCTGAGCGTCTGCTCCGGGTTGGTGACCAACAGCGCGACCGCTTTCGCCGCGTCAAGCACCGAACCGCCGCCAAAGGCCACCACGCCGTCGCACTTCGATTCGCGCAGCTGCGCCACCGCCGCGCAGACGTCGGTAATGCACGGCTCTCCCGGCGGACAGGGCCAGACGGTCATCGCCACCCCCTTCATCGCCAGGCTGCGCGCAAGCCCGGCGGTCATTCCCGCCTGATGCAGGAAACTGTCGACCATCACCAGCAGATGGCTTACGCCTCGCGCTTGCGCTTCCTGGCCGCAGGCGCTCAGCGCGCCGAGGCCGCACAGCGTCACCGGCGGCACGCTGAAGGTTTTCACCCGCTGCAGATTCAGGGTATCGAATGCCTGAAAGAGCGCCGTCTGCAGTTCAGCTTGCATAGATTCCCTCCGCTTTCTCTCTCCCGCTGTTGGCTATCGCCAGCGGGGTCATAAACAGGCTGTGCTGCGGTAAATGCACCCGTAATTCCGGGAAGCGCTTGCGAAACAGCGCGTCCACGCCCGGCTGCATACAGGAGCCGCCCGCCAGCCATAAATCAGCAATGCCCTGGCCTTCGATATGGTGAGCAACAATCTCGGCCATCTTTTCGTATACCGGCTTCACCACCGGCCAGATCTCCTGGGCGTTGCTGCGCTTGTACTGCTCCGCCTCTTCCAGCGGCATGCGGCGGTTACCGGCAAGGGTCAGGGAGATATGGTGACCGCCGGTCGCTTCATCGGCGGAGTACGTCACCTCGCCCCTTTTGACGATAGCGATCCCGGTGGTGCCGCCGCCGATATCCACCACGCCCGCGTTGTCGAGCTGTAGCAGATCCGCCACCGCGGTCGGTTCATCCAGCACGTGGCTAACTTCCAGCCCGGCAGATTCGAGTACGTTGATCGAAATACGCGGGTCTGTGCCCGGCGGAAACGAGGTCGCCGCGTGGCTGAAGCGACAGCCAAGCTGCTGTTCGAGCATATCGAGATGGCGGCGCACGATGGTGACGGCGCCGAAGAAATCCCAGACGATGCCGTCACGCACGACGTCAGCCCAGTCCAGACACACCGCCACCGGCTGCCCTTCGCTGTCGACAACCATCGACACCACGTCGCAGGTGCCTAAATCCACGCCCAGCCACAGCGGTGATTCACTGGCGGCAGGCGTCTGATTACACAGGGCGGCCGCTTTTTGCAGTCTGGGGGTGAGCCAACGTTGTTCGTCGTGTGCCATGAGTCATCCCTTATACAATTCGGAAGGCATCCACCAGCACGCAGCGCCGCAGGCGAACGAAGGTGCGCGCACTGGTCACCCCCTCCCCGGTTGGCGTGGTGATGGTCATGGTGGTCCAGCCCTCTCCGCCCAGCCCGAGCCCGGCGATGCACGGCCCGTTTTTAACGAAAATGCTGGTATCAATGGCGTTCGCCATCTGATTCATGTTGTCGATATTGCGCGAGTGCATCGCCGCCGTATGGTGGCAGCCGCCCTCCAGCTGCACCGCCAGCGCGATAGCGTCATCGACGCTGGCCACCCGTACGACAGGGAGCACCGGCATCATCAGTTCCGTCACGGCAAATGGATGGCTGGCCGGGGTTTCCACGAACAGCAGGCGCGTCTGCGGCGGCACGTTCAGGCCGATGGCGGCGGCAATCTTGCTCGCGTCACGTCCCACCCAGTCACGGCTGACCGTACCTTTGCCGCGCTCATCGATATTCTTCAGCAGCACCGGCTGAAGCTGCTCGGCCTGGGCCGCGCTGAGCTTCACCGCCTGCTGGCCTTCCATCAGGCGCATCAGCTCGTCGGCGACGCTATCGACCACAATCAGCACCTTTTCGTCGGCGCAGATGATGTTGTTATCAAACGAGGCGCCTTTGACGATGGACTGTGCGGCGCGCGCCAGGTCGGCCGTTTCGTCGACCACTACCGGCGGGTTACCGGCGCCGGCGGCAATCAGACGTTTATTGGTATGCTTGCGCGCGGACTCCACCACCGCTTCACCGCCGGTGACCACCAGCAGGCCAATACCGGGGTACTTAAACAGCCGCTGGGCCGTTTCGATGTCCGGGTTCGCCACGGTGACCAGCAGATTGGCCGGACCGCCCGCGGCAATCACCGCCTGGTTGAGCAGCATAATCGCCCGCTGGGAAACCCTTTTCGCCGCCGGATGCGGGGCGAACACCACGCTATTGCCCGCGGCAATCAGGCTGATGGCGTTATTAATTACCGTCGCCGCCGGGTTGGTGGAGGGGGTGACCGAGGCCACCACGCCCCAGGGCGCGTTTTCAATCAGCGTCAGGCCGTTATCGCCGGTGAGCACCTGCGGAGAGAGGCACTCCACGCCAGGCGTGCCGCGCGCCTGGGCCATGTTTTTGGCAAATTTATCTTCAACGCGACCCATGCCGGTTTCGCTGACGGCAAGCTCCGCTAATTCTCTGGCGTGTTTTTCGCCCGCCTCACGGATGGCGTGAATCGCCAGCTGGCGCATCGCCACGCTTTTCAGCCCCTGCTGGGCCACCTTTGCCGCCGCGACGGCGTCATCCAGGGAGGCAAAGACGCCCATCTCATGAACGGCGTCGTCCGGCTGGCTGCTGGCCGTCATTTTCAGCAGTACCGCTTTCACCACCTGTTCAATATCCTGTTGATTCATGATGTTCAGTCCTATTTATGGAAAATCACCTGACCGCCGGCCACCGCTTCATCGACGATACCGATGACGCACAAATCGACAGGAGACGCCTCGCTGCGGTGTGCCTGTCGCGCCGAGCTTCCGCTCACCAACAGCACCCATTCGCCGGGCCCCGCGCCGATGCTGTCGATGGCGACGGCGCACTGCCCGTCGGGCTTGCCCGCGGCATCAATCATCTCCACCATCAGCAGCTTGTCGTGCGCCAGCCCCTGATGGCGGACGGTGCAGACAATCTGTCCCGTGACGACTGCCAGTTTCATACCGCCTCCCTGAATTGCGTGGTAAGTCGTGGGCCGGATAAGCGCAGCGCCATCAGGCAATGGCGCGCGTTAATGCCGGAGGGCAACGCTGGCGCGTCTTATCCGGCCCGACCATCAGATGTTGCTGTCGCCTTTAAAACTGATGGGGAACACCTCCTCCAGATCGCCGTGCGGACGCGGAATCACGTGCACCGATACCAGCTCGCCGATGCGCTGCGCCGCAGCGGCGCCGGCATCGGTAGCGGCTTTGCAGGCCGCCACGTCGCCGCGCACCATCGCGGTCACCAGACCGCCGCCAATCTGCTTCACGCCAACCAGCTTCACGCGCGCGGCTTTCACCATCGCATCAGAGGCCTCAATCAGCGCAACCAGGCCCCGGGTTTCAATCATTCCTAATGCTTCCATTGTGTTTTCCTCTTACTTAAGGGGGTCCAGAACGGGACCGTTCATTCAACCTGCGTGGGTAAGCGGCACTCGCCGCTTACGTCACTCCGGCGCGGCACGGCTGCCACTAACGCCAGTTCGATAATTTCCTGCACGCTACAGCCTCGGGAGAGGTCGTGGAGCGGTGCGGCCAGCCCCTGAATCAGCGGCCCGACCGCACGATAGCCGCCCAGGCGCTGGGCGATTTTGTAGCCGATGTTGCCGGCTTCCAGCGACGGAAAAACCATCACGTTGGCCCGCCCCTGCAGCGGACTGGCGGGCGCTTTTTGCGCGGCGACCTCCGGCACGAAGGCGGCGTCAAACTGCAGTTCGCCATCCACCATCAGCTGCGGAGCGCGCTGACGTACGATCTCTGTGGCCTGCTGTACGTTGGCGACGTTGGGATGACGGGCGCTGCCGCTGCTGGAAAACGACAGCATCGCCACCCGCGGCTCCTCGCCGGTAATGGCCTGCCATGTCTCCGCGCTGGCGATGGCGATATCCGCCAGCTGCGCCGCCGTCGGCTGCGGCACCACGCTGCAGTCGGCAAATCCCAGCGCCGGTCCGACGTACTGCGGCAGCATCAGAAAGATCGACGACAGCGTTTTGCAGCCCGGCTGAAGGCCAATAATGCGTAATCCGGCGCGCAGCACGTTCGCCGTCGAGGAGAGATTGCCGGCAATACACACGTCGGCCTTCCCGGCGCTGACCATGGCGGCGGCGAACATCAGCGGGTCGTTGAGTTTTTCCTCCGCGTCCGGCGGCGTTTTTTCTCCGGCGCGGGCAAGCCAGCGCCGGGCAAACGCTTCACGCATTTGCCGGTTGCTGTGCGGGTCGACGATCTGCATACCGTCCATCGGCAGGCGGTGGCTGAGGGCGAACTGGCGCAGGGCAAAAGGGCTGGCGATCAAAATCGGCTTTGCCAGCCCCTGCTGCTGGAGGTAGTGCGCCGCTTTGAGGACGCGGATATCCAGCGCGTCCGCAAACACCACCCGGGCGGGCGAACGCAAAGCCAGTTGACGGGCGCGTTGAATAATCATTGCTCCCCTCCCAGACGCTGTTGGATCTGACTGACGGTTAGCGGATGTTTCGCCACGCTTAAAATCATCATCACGTAGACGGTGCTGGAGAGGCGGTTGAGCGCCTGCAGAATGTCCGGACGTAAGACCTCAAAACTGCGGGTAATAAAGACCTGCGCGGCGACCGTTTCCGTTTCGCGTATTTTGCTTCGCAGCAGATTGAGCAGCGCGGCATCGCGGCCGTGGCCGGCTTCCGGCACCAGATGATCGTGGTCGAGATAGCGCAGCGGCTGGTGGGAAAGGCGATGCAGTTCATCCTCGTTCAGCCCGACGATAGACTGCGCCGCCAGCGGTTCACCCACGGCGTCGGCGCGCATAATATTGCCCAGGCGCGAGCGGATATCCGCCAGCCAGGGCTGCCAGGGCTCCGCCAGTTCGATTTGCAGCCATACCGCCAGGGCGATGGTGGCGTCGAGGGCGGCGCGAAAGCCCAGCCGCGGATCGCTTTTGGCGACCATTTTTTCCGCCGTCAGATGGGTCAGGGTGTCCGGTTTTTTGTCTACCGGCTGGCGGCACAGTTCGCAGCAGGCCTGCGGATGCGTACCGCTGCTGGTTAAACCGTGTACCGGCTGCGGCTGCTGCGCGTCGTCATCGACAAACAGGCTGCCCTGCTCGTCGAGAAACTTAATGCGCAGACGGCGGCTTTCCAGCAGCTCCCGGGCCGAAGGCGTCAGACGGGCGTCGGCGGGCAGATGAATTTCTGCTCCTTCACTGAGCGTATGGTTCGCTCTGAGCCAGGCTTCGGTAATAAAATCTTTCATAGCGATTGCCAGTTCGCAGGCCAGGCGACGTACAGGAAGCGCACGGTCGACGGCGTGCCGAATTCAATGCTGGAGCCTTTCGGGATAAACATCACGTCCCCGGCTTTGGCCACCATGGTTTCGCCTTCATGGCGCACGTGGAGTTCGCCCTCCAGCACCATGTCGACCTCGTCATAGTTCAGCGTCCAGGGGAAGAAGGCGTTTTCCCACTGCATAAACCCGGCGGCCATACTGCTGCCGTCCTGCTCGGTGACCAAATCCGTTAAGCCGACGCGGTGCGGTTCGGCGCCGTCGAAGCGGCCGAATTTCACGCTGCTGCCGTCAATGACCTTTACGCCGCCTTTACCGGTGACCGCCTTAAAGCTGGGCTGCATCGCGTCCATCCCCAGCGACTGCTTCTCCTTCATCACTTTTTCCATCAGCTGCGCCACCAGGCTTTCGGTAAACTGCCCTTCCGGCAGCTGGGCAATAATGGTTTCGCGAATGCGCTGGCTTTCGGTTTTTTCCTCTGCCGCCGGGACTGCCGGCTCTGGCGCGGATTCATCGCACTCCTGGATGGCGACGCCCAGCAGCTCCGCGACTTCGCGGGCTTCCGGGGTGATGATGCTGGCGCGCAGCACAACCGATATTTCCTCTTCGCCTCGCGCGTGGGCCGCACGAATATCGTTAGCTGTGATAAGTTTCTTCACCTGCCCCTTCCTCCTTTTGGCTGAGCTCACTCAGGTAATTCACCAGATGCTCTACGCTTTGCGGGTCGTGAGCGTTGAGTTCGAAAATCGGCTCCTGAAACCCCATCCCGTACAGCAGTTGCCGCACCGCGGCGACGTCGGCGTCCGGCATATCCGTTTTGCTGATCGCGGCGATATGTCGTTTATTCGCGCCAATATCCAGTAGCCCGGCGGGTAAGCGACTTTCGGTATCATTTGCCGCGTGGACATAAATCAGCGTATCAACATCCTGCAGCGTGGTAATTAATGCGTGGTACCAGCGCGGATGGCTGAAATATTCCCCCGGGGTGTCAATATCGCCTTTCTCGTTAAATTCCACGGCCTGCGTTTTTCTCGCCAGGGAATAATTTCCCTGCAACGCATTAAATAGCGTTGTTTTTCCCGCGCCCACCGTACCGACAAATGCAATACGTTTCATTGCCGCCTCTAATTAGCTTTTGGTTAACTCGCAGAGGGTGTAATTTAATAATCGGCCAAGCCCGCTCACCGTCTGCAGCAGCGCCTCTTCTACCGCGCCGACCGAGCCGTAAATCACCAGCGCTCCGCTAAACCGGTCGAGAAAACCGATATGCACATCGGCGGCCTTCATCGCTAAATCACCGGCGATCATGGCGGTTTCTCCAGGGGTTAAGGTCATAATGCCGATAGCGCCGGATTCGGGAACGCCGATCTTTTTCGCCAGTTCTGCCCCAGGGTGCGCAATCAGATGCGCCAGCGTCACCTGCTTGCCGGGTACAAATTCCTGAATGATGCGTTCTTTATCCATGGCTCACCGCTCCGCTAAAACTTGCGCTTATCGTGACAAGTTTCCGCTGGAGTAAATAACAAAATTCGGCAAGTTGATTTGAAAGGTGAGATAGATCACTTATAAACAGAAATAAAAAAGCGCGGGAGAATTCCCGCGCCTGAAATAATTAAATGAAAATTACAGCGGCTGAGTTTGCGCTTCAACAACCGCCAGCGCGACCATATTCACGATACGCCGTACCGAAGCAATTGGCGTCAGGATATGCACCGGCTTCGCGACGCCCATCAGCACCGGTCCGACGGTGACGCCTTCAGAGCTGGAGACGCGAAGTAAGTTGTAACTAATACGCGCCGCTTCCATATTCGGCATCACCAGAATATTGGCCGAACCTTTCAGCGGGCTGTCCGGCATCCGCTCATTACGAATGCTTTCCACCAGCGCGGCATCGCCGTGCATTTCGCCATCGATCATCAGCTCCGGCGCCTGCGCCTTCACCAGCTCCAGCGCCTGACGCATTTTGCTGGCGGACGGGCAGTCCGAGGAACCAAAGTTCGAGTGCGACAGCAGCGCCACCCGCGGTTCAATCCCGAATCGACGAACGGTTTCTGCCGCCATCAGGGTGATCTCGGCAATTTGCTCCGGCGAGGGATCGTGGTTGACGTAGGTGTCGGCGATAAAGGTGTTGCCGCTCGGCAGCAGCAGCGCGTTCATCGCCCCGGCCGCATGAACCCCTTCGCGGTAGCCAAACAGCGGCTGAATGACGCTGTAGTGCTCGTGATAGTCACCGATGGTGCCGCAGATCATCGCATCGGCTTCGCCGCGCTGCACCATGATCGCGCCAATGACCGTAGTGTTGCTGATCACCGCCCGCTGCGCCTGCTCCTGGGTGATCCCGCGGCGCTTCATCAGGGTGTAATATTCATTCCAGTACTCTTTGAAGCGCGGATCGGATTCGTTATTGACGATCTCAAAATCAACCCCGGCTTTGATCTGCAGTCCCAGCTTCTGGATGCGCATCTCAATGACGCCGGGACGACCGATCAGAATCGGTTTCGCCAGCCCAAGGGAGACCAGCTCCTGAGTCGCGTGCAGTACGCGGGTATCTTCGCCTTCCGCCAGCACCACCCGCTTCGGCTCTTTGCGCGCCTGCGAGAAAATCGGCTTCATAAACAGGTTCGTTTTGTAGACGAACTCGCTGAGCTTCTCGATGTACGCATCAAAATCGGCGATCGGGCGGGTCGCGACGCCGGAGTCCATCGCCGCTTTCGCTACTGCCGGAGCAATCTTGACGATCAGCCGCGGGTCGAACGGCTTCGGAATGATATATTCCGCGCCGAAGCTCAGATCCTGATCGCCGTAGGCGGAGGCCACCACTTCGCTCTGTTCAGCGTGCGCCAGCTCGGCAATCGCGTGCACCGCCGCCAGCTTCATCTCTTCGTTAATCGCCGTTGCGCCGACGTCCAGCGCGCCGCGGAAGATGAACGGGAAGCACAGCACGTTGTTTACCTGGTTCGGATAGTCGGAGCGGCCGGTACAAATAATGGCGTCGGAGCGCACCTCTTTCGCCAGCGGCGGCAGAATCTCCGGCTCCGGATTAGCCAGCGCCAGAATCATCGGCGCGCGGGCCATTTTCTTCACCATCTCCTGAGTCAGCACTTTCGGGCCCGAGCAGCCGAGGAAAATGTCCGCTCCGTCAATCACGTCATCCAGCGTGCGTTTGCCGCTGTCTTCAACCGCATAGGCCGCTTTCGTCTCCGCCATATTCGGCTCGCGGCCCTTATAGATAACGCCTTTCGAGTCGCAGACCACGATGTTGTGTTTCTGCATCCCCAGCGCTACCAGCAGGTTCATACAGGCAATCGCCGCCGCGCCCGCGCCGGAGACCACCATCCGCACGTCGGAGATGTTTTTCTCCACCACCCGCAGACCGTTAAGAATCGCCGCGGTACTGATAATCGCCGTCCCGTGCTGATCGTCATGGAAAACCGGAATATTCATGCGCTCGCGCAGCTTTTGCTCGATGTAGAAGCACTCCGGCGCTTTAATATCTTCAAGGTTGATACCGCCGAAGGTCGGCTCCAGCGCCGCGACGACGTTGATAAATTTGTCCGGGTCCAGTTCATCGACTTCAATATCGAACACATCGATACCAGCGAATTTTTTAAACAGAACGCCTTTGCCTTCCATCACCGGCTTACCGGCCAGCGCGCCGATATTGCCCAGCCCCAGAACGGCTGTGCCGTTGGAGACCACCGCCACAAGGTTGCCGCGCGCGGTATATTTATAGGCTGCCAGCGGATCCTTCTCGATTTCCAGGCAGGGCGCGGCGACGCCCGGCGAGTAGGCCAGGGCCAGATCGCGTTGGGTAGCCAGCGGTTTGGTCGGGGAGACCTGGATTTTTCCGGGGACCGGGAATTCGTGGAAATCAAGGGCGCTTTGTTTTAACTGCTCATCCATTTTATCGTTCCTTTCACGTATCGATCGTAGGGGGTGAAACGTTATCGCGTACCTGGTGTTCACCCTAAAGGGCCACCTAGTATCTCGCCTGACGGCTTCGTAAACTTTGAACACCGCCAAACTCTCGCCATAACAAAGTTATATTTGTTATCGATTTATATTGTTTATGTAACTTAGTTTCAGAAGCAATGATAGCCCCGTCTGCTATGCTTTTTAGTTATGCAACTCATCACCCTCTCTATCCTAAACCAATAAAAACTCATGTAACCTATTGTTTCAGGAGCACATTATGTCCCGTAGAGAACTAGCCAACGCCATCCGCGCCCTGAGTATGGATGCAGTCCAGAAAGCTAACTCCGGCCACCCCGGCGCGCCAATGGGTATGGCCGATATCGCCGAGGTGCTATGGAACGATTTCCTCAAGCACAATCCTGAAAACCCGCAATGGTACGATCGCGACCGCTTTATTCTCTCCAACGGCCACGCGTCGATGCTGCTCTACAGCCTGCTGCATCTGACGGGCTATGACCTGCCCATCGAAGAGATAAAAAACTTCCGTCAGCTGCATTCAAAAACCCCGGGCCACCCGGAGATTGGCTATACGCCGGGAGTGGAAACCACCACCGGTCCGCTGGGGCAAGGACTGGCGAATGCCGTGGGCCTGGCTATCGCCGAGCGCACGCTGGCGGCCCAGTTTAATCAGCCAGATCATGAGATCGTCGATCACTTCACCTACGTGTTTATGGGCGATGGCTGCCTGATGGAGGGGATTTCTCACGAAGTGTGCTCTCTGGCGGGGACGTTAGGACTGGGCAAGCTGATCGGCTTCTACGACCACAACGGCATTTCCATTGATGGCGAAACCAAAGGCTGGTTTACCGATGACACGGCAAAACGCTTTGAGGCCTATCACTGGCATGTGGTGCATGAAATTGACGGCCACGACCCCGAAGCCGTGAAGAAAGCGATTCTGGAAGCCCAGAGCGTGAAGGACAAACCCTCGCTGATTATCTGCCGTACGGTGATAGGCTTTGGTTCGCCGAATAAAGCAGGGAAAGAAGAGGCCCACGGCGCGGCGCTGGGAGAACAGGAAGTGGCGCTGGCGCGCCAGCAGCTGGGCTGGCATCACCCGGCGTTTGAGATCCCGAAAGAGATCTACCGGGCCTGGGACGCGCGTGAAAAGGGACAAAAGGCGCAGAAAAGCTGGCAGGAGAAGTTTGCCGCCTATCAGCAGGCCCATCCGCAGCTGGCGGCGGAGTTTACGCGGCGCATGAGCGGCGGACTGCCTGAGTCGTGGAATGAAACGACGCGGAAGTATATTGCCGATCTGCAGGCTAACCCGGCGAAAATCGCCACCCGCAAGGCTTCGCAAAATGCCCTCGATGCCTACGGCCCGCATCTGCCGGAACTGCTGGGCGGCTCCGCTGACCTCGCGCCCAGCAACCTGACCATCTGGAAAGGGTCGACTTCGCTGAAAGAGGATCCGGCGGGTAACTATATCCACTACGGCGTACGCGAGTTCGGGATGACGGCCATCGCCAACGGCATCGCGCATCACGGCGGGTTTGTCCCCTATACCGCCACCTTCCTGATGTTCGTCGAATATGCCCGCAACGCGGCGCGTATGGCGGCGCTGATGAAAGCGCGGCAAATCATGGTCTATACCCACGATTCCATCGGTCTCGGCGAAGATGGTCCGACGCACCAGGCGGTAGAACAGCTGGCCAGCCTGCGCCTGACGCCAAACTTCAGCACCTGGCGACCGTGCGATCAGGTGGAGGCCGCGGTGGCGTGGAAGCTGGCGGTCGAACGTCACAGCGGGCCGACGGCGCTGATCCTCTCAAGGCAAAATCTGGCGCAAATGGCGCGCACGCCGGAGCAGGTACAGAATATCGCCCGCGGCGGCTACGTGCTGAAGGACGCTGGCGGCAAGCCGGACCTGATCCTGATAGCTACCGGTTCGGAAGTCGAGATCACCGTGCTGGCGGCGGAGAAGCTGCTGGCCAAAGGGGTGAACGTGCGCGTGGTCTCCCTGCCATCGACCGACGTGTTTGATGCCCAGGAGGAAGCCTACCGGGAATCGGTCCTGCCGTCGGACGTCAGCGCCCGCGTCGCGGTTGAGGCCGGCATCGCCGACTACTGGTATAAGTATGTGGGGCTAAAAGGCAAAATCGTCGGCATGACCGGCTACGGTGAATCGGCCCCCGCGGATAAGCTCTTCCCTTACTTCGGCTTTACCGTTGAGCATATCGTTACCGTGGGGGACGAGGTACTGAACGGGTAACCCAGAGCGTGGGCCAGGCGTCTGGCCCCTGCCAGTTATCGCACTGCGGCTGCCGCGCGTAGCGTACAAGGCTAAACCGCTGGCCGTCATAGCGCCAGCGCGTTTGCGTCCCGCAGTCGCCGGGCGCGCGCCCTTTATCCAGCGTCACCAGTTCCTGGCGTCGATCGTCGTAGCGGGCGTTTACCAGTTCGACATCGCGCGGCCCGTCGCCGGGGGGCTGGAAAGGCAGAGTGAGCCGTACCGGATGAGCAATATACGGCCGCTGGCGCGACACCAGCCAGGCCAGCCAAATGGTGTTGTAGGCGCCCGCTTCGCAGCTGGTCATCAGCAGCACCCTATCGTCGGTCAGCGCGGCAACCCGCACCTCGCGGCGAAACGGATCCAGCGAACAGGCGCTGCTGTTCATGCGCTCGTTGCCATAATCCATGAGATCGTTAAGTTCATCGCGGCTGAGGGGGGACTCCGCCACGTCGATTCTCGCCACCGAGCGCAGCGCCGGGGCGGGCGGAACGCTGAGCGGCGGCTCTTCCCCCTTCCCTACCCACGCGGTTTCGCTCCCCACGCGCTTCTGCCGGCTATCGATAAACAGCAGGGCGGCTTTCAGCCCCTGTAAAGAGATGGCCTGCAGGCCATTTTCGAGGGTTATCGCCTTTGCTGCCTGCACCTGCTGCAGAAAGGCATCAATGGTGACGCTATCGTCGGTTTCAAGCAGTTTGTCGGCGATCTGCCAATGTTTATCGCCCAAAGACAGGGGTTTACCATCGAGGCGAAGGCGCGGCGCAATCGGCGCCAGCGCCGCGACCGGATTGCCCACGCCGCCGAGTTCAATGCGCAGGCTGGCGCTGGTAGCCGCCCCGGCGCTGCGGGTGAGGGTCATGACCAGGCCGTGATGCAGCCCGACGTTGCGGGCCACGCAGAAGTTCTGATTGTTGCAGGTTACCTGCCAGTCATTGAAGAGCTGTTGTGCCGGCGCCGCCCGCACCAGCGACGTCGGCAGTAAACCGAAAAGCAGAAACAAAATAACCCGATGCAACATGAGCGGCACAACCCCGGAGAAAACGCCATACACAGCGGCTATGTTCACCAGCGGCGAGGTTTTACTCAATCGGATTTATCAGAGATCCCCGTTCATCAGCCCGGAGGTTTGCAAATATTGCAGCAGGATCACCGCTTTGCCATCGCGGATCTCCCCGTTCGCCATCATCTCCAGCGCCCGATGATAAGGGAGCTCCAGCACCTCAATATCTTCATCATCAACGCCGCCGCCATCGTTGGCCCGCTGAGTATCGTTATATTCGGCAATAAAGAAATAGATAAGCTCGGTGACGCCGCCGGGCGACATAAACAGTTCAAACAGTTTGCGCACTTCACCCACTTCGAAACCGGTCTCTTCAATGGCTTCTTTGCGCACGCACTCCTCCGGCTCATCGCTGTCCAACAGCCCGGCGCAGGTTTCAATCAGCATCCCGTCTTCGTTGCCGTTTATCCAGGTCGCGATGCGGAACTGGCGAACCAGCACGACGGTCTGCTTATGGCGGTTATACAGCAAGATGGTAGCGCCGTTGCCGCGATCGTAGACTTCGCGTCTATGGCGAACCACGCTGCCGTCGCTGCGCGTCAGTTCATAGGTCATGTTGCGCAAAAGGAACCAGTTTTCGGAGAGGATTTTATCTTTGATAATGTTGATATTGAGTGACATACGAGCCCCACAGCGTGAAATGACGATTCCATACTACGCTGTGAAGCCCGCTTTGTCGTCAGTGAAGCGGAATCGATTTAACCTCGAGGAAGTCCATTATCCCCTGCGCCGCGTGGCGGCCTTCCGCCATGGCGGTCACCACCAGATCGGCGCCACGCACCGCATCGCCGCCGGCAAACACTTTGCGATGGGTGGTCTGGTAGCGGTAGCGGCTTTCCACATTGGCCTTGATTCGACCCCGGCTATCGAGCTTAACGCCCACCGATTCCAGCCACGGCATACCGTGCGGATGGAAACCAAAAGCCATGATCACCGCGTCGGCGGGCATGACAAACTCGCTTCCGGGGATTGGCGACGGGCTGCGGCGCCCCTGAGCGTCCGGCGCGCCCAGCCGGGTACGCAGAAAGCGTACGCCGTTGACGTGTCCCTTTTCGTTCAGCTCCAGGGTGACCGGCTGGACGTTAAATTCAAACTGCGCCCCCTCTTCGCGCGCGTTTTTCACCTCTTTCTTCGAACCAGGCATATTGGCTTCATCGCGACGATAGGCGCAGGTAACCTGCTTCGCGCCGTGGCGCAGCGCGGTACGCACGCAGTCCATCGCCGTATCGCCGCCGCCGAGCACCACGACGTTCAGCCCTTCGGTGTTGACGTAAGGCTCTTCCGGCAGCTCAAGCAGCCCCATCACCTGTTTGGTGTTGGCTATCAGGAACGGCAGCGCGTCATATACGCCGGGCGCGTCTTCATTCGGCAGATCCGCTTTCATCGAGCGATAGGTTCCGGCGCCAATAAATACCGCGTCATAGTCATCAAGCAGCGTCGTCAGCGGGATATCTTTGCCTATCTCGCAGTTCAGCTCAAAGCGCACGCCCATCTGGGTAAAGATTTCCCGCCGCCGGGCAAGCAGAGATTTATCCAGCTTAAAGGCAGGAATACCAAAGGTCAGCAGACCGCCAATTTCCGGGTGACGGTCAAAGACCACCGGACTCACGCCGTTACGCACCAGACGGTCGGCGCAGGCGAGCCCGGCAGGACCCGCGCCGATAATCGCCACCCGCTTGCCGCTTTCAACGACCTGAGAAAGATCCGGCCGCCAGCCGTTGGCCAGCGCCTGGTCGGAGATATAGCGTTCAATGTTGCCGATAGTCACCGAACCGTGCTCATCGCGCAGCGTGCAGGCCCCTTCGCACAGGCGATCCTGCGGGCAGACGCGGCCGGTAATTTCCGGCAGGCAGTTGGTCTGGTGAGAAAGCTCCACGGCGGCGGAAATATCCCCCTCTTTCACGCGTTCAATCCACTGCGGAATATGGTTATGCAGCGGACAGGTCCATTCACAAATGCTGTGCTCGCCGCACGTCAGGCAGCGCTCCGCCTCGCGGTTGGCCTGCCCGGCGCTGAACGGCAGATAAATTTCGCTAAAATTGGCCTTACGCGCCTCGGCGGATAGCTTGTCGGGCTCGCCGCGCGGCGGCGTCGCGGCCATCTGCGCGACTTTGCCCGCGGAGCAAGGCGCCATCGCCGCGCCGGGGTGGCCAAGACGCGCCGCGCGCTGACGCCGCTGTTTCGCCAGATTCACCAGCGTGCTGTCCGTTGCCAGCACCAGCGCTTCGGCCGGGCAGTTTTGTACGCAGGCGGGCCCCTCTTCGCGACCGCTGCACAAATCGCATTTATGCGCCGTCGCTTTGACCCTCTCCTCCTGTACCGGCGTCAGGACGATTTGCATCACGCCAAACGGGCAGGCAACCATACAGGATTTACAGCCGATGCATTTCTCCTGATTAACCTGGACGCTGTCGTTAAGCTGGCTGATGGCGCCATTGGGACAACTGCGGGCGCACGGCGCCCCTTCACAATGGTGGCAGGTTACGGCGTTACGTTTTTGCTCGTTTTTGATAACCGTAATGCGCGGCAAAAAACGCTGCGGGGTCAAAACATGCTGCTCATCGTTGTGCGCCATGACGCAGGCAACTTCACAAGCCTTGCATCCGATGCACTTATGACTATCGCTTAAAATAAAGTGGTTCATGACATCCTTCAGTCTTCGTGGTGAATAACCCCTCAATTCGCATGCCTATCTATTACCCGACAAAACGGTGCCGGAACAATGTGCATTTGCACAGGTTGCCGATTTTTTGGTAATAACCCGAGGTGGATCAATTTTTTTGACTTAAATGAAATCACGTTTTATTTAGCTAAGTAATAATGCGCTACGTATGCGCCACCGCGGCGGCGCGCCGAAAGGAAGGAGCAGATAGAGGAAGAAAGAGAGTTCTTTACGCTGCCATAAAAGGCACACGATAAATTACACTATCTCCTTATTTTCTCCACGATTGCCTGAGGGCTTGCCGCTAGAGTGTCACAGGCTGTGCAATAACAAAAAAATGTGCAAAATGAGGTCCTAATTCTGATGGCGAATTTTTTTATCGATCGCCCCATTTTTGCGTGGGTACTGGCAATACTTTTATGCCTGACCGGTACGCTCGCAATTTTGTCGCTTCCCGTTGAGCAATATCCCGACCTTGCCCCGCCTAACGTACGGATCACAGCGAACTATCCGGGCGCTTCGGCACAGACGCTGGAAAATACGGTCACCCAGGTTATCGAGCAAAATATGACCGGCCTCGATAACCTGATGTATATGTCATCCCAGAGCAGCGGCACCGGCCAGGCCACCGTGACGCTGAGCTTTACCGCCGGGACCGATCCGGATGAAGCGGTCCAGCAGGTGCAGAACCAGCTACAGTCGGCGATGCGCAAACTGCCGCAGGCCGTCCAAAACCAGGGCGTAACGGTGCGTAAAACCGGGGATACCAATATCCTGACGATCGCCTTCGTCTCTACCGACGGCAGTATGGATAAACAGGATATCGCCGACTACGTCGCCAGTAATATTCAGGACCCGCTCAGCCGGGTCAACGGCGTCGGAGATATTGACGCCTATGGTTCGCAGTATTCGATGCGCATCTGGCTCGATCCGGCCAAACTCAACAGCTTTCAGATGACGGCGAAAGACGTCACTGATGCCATCTCTTCGCAGAACGCGCAGATCGCCGTCGGCCAGTTGGGCGGCACGCCGTCGGTGGATAAACAGGCGCTCAACGCGACGATTAATTCACAATCGCTGTTACAAACGCCGGAACAGTTCCGTGATATTACCCTGCGGGTTAATCAGGACGGTTCGGAAGTCACCCTTGGCGACGTCGCCACCGTCGAGATGGGGGCGGAAAAATACGATTACCTCAGCCGCTACAACCGCCAGGCGGCGTCCGGGCTGGGGGTTAAGCTGGCCTCTGGCGCAAACGAAATGGCGACCGCTGAACGCGTCATCAGCCGTCTGAACGAGCTGTCGCAATATTTCCCGCACGGCCTGGAATATAAAGTCGCTTACGAAACCACCTCATTCGTTAAGGCGTCGATTACCGACGTCGTGAAAACGCTGCTTGAAGCCATCGCGCTGGTCTTTCTCGTGATGTATCTGTTCCTGCAGAACTTCCGCGCCACGCTGATCCCGACCATCGCCGTTCCGGTGGTGCTGATGGGAACCTTTGCCGTCCTTTACGCCTGCGGCTACAGCATCAACACCTTAACCATGTTCGCGGTGGTGCTGGCGATAGGCCTGCTGGTGGACGATGCCATCGTGGTGGTAGAGAACGTCGAGCGTATTATGAGCGAGGAGGGCCTCTCGCCGCGTGAAGCGACGCGAAAATCAATGGGGCAGATTCAGGGCGCGCTGGTCGGTATCGCCATGGTGCTATCGGCGGTATTTGTGCCGATGGCCTTCTTCGGCGGCACCACCGGCGCGATCTACCGCCAATTCTCGATTACCATCGTCTCGGCGATGGTACTGTCGGTGCTGGTGGCGATGATCCTCACCCCGGCGCTGTGCGCCACATTGCTTAAACCCGTTCATAAAGGCGAAACCCACGGGCAGCGGGGCTTTTTTGGCTGGTTTAACCGCACGTTTAACCGTAACGCCAGCCGCTACGAAACCGCGGTCGGCAAAATTCTTCATCGTTCGCTGCGCTGGATAATGATCTACGTCCTGCTGCTGGGCGGGATGGTCTTTCTGTTTCTGCATCTGCCCACGTCATTCCTGCCGCTGGAAGACCGCGGCATGTTTACCACTTCGGTGCAGTTGCCGAGCGGCTCAACCCAACAGCAAACCCTGAAGGTGGTGCAGCAGGCGGAAGACTACTTCCTGAACAATGAGAAGCAAAACGTTGAATCGGTGTTCGCGACCATCGGCTCCGGCCCCGGCGGCAACGGCCAGAACGTGGCGCGTATGTTCGTACGCCTGAAGGACTGGGACGAACGCGATCCCACAACCGGTTCATCTTTTGCCATCATCGAACGCGCAACCAAAGCGTTTAACAAAATTAAAGAAGCGCGCGTCTTTGCCAGCAGTCCGCCGGCCATCAGCGGTCTGGGCAGCTCCGCCGGTTTCGATATGGAGCTGGAGGATCACGCGGGCAACGGACACGAAGCGCTGATGGCCGCCCGCGATACCCTGCTGGAGCTAGCCGGCAAAAATAACCAGCTCACCCGCGTCCGCCACAACGGCCTCGACGATAGTCCGCAGCTTCAGGTGGACATCGATCAGCGTAAAGCGCAGGCGCTGGGCGTCTCTATCGACGATATCAACGACACCCTGCAGACCGCGTGGGGGTCAAGCTACGTCAACGACTTTATGGATCGCGGCCGCGTGAAGAAGGTCTACGTTCAGGCGGCCGCGCCGTATCGCATGCTGCCGGACGATATCAACCTGTGGTACGTGCGCAACAGCAGCGGTACGATGGTGCCCTTCTCCGCCTTCGCGACCTCGCGCTGGGAGACCGGCTCGCCGCGTCTGGAGCGCTACAACGGCTACTCGGCGGTAGAGATCGTCGGTGAAGCCGCGCCGGGCGTCAGTACCGGTACCGCCATGACGATTATGGAAGAGCTGGCCCAGCAGTTGCCGAACGGCTTTGGTCTCGAATGGACGGCGATGTCTTATCAGGAGCGGCTCTCCGGGGCGCAGGCGCCGGCGCTGTACGCCATTTCGCTGCTGGTGGTGTTCCTGTGCCTGGCGGCGCTGTATGAAAGCTGGTCGGTGCCGTTCTCGGTGATGCTGGTGGTGCCGCTGGGGGTTATCGGCGCGCTGCTGGCGACCTGGATGCGCGGACTGGAAAACGATGTCTATTTCCAGGTGGGCCTGCTGACGGTTATCGGCCTGTCGGCGAAGAACGCCATTCTTATTGTCGAATTTGCCAATGAGCTGAATCAGAAAGGCGAAGATCTGCTTACCGCCACGCTCTCCGCCTGCCGCCAGCGTCTGCGGCCGATCCTGATGACCTCACTGGCGTTTATCTTCGGCGTACTGCCGATGGCCACCAGCACCGGGGCGGGCTCCGGCAGCCAGCATGCCGTCGGCACCGGGGTGATGGGCGGGATGATTTCCGCCACGGTGCTGGCTATCTTCTTCGTGCCGCTGTTCTTTGTGCTGGTACGCCGCCGCTTCCCGCTCAAGGAACGGCCGCAATAATCGGGACGCGCCCTGACGATATTTTCGCCAGGGCCAAATAACAGAAAAGGCGACCGGACAGGTCGCCTTTTTCATGTGGTCGCTTCAACTGCATTATTATTCTGCCTGTGAAATCGCCATGCTTTTATTGCGGAAAACTATTTACGAAGCATGCCTTCGATAAAGTCTTTCCAGTTCCCCAGTTCGTGTTCAATCATAATAGCCTCTCTTATTATTATGGGTGATTTTATGCAAATTCATTGATGGTTAAAAGCCTGTTTGCGCTATCGTACTGATAACTTTCATTACCCCCTGCGGAACGTTCTCTTTCATTCGTAAGTACTATGAGCCGATTTTGCGCATTTTAATGTGACCAACAGCAACATTTAGCAACATTTGTTCATCAGCCTGAATCACCGGAATCCGCCTCGAGGCCAGGAAACGCCGTCAGGGGGCGTTCAAAAAACAGCCAAAATGTAACAATGAATATATCCCGACGGGAAAAAACGATATTTATTAAAGCATTTCACGTATTATTTATTCAGGGCTTATATATTCGGAACATTCTTAGCCAATCGTTTAATTCAACGGAAAAGGTTTAATCATGCTTACCATGTACGGGATAAAAAACTGCGACACCATAAAAAAGGCTCGCCGCTGGCTGGAGACGCAGCAGATAGAATATCGCTTTCATGATTATCGTGTCGATGGTCTGGATCGCACTTTATTAGATACCTTTATCGCTGAACTCGGCTGGGAAGCCCTGCTTAACACCCGGGGGACGACGTGGCGCAAGCTGGATGAAACGGTCCGCGCCGGTATCAATAACGCCGACGCTGCGGCAAAACTGATGCTGGAAATGCCGGCAATCATTAAACGCCCATTGCTCTGCGCGCCCGGTCAGCCTATGCTGCTGGGTTTCAGTGAATCAAGTTATCAGCAGTTTAACGAGGTGTAGTCTATGTCTTGCCCGGTCATTGAGCTGGCTCAGCAGCTTATTCGCCGCCCTTCCCTCAGCCCCGATGATGCGGGATGCCAGGCGTTAATGATTGAACGCCTGCGTGCGATTGGCTTTACCGTTGAACCGATGGATTTCGGGGATACCCAAAACTTCTGGGCCTGGCGCGGGCGCGGGGAAACGCTGGCGTTTGCCGGCCATACCGATGTCGTCCCGTCGGGGGACGCCGATCGCTGGATTAACCCCCCCTTTGAACCCACCATTCGCGACGGCATGCTGTTTGGCCGCGGCGCCGCGGATATGAAAGGCTCGCTCGCGGCAATGGTCGTCGCCGCCGAACGTTTTGTCGCTCAGTATCCAAATCATAAAGGTCGTCTGGCCTTCCTGATCACTTCTGATGAAGAAGCCAGCGCGAAAAACGGCACCGTTAAGGTTGTTGAAGCACTGATGGCGCGCAACGAGCGCCTGGATTATTGCCTGGTCGGCGAACCCTCCAGCACCGAAGTCGTCGGCGATGTGGTGAAAAACGGCCGTCGCGGCTCTCTGACCTGCAACCTGACCATTCACGGCGTACAGGGGCACGTGGCCTACCCGCATCTCGCCGATAACCCGGTGCACCGCGCCGCGCCGATGCTGGCGGAGCTGGTGAATATCGAATGGGATAAGGGCAACGAGTTCTTTCCGCCGACCAGTATGCAAATCGCTAACGTGCAGTCCGGCACCGGCAGCAACAACGTAATTCCCGGCGATATGTTCGTCCAGTTCAACTTCCGCTTTAGCACCGAGCTGACCGACGAAATGATTAAAGCGCGCGTCGTGGCGCTGCTGGAGAAGTACGCGCTGCGCTACAGCGTCGACTGGTGGCTCTCAGGCCAGCCGTTCCTGACCAGCCGCGGTAAGCTGGTTGATGCGGTGGTTAACGCCATTGAGCACTATAATGAAATAAAACCGCAGCTGCTGACCAACGGCGGCACCTCCGACGGGCGCTTTATCGCGCGTATGGGCGCGCAGGTGGTTGAACTGGGGCCGGTGAACGCCACCATTCATAAAATAAACGAGTGTGTGAATGCCGCCGACCTCCAGCTGCTGGCGCGGATGTACCAACGCATCATGGAACAGCTGGTCGCCTGACGGCATCAATAGAGAAGAGGTAAGCGCATGGATTGGCTAACGAAATACTGGTGGGTTCTGGTGTTGGTATTTTTGGTGGGCGTGATGATCAACGTGATTAAAGATCTGACCCGCGTTGACCACAAAAAATTTCTCAACAATAAACCGGATCTGCCCCCGCATCGCGACTTCAACGACAAGTGGGACGACGATGACGACTGGCCGAAGAACGACCCGTCGAAGAAGAAGTAACATCTTACTGCGGATTGCCATAAAGCAATCGCCCGGCGAGTTCGACGCGGGTCAAGTAGCCCGGACTGATGCGCAGCATCGCCTCCGGGAAAATATCCTACTCTGCGCTCTTTTCCCGGGGGCGGCGCTTAACGCGCCTTGCCCGGGCTACGGG